>CAZRFE010000001.1:0-119587 GCA_964599565.1 uncultured Gammaproteobacteria bacterium
GCGTGATGCATCCGTACATGCCGTTTCTCACCGAGGAAATCTGGCAGCGCGTCGCCCCGCTTGCAGGAAAGACGGGCGAAACCATCATGCTGCAGCCGTATCCGAAAACGACGGAGTACGCGGAAGATGTAGCCGCGGAAGCGGAAATGCGCTGGGCGATGGAATTCATCCTCGGGGTGCGGCGCATTCGCGGCGAGATGAATCTCTCGCCCTCGAAACCCGTGCCCGTGCTGCTCGAAGCATTGACCGACAACGACAGGGACATCCTCGCCCGCCAGGCGCCGCTCGTGAAATTCCTCGCGCGCCTTGAAGACATCGCCGTGCTCGATGGCGCGCCACCGCCGAGTGCCGTCGCGCTCATGCCGGGCACGATGAAGATTCATCTGCCGATGGCAGGACTCATCGACAAGGATGCGGAGCTCGCGCGCCTCGCGAAGGAGATCGAGAAGACGGAGAAGAATCTCGAGGGATGCAGGCGGAAACTTTCGAATGAGAGTTTCGTTGCGAATGCGCCCGCGGAAGTCGTCGAGCAGGAGAGGAAGAGAGTGGCGGAGATGGAGGGGACGGTGAAGGAGTTGCGCGTTCAGCGGGAACGCATAACCGCGCTTTGACAGCTCGTGCGCTGATAAAAAAAAGCCTCGCGTTGCGAGGCTTTTTTTTAGGTTGGCGCCAAGCGAGTAGAACGAGCGCAGCCCAACATCCTTTTGGCTGAGGAACAGTGTCCAGGCTTCAAAGGAGTTTTCGGCCGCTTCTCGCTGCGCTCGCAGCTTGGCCGAGTCACTTTTCTTTGCTCCGCCAAAGAAAAGTAACCAAAAGAAAGGCGGCCCGGTCGGCAATCATCTATTCAAAGGAGACCTGCGGTGCTCGTCGTGCGCGGCCTTTGTCATGCTGCGATTCAAGATCCGATCTCTGCCCAAACTCCTAATACCAAATTCTGACATTCGACGATCTTATATAAGCCCCTTTTCTGCCAATCGTCGGTAATGTTCACCGAGCGCTGTGAGGCGGACAGTCTTACTTTCCATAGCCGCATGCCACATATGCGGTGCACCTTCTGGCACAAGCAACCCGACGCGGTTGTATTTCTGCAGAACTTGGAAAATTTCGTTATGTTCGGGCACAGGTGCCGGAATACTTCGAGGATTTACAGCCCAAGAATCGTCGCGTTCAGGCTCAAATGTAGGATCAAGTTGAAACTGGAAGCCGGGGGAAGGAAAAAATTCATATATCCGACGAAGCTCGGCTAGCTCCAAAGGAGGTTTCACCTTACGCAAAGAAACAAAACGATTTACATTCGTTTTGAACACAGGACGTTGCGCCCAAGGTCCTAATGACTGATCTACATGCGCATACACACCCCCCGGCGTTACATCCCCGACCAAGTTTCCGGCAGCGCCGCCAAGCGCATCCACCAAAAGGCTTGTAAAAACTCCAGCCCCATTTTCTTCTGTTGCATATTGTTCCGCAGTTGAGGCCGTCAGGATGGTCACACCGTCACTAATTTCAGCCACGTTTTGTTGTAGCGCCCTTCCTCCCGCAACCCCACTGTGGCAACTATCGAGGATAATCACGCGGTTTTTGACCTTCGACTGGTTAGCCATGATCATGATTTCAGCTAAAGGCACGCCGTCATTCCCGGTCTTTACATCGGAAGAACAAAGATAGCCGCCGGTCGCCTCAATATGGCCGTGTCCAGCAAAATACAATATTGATACGTCTCCGTCCCCAGAGAACAGGTCACTGATCGCCTGGCGGAATTCATCTCGATCACATGATTCATTTTGCTTGGTCGCAGTGAGATGCTTGACGCCGAAATTCACAGAACCATCGGCGTGACGATCGAGCATAGCCTTCACCGCGAATGAGTCATTAACACAACCAAACAACGGCGAGACGTGAGCGTAGTAATCAATTCCGACAACGAGAGCTTTTCGCATTAGAGGCTATCAATCCAGTTAGCAATGTTATCCCACGTCCAAACCATCGTATTAACACCTTCGATGTTGGTACGGTCTTCTTTGTACGCCCATATTCCACGCACTTTAACTTTCTCTTCTTTAGCACATTTGATTTCCCACTTCTGTCCGCTCGAACTTAGCGAGTTCTTACTAACAATCGCGAGAACCCCATCAGACCGAAGTATCCGTGTACGCACTTTCTTCTTCCAGTCTTCGTCGTAGGCTTCTTTCACCGACATGTCGATATACTCGAATGGCGTATCGGTGTGTAACGATTGCCCTTTAATCATGTTTCTAATTCTTTCGTCTTCAATCGCGAAAGCAACGAAGACAGTTTTCGTATTTGCCATATTATTCTCCTTAGATGTTAAGCAACCCTCCGTCGAGCTTTGCAGGATTGACGTGTCGGTCAAAACCATCTGCGTCGCAACGGTTTAAGGTCAATTTTTGTTCTTTGCGTAACCAAAAAAATAGACTCAACCCTAAACTCCTGGCCAAAAAATATTGCACGGTTCTCATGACCCTTGCCCAGCCGGGGACACTATCTGTTTCTTTTTGGTTTTTGAGTCAACGCCGAGCCTGCGGATGTTCGCGCTGACTTGCTCGAACCACTGGAGCGCAAAGCTTGTGATGCGGCAGTGGCCGTCTTACTCGATGTCACTCGAGCAGGGGCTTTTCGCTGAGAAAGAGCGGAACCCGCTGCAGATTTTGCAGCCTTACTAGAACTCTTGCTCCTGAGCACGTCGGACGCAGCGGTTGCAGCGCGCTTACTTGTTACTTCGTTGTTAGAACGTTTCACCATCTTATTCTCCCGATGCAATGCTTTTTGCAATCTCGACTGGAGATGTGTCATTGAACACCAACAGTGCGAATGCGGTTAATAGAACAGCAAACAACAAGGCGCTTATAAAACCGCCTGCTAGGTTAACGCCGAACTGCGGCCAAAACTTCCTTGTTTCCCGTATCTCCGTCAGTATCAAGCTTTGTTCGATCTCTTGCCTTGCGTCTTCTATCAGAATTTCCAGCACTTCGTCAGCGTACGCTTTCAATGCGTTTTCGGCCGTTCCTTTTGCCTTGAGAAGAATGCTAGGCGGTTGCTGTTCATACCATTTGGCGACCTCATCAGCGCCGGGAATGCTGCCGCCGTTGTTATCAGCGTGATGTTTCATCCATTCGATTCTTTGCTCTTCGATTACGGCGAACGCTAACAAGCCGAGGATCCAGCTTTCTTCGGATTCATCGACCAACTGCCTATAAATATCTTCCGATCCTTTCAATTGGGTCATACGGCCTCCAAGGCACCAGCTCAGTCGCGCATTGTTTCCGCGAGCGCATCGTGCAAGTCATTCTCATGAACAAGAAGCACCGACGATCCCTTTCGCCGTAAGTTCACTGCCGCTTCCACCTTTCGTCCATAGCACGCATACGCCCAGCACGGATTACCGTTCGCGCCAATAATCAGGTAATCAAGCTTCTTCGAGACATTAGAGAGAACTCTTGCGCCTCTGCTTTCCAGCATCTCCGTGAATTCAGATCGCGCATATCTGGAAGATGCGCCAGTCAGACAAAATGCTTTCTCTTCAAACTCGATCTCTGGACAAACCGAGCAGAGACCGACGATTTTTCCTTCGTGCAAGATTTTCGGTGCAATGATTGTTCTATCGTCAAGCAACGCTGTGAACTCGCCGAAGAATGACATCAGGAGCTTGTGTTCTTTCTCATCGACTTTCTTGTCCCTCATCACGGCGACCACAAGGCTCATGACTTCTTCGTACGGCCAGGTACGCATCATGTAATCATGCTCGTCCATCCATTCGGACAAACCGTTCAATTCAACCGCAGTTATCCGGCCATCAGCGGCGATTCCGCCAAGAATTGCGTGAAGGCGTTGCACTCCCGCCGTTATGGAGTCGTAAAAACTCCCAGACTGGAGTTTTTCGCATAGCCAATGGATGTCCTCTTTCTCATCGCTCGTGAGGACGCGATCAACTATCGCCCGCTCAACCACTGGCATCAGCTCGTTGTAAGGATGCGAGTCTCGAACTTCTCGGTGTTCGTGCAGCCAGGCGCGCAGAAAGCTTTCTTCGGCTGCGTTGATTTCCGCATCGGCCGTGATGCCTTCGGTGATGCCAATAAGGGAATTGATCGCTTTATCGAGCCGGGAGCGACCAGCGAAACGAACATAGGGACGATGATCGACGTGCATGCTCCCCCCCTTGGCGCGCGTGTGATCCAGATACCCAAATTTAGTCCATCGACGGTCTTATGTCTTGTCAGCCAAAGCTGATTCTGTTTGAGTTTTTCAGGGCATACCGGATGGTGGAAGACAAGGGAAACTCTATATTTATCAACGCCTTTCAAGGCAACAGGAGTAGCTTCCTGGAACCAAGAATCCGTGATGAGTCTTGTCGGGTGGCGGGTGAATACAACACCGCTACTGGAAATAAGCCCGTCCGGTCCTTGGTCCGGAAGCTAACCACCCGATACCTAACGCTCAACAGCTTGAGCAACCAAGGAGATTCATCATGGACGAGTCCATCACCTACCACATGCCGCAAGGCTTCAATCCCTACGCCTCCGCCGATGCCGCTCGCGGCCTCATCGACGCGATCCACCAGTTCCTGTTTGAAGGTCCCGGCACCGCGCGCGTGATTCCGTCGGGTGACCGTGCGGGGTTGAACGCGCTCGTGGAGCTGCTGCAAGCCGAGGTGCGCGCGCTGCACGCGTATCTTCGCGAGATCGAGAACCGCACGACGCTGGTCCTGCCGATGAATGATGCGGAGTTCGATGCGCTGGATGTGCGTCACAAGCGTTTCGATGGTGTGAAGGAACCAGCCATGACCTACGCCATTCGCTGACGCTTGCGCCCTCTCCCGCCAGGGAGAGGGCCGTTCTTTCGCTCCCTCATCGCGACTCGGCTTCTGTAGATCGGGCCAAATGCAGTGCGGCCCGACAGGAAGCGTCGTGCCGCGCATCGTTTGGCACGATCTACGCCTGCTAAATGGAACTTGCGTTATGTGAGTTCGAAGCATCTCCTGCTTTGCCTTTGGATGTTCAGACGCGACTGGAAGCCGCCGAGCACCGCAGCGTTCAGCGGGTGTGGAGCCGGAAATCGGAACCCGAGTGCAACGAGGGTCAGCGATTTCCGTGCGGAACAGCGAGGGGTGGCGAGACCGAGGCGGATCAAGTGAGCGAAGCGAACGCCGATCCGACCGGCGAGTTACCGAGCGTGTCCGATGAACGCGAGGAGCACAGGGAACCCGAAGGGCGGCTGAGTGGAGCGGAATGGTTTTGGTTCCTTTTGCCGAAACAAAAGGGACCCGGCCATGCGCCGGAGCGAAGCGAAGGGGCGGCCGGAACCGCTGTTGAATACCCCTCTCTGCATCTTTCGAAAAACTGGATTCCCGGAGTACCGGGAATGACGTCCTGGTGGCCTGCCCGCCAATCGCCTCGAACATACCGCACAAACGCTCACTCGCTCCTTCAAGGTTCCGACCCACCCCCCCCTTCAGGCACAATAAACCCGCTCGCGCCGACGGCGCCGCACGAACCACAGACGGGAGACCGAATGGAACTGAACACCGGAGGGCGCCACGGCGGCGCATCGCAGCCGCGCGGCGGCGAGCTCGCGGACCTGAAGCAGGCGATGGCGCTCGTGAACGGCGTGATCCTCGGCAAGCCGAATGCGATCCGCCTGTGCTTTGCCTGCCTGCTCGCGCGCGGACATCTTCTTATCGAGGACATTCCCGGCGTCGGCAAGACGACGCTCGCGCAGACGCTCGCGCGCGCGCTCGGCCTTGATTACCGGCGCATCCAGTTCACGAGCGATCTCCTGCCGGCGGACATTCTCGGTGCGGCGGTGTGGCATCGCGATTCCGGCGAATTCCGTTTCCAGCCGGGCCCGATCTTCGCGCAGCTCATCCTCGCAGATGAGGTGAACCGCGCGACGCCGAAGACGCAGAGCGCGCTGCTGGAGGCGATGGAAGAACACCAGGTCACCGTCGACGGCCAGACGCGCAAGCTGCCGGCGCCGTTCTTCGTGATCGCGACGCAGAACCCGCATTACCAGATCGGCACGTTCCCGCTGCCGGAATCGCAGCTCGACCGCTTCCTGATGCGCATCGATCTCGGCTACCCGGATGTCGATGCGGAGCGCGCGCTTCTTGAAGGCCGCGACCGCCGCGAGATGCTCACGACGCTCGAGCACGCGCTGACGCCGGATGAACTCGTTGCGCTGCAGGCGCACGTGGCGGATGTCCACACCTCTGCCGCATTGCTCGATTACATCCAGGCGATTGCGCGCTACACGCGCGAAGCGCCGGATCTCGTGAACGGTCTGTCGCCGCGCGCAGCGCTCGCGCTCAAGCGCGCCGCGCAAGCCTGGGCGCTGCTCGACGGCCGCTCCGCGGTGATCCCGGAAGATGTGCAGGCGGTGCTCGGCGGTGTCGTTTCGCATCGCCTGCGCATGCGCCGCGAGGAACCGGGCGCTGCCTCCACGGACCTTGCGCGGCGGATCATCGAAGCCGTACCGATTCCCTGACATGTTCGAACGCGCGCGAGCGAACGTTCAACGGCGCGTGCTGGCGTGGGCCGACAAGCGGCAAGGCCGCGATCCCGATCCCGTCGTGCTTGCGCGCCGGCGCATCTACATCCTGCCGACGCGCCAGGGCGCGATATTCGGCGCGCTGCTCATCGCGATGCTGCTCGGCTCGATGAACTATTCGAGCAGCCTCGGCTACACCGTCACGTTCATGCTCGCCTCGCTCGGCTTCGTCGCCATGCATCACACGCACCGCAACCTCGAGAAGCTCGAACTGCACGCGGGATTCGCAGCGCCGGTGTTCGCGGGCGACATCGCGCTCTTTCCACTGATCGCGCGCAATCATGCCGGCGTGATGCGCGGCGGCATCGCGCTCGATGACGGTGACGAAACGCAGGACATCGCGGATCTTGCGCCGGGAACTTCCGCCACCCTCACGCTGCGTATTCCTGCAAGACAGCGCGGTTGGCTTCGCCCGCACCGCTTCGGCATCCACACGACGTATCCGTTCGGACTGTTCCGCGCCTGGGCGTGGCTTCGCATGGATCTCGAATGCCTCGTGTATCCGCAGCCTGCGCCGCCAGGTGGAGCGCCGCTGCCCGCTGCGCTCGAGAGCGGCAGCAGCCGCGAAGAATCCGCAGGTCAGGAAGATTTTTCCGGTCTTCGTACATACCGTCCCGGCGATGCGCCACGACACATCGCGTGGCGCGCCTCCGCACGCACGGACGGCGACCTGCTGGTGAAGGAATTCCACGGCGGCGGTTCCGCGACACGCTGGCTTGACTGGAACGACACGCAGGAGCGTGACACGGAAGCGCGCATCTCGCGCCTGACGCGCTGGGTGATGGATGCACAGGCGAGCGATGAACGCTGGGGACTGCGGCTGCCAGGCACCGAGATTCCGCTTGGCAGCGGGGAGGCGCATTACCAGCGCTGCCTGCGCGCACTTGCATTGTTTACCGACGGGAATGTTGCGCAATGAATGCAACCGCGCAGCTCGATGCACGTCCGCACACCGCAACCATACGCGTGCTGCTGCTCGCGCTCGCGCTCCTGTTCGCGGGGCTCGCGGTGTACGTGCAGCCGTGGATCAGCGCATTCGCGTTCGTGCTGCTCGGCTGGCGCGCATGGGCCGCGAACCGGAACGCGCGCATGCCCGGCCGCTGGATCAAGGCCGCGCTCGCGCTCTTCGGTTTCGCGATGGTGCTTGCGAGCTACCGCACGCTGAACGGCGCGGAGGCCGGCAGCGCGCTGCTGATGGTGATGATCGCGCTGAAGCTCACCGAGGTGCAGCGCGTGCGCGACGCGGTGTTCGTGGTGGTGCTGAGCTACTTCCTGCTGTTCGCGGGTTTTCTCTACAGCCAGGAAATCCTGTTTGTCGGGTGGATGCTCCTCGTCGCGTGGTCGCTCACGGGCGCCCTGCTCGCCATCACGCGCAATGCCACCGAAGCGTCGTTCTTTGCGTCCATGCGGCAGAGCGGGCTTTATCTCCTGCAGGCGCTGCCGTTCGCGCTGATCGTGTTCCTGCTGTTCCCGCGCATTCCCGGACCGCTGTGGGGCGTGCCCATCACCGGCGCGAACGCGGTGAGCGGGCTCGACGACAGCATGACGCCCGGCTCCATCTCGAAGCTGGTGATGTCGGACGAGATTGCATTCCGCGTGCGCTTCGACGGCGCGCCGCCGCCCGAAGCGGAACGCTACTGGCGCGGACCGACGCTGCATTTCTTCAACGGCAGGACGTGGATACAGGGCGTGTTCAACGCACAGGACACGCAGCGCGCGGCGAACACATCCGACCCGGTGCGTTACACGGTGATGATCGAGCCGCACCAGCGCACCTGGCTGTTCGCGCTGACCGTTCCCGTGGAGTATCCCGAGGATGCGCGCCTGACACGCGATTACCTGCTCGCCGCACGACGGCCCGTCGACCAGCGCCGCTCGTATCGCGTCGTCTCGCATCTCGATCACGTGCTCAGCCCCGAGCTCACAGCGCTCGAACGGCGCTGGGCGCTGCAGATGCCTGCGCGCGCCAATCCGCGCGCGCGCGAACTCGCGGAAGCATGGCGCGCGGAAAGCACGAACGATCGCGAGATCGTCGCGCGCGCATTGCGCATGTTCCGCGAACAACCCTTCCGCTACACGCTCGAACCGCCGCAGCTTCGCGGCGACACGGTGGATGAATTCCTCTTCAACACGCAGGCAGGATTCTGCGAACACTACGCGAGTTCGTTCACGTTCCTGATGCGCGCGGCGGGCGTGCCGGCGCGCGTCGTCACCGGCTATCTCGGCGGCGAACGGAACGCGTTCAGCGATTACATGGAAGTGCGCCAGTCGGATGCACATGCGTGGTCGGAAGTGTGGTTGCCGGACAGTGGCTGGACGCGCGTCGATCCGACGGCGGCGGTTGCGCCCGAGCGCGTCGAACGCGGCCTGTCGGAAGCGCTCGATCGTGCGGAACTGCCATCGCATCTTGCGCGCGGCACGGGCGATCTGCTGCTGCAGCTCGAGATGCGCTGGGCCGCGATCAACGCGCTGTGGTTCGAGTTCTTCCTCGGCTTCGACCCCCAGATGCAGAAACGCTTCCTGGAGAAACTCGGGCTTGACGATCCGGACTGGCGGCAGATGGTGCTCATCATGACTGCGCTGCTCGCGATCGGCGGATTCCTGCTGTGGGCGTGGCTCGTGTGGCGGCACCGCCCGCAGGCTTCCGATCCCGCACTTCGCATGTATCGCCACCTGCAACGCAGGCTCGCACCGCGCCTTGGACCGCCGCGACTGCACGAAGGCCCGACGGATCTGCTTGCGCGCGTCACGCACGACGCACCGGAACTTGCACCCGCCGTGAAGGCCTTCATCACGCAGTACGTGCGCGTGCGTTACCTGCCGGAGGAGGAATCCGGCCTGCACCGGCTGCGAACGGCGCTGCGTGCAGTGCGCGTGAAATGAAAGCCCGGCATTGCCGGGCTTTCATTTCACGCGATCAACGCCGCAGGCAGCGGCGCATGCCGGCGAGAAGCAGCAGCAGCAATGGCAATGCAAGTTCGCTGCCGCCGCCGCTGCGGCCAGACAGCCGCACAGGGATCGCGCTTGCCTTTTCCATCTTCGTCGCGTCGTTCGCGAGGCGATGCTGCACTTCCATGCCAAGCACATCGCCGCGGTAGCGCTCATGCGGTCTGACGGTGAAGTTGATCCATTGCGGCAAACCGAAAGGTTCCTGCGTCACGTTCCAGACAATGCGCTCACCCTCGCGCCGCGGTTCGCCGTCGATCGACTCCAGGAAAACGAACGGCGGCAGGTCGAGCTCGATGACGTAGTCGCGCGTTTCGTTCGACTGCAGGTTTGTCTCGATGCGCACCGTGTAGGTGACGGGATCGCCGAAAGGAACGGACTCTTCGCTTGCCAGCAGCCGCACATCGTCGCGCAGCCGCTCCATGCGCACCGGCACGTTGCCGATGTTGCCGTCATCATCGCCGACCGACACAAGCGCGTAGACGACCTCGTGGTAATCCATCGGCATGTCCCAGGCAAAGCGCACTTCGTAGGGCTCGCCATGCGTAACGCTCGCGGGACCGCTCACTGCCACGCCGGGCACGCCGTCACCCTGCACGAAACCGATGAAGACCGGTTGCGTGATCGTTGCGCCCGGCTCGGAGAAAAAGTTATGCACGAGCACCCAGTAGTCGCCGGGTGCAAGACTGTGAACGATGCAAATTTCAAAGCCGGATGCATTGCCGTCCACGCAGACGGGATCATCCTCCAGTTCCGCGGTGGACGGCTTGCCGTTGCCATCGGTATCGCGGCCGATGAAAAGATCGACGTCCGCGCCAACGTCCAGCGTTTCCACGAACAGCACGTCATCCTCACTCGCGACTGTGAATACCTTCCACCAGGTATTGCCCTCGGGGTTGTCAAGCACGTCTTCCGGTGTGCTGTCTTCGCCAAGTTCCACATCCGTGATCACGGCGCGCACAGCGCGCGCGGTGATGTCCAGCGCATCCGACGCCCGGCTCTGCATGCCGTCTATGATCTGCGAATCCGCAAGACGCCGCGCCTCCACATGCTTGATGAAAGGGAACAGCGCGGTCGTGATCGCGGCGGCGATCGGCAGGTGATGTTCCGGTATGCCGGCCGCTGCGGGCACGAGACGCACTTCGCCGAACGTCCAGCGCGGAACCGCGATGTCCGTGTTCAACGTCATGCGCACCGAGATCTCGACAACCTCGCCTTCCGCCACGGTGAACGCCGCAGGCTCCACGCTCACGTTCGCATCGGGATCATCGACCGTTGCCGTCACGGTCCAGCTTCCCGCCTGTGTTGCACGCAATCGCCGCGTCCAGCTGCATTCTGCGAGACATTCCGCCTCGGACAGCGATGGCAGGTTCAGTGCGCCCGGCTCCCCGCCAACGGCCGGATCTGCCGCGAGATATTCCGCTTCGCTCACGTCCATCACGAACGCGGCGTTCGCCGCCGCAGCAAGATCGATGCGCCCGGCACCCTGGTCGAACGGAACGGAAGGTTCGCCGAGATCATTGCGCGTATCCGAAACGGACGTGAGCATGAGTGCGGATTGCATTTCCGCCGGCGTCCACTCGGGCCGCAGGAAGGCGAGCAGCGCGAGCGCGCCAGC
The DNA here is from genome assembly GCA_964599565.1 of uncultured Gammaproteobacteria bacterium. GTDB lineage: Bacteria > Pseudomonadota > Gammaproteobacteria > Natronospirales > JAJUFS01 > JAJUFS01. The sequence goes on from CAZRFE010000001.1 coordinate 11,126, forward strand.
TACGTGCGGGCTTGCCATGGATGTGCCATCGAGTGCCGTGAACGGCATTTCCACCGGTTCCGCGCTGAAACGCTGATCCTCGCTGAATGCACCGTAGATCAGCACGCCAGGAGCCGCGACGTGCGGTGAAAGCATGTCTGCGTAGGGAAACGCCGGGCCGCGCGAACTGAAGGTGCCGGCGTGATCCGCGACATCGGGATCGACGCCAATGACAGTCGCGGAAATTTCTGCCGTGTGACCCATGCCGGACCCGAGCCACTCCAGCAATGCCTCGCCGCTTTCGCGATCGACATGGATCGCGGGCAAGGCGTGGAAGTCCGCGACGAGATCGTCCTCGGCGGGATCCACGTTCATCAGCACCATGCCGCCCGCGCCGCCCGCGAGCACGTTCACTCCCTTGTCCACCCGCGGTATGCCGCCACGCTCGCAGACGACGATTTCGCCGGCGAACGTGCCGGGCGGAAACGGTTCCAGGCACAGCGCGTCGCCGTGATCGGCTGCACGCACGATGGACGCAGCAATTCCCGCCGTCACACCCTTGCCGTTGATTGCGGCAGGCGCACCGGTGCCGCCGGCGAAGTTGCCGAGCGTGATATCGGAAATCGCGCGGTCATGCGTGTATGCCGCGACGCTCGTCAGCCAGGGTGCGACGGCAGGCGAACCCGCCGTGCGCCATAGCGGACCTTCATTCCCCACGGACGTCGCGACATGAATGCCTGCGGCACGCGCACTCAGGAAAGCCATGGCATCGATCGAATACCACGGATCTTCCGGGTAGCCGCCGATCGAGTAGTTGAGTACATCGACGCCGTTTTCGATGGCGTGCTCGACGGCCGCAACGGTGAGCGTGGTGTCGCAGCCTTCACCGAGATCGCCCTGGTAGCAGATCTGGTACGAGACAATGTTGGCGTGCGGCGCCACGCCGCTGATCTCGGGAAACGCGTATTCGCCCTGCACGCCGGTTGGTCCGTACGCGGGAACGTCATGCAGCACGTTGCCTGCCGCGATGCTCGCAACATGCGTACCGTGACCTGCGTAATCGATCCCGTACGGCGGCGCATCGTCGCCGAAGGCGTCGGTGATCTCGGGGAATGAAACAATGCCGATCAGCTTGTCGTTGCAGTAATGCGCCGCTTCCGGCAGCGCGCAGTCGCCGAGATACACGCCGCTTCCGAGCGGATTGTCGTGATCGTATCCGTCATCCCCGACGTCCGCGAACGACGGATGTTCGGGCCGTATGCCGGTATCGATCACACCGATGATCATGCCTTCGCCCTGCGTGGCTGGCAGGCCGGCGATCTCGCCGTTCCAGGCAGCCGGCGCGCCGATGTGCCGCGGACCGCGATCCGTCTGCGGGAACCGGCGCATGACCGGATGCACATCGGCAACGTCGGGAAGTTCACGCACCACCATCGCCTCGGCATGCGAGAGCGGCATGATCATCGCATTCACGGCGAGCTGGTAGGCACGCTTCACCACCGGCACGCGTCCGATCTTCTCCGCAACCGTTCGAACGAACTCCGATTGCCTGGCCTTCAGCTGCACGCGGTACTGCACGCTTGAATCCTGCGCGAGCGCGCGCTTGCGCGCCATCCCGCCATGCTTGCCGGAACCGGCGAATACCTGCAACGCGAGCGGTGCTTCCCTGAGTATCACCGCATGCAGCACGCGGCCGTCCTCGGTCCGTATCGGCGCCTTGAGCGGCGATGCACCTGAACCCGCATGCGAAGCCGTTGATGCGGCGGCGACAGCCGCCAGCGTCGACAACAGCACAACCAGGACCGAACGCAGAACGTTCTCCATGCAAACATCTCCGCAAGGTTTCCACAGGCATGCCGGCCACCACGGCGCCGGATCATGCACCAGACTTTCATGATCGTCATCGCGCGACCGCCTGCATTGAACAAATGCGACATCAATGCATTCAATCGTGAAATGCAGGTTTCACATTCAACACGTCGGCCACGCTCATGAAAAGGAACATGCGACAGGAAAAACTGCTCAAGCGTCCGGAAAAACAGACATTCAGTTTGACAGCGAAGCAAACACGGCTATGCTGCGCATCGCGCACAGGAAACATTCGCGATCAATCACGCTGGATAACCTGCAGGTCGATGCATGAACATTCGTTCGCTCTGTCATCTTGGTCTTGCCATTGCCGCGCTGCTGCTTGCCGGTTGCGATGATGAAAGCGGGAAACCCGCGCAACCACCTGGCGACGACTTCGCCATGACGGAGGAAAAATACCGGCTTGTCGACATGGCCATCGATGCAGTGGTTGCAGCCGCGTACATGCCGGGACAGGGACAGCTCGTCGTTTCCGACCTGACGGCGATGAACTACCAGGCGGAACGTTACATGGAGGCTGACGATACGCTCAATGCGATCACCGCCCTGGATATCGTGTTTCCTTACGAATTCCTGGCATGGACGCAGGAAGAATCCGATCTCGCCTTTGCAGGCTATTACAAGGCAAACCGCGAACCGGTGAACGTGACGCTGGAAGGTCTTGGCGTACTGGACCGGGACGTCGTCCTGCTGATGCCCGAGCAGTACAAGGAATACATGGCAGAGGACGAGTACCTCGGCTGGGCGGAATTCTACGCAGACTATCCCGACGCCGTCGGTTACCTGCGCATCGGCAATCCGGCAGTGTTCCATGACACCGGGATTGCACTTGTGCATGTCGACTACATATGCGACACCATCTGCGGCATCAGTTTCTTCGCGCTGTTTCGTCGTGAAGGTGAAGAATGGGTATTCGACAACTGGTATGCGGACTGGGCGTCCTGAACGGACTGCCCTGCCGAACGCCTGATGAAAACGGTTACCGGGGAATGAATGATCAGCATGTCCCGGTGGCGGCAGGGACTACCCGGATGCAGTATCGCGTATCGAAACCAGCAGCGCGGCGCCGATCACGAACAGCACGACTATGCTGAGAATCGCAAGGCGCGGGCTGCCGGTTGCAACGCCTACCCAGCCCATGAGCAAGGGACCGATGATGGTCGCGAACTTGCCGATCATCCCGTAGAAGCCGAAGAACTCCGCGGATTTCGCCGCGGGAATGAGGCGCGCGTAATACGAGCGGCTGAGCGACTGTATGCCACCCTGCACGAGACCGATCGCGATCGCCATGATGAAGAACTCGGTTTCGTTTTCCAGGAAATACGCCCACGCCGTGACGGCGGCGTATACGCCGATCGCAAGGTAGATGCCCCGCTTCGTGCCCCACTTCTCGCCGAGCCAGCCGAACGCGATCGCCGCGGGGAAACCAACGAACTGCACGAGCAGCAGTGCGGTGATGAGGCTCGATGATTCGAAGCCGAGCGAGAGGCCGTAATCGACGGCCATCTTGATGATGGTGTTCACGCCGTCGATGTAGAACCAGTACGCGAGCAGGAACAGGAAGATCGGGCGCAACGCGCGGATCTCGCGCAGCGTATCGAGGAATTGCCGCCAGCCTTCACGAACGGCAACGCCAGGACGCGGCGTGTCCGCCGCGCGACGTTCCTTCACGAACACGAACAGCGGAATGCAGAAGATCATCCACCAGGCGGAGACCATGAGAAACGAGATGCGCACCGCTTCGGCGGCATCGGCGAAGCCGAACACCTCGGGCTTGAGCGTCATGAACACGTTGAGCGCGAACAGCACGCCGCCGCCGAGATAACCGAATGCATAGCCGAAACCGGATACGACGTCGAAACGCGACGGCGCGGCGACATCGACGATCAGCGAGTCATAGAAAACGACACCGGCGGTGAACCCGATCGTGCCGAGCACGTAGAGCAGGATCGCGAGCGGCCACTCGCCCTTCTGCACGAAATAAAGACCGGCGGTGGCAAGAATGCCGAGCACGGTGAACAACAGGAGAAAACGCCTGCGCACGCCGCCGCGATCCGCGATCGCACCGAGCACCGGCGCGAGCGCTGCCACGATGATGCCGGCGATGGCGTTGCCGACGCCAAGCTGGAACGTGCTCGTCGCGGGATCGCTGCCCGCGCTCCAGTACTGCTTGAGAAAGATGGGGAAGAAACCCGCCATCACTGTCGTGGCGAAGGCGGAGTTCGCCCAGTCGTAGAAGACCCAGGACCAGGTTGCGCGGTTCAGTCGCATATCGCCTCCCCCAACGGCATGCACGAGCGGCTTCAGCCGCGATGCTGCGATTCGCGTTCGCGGCCGGCGCCGCTCCTACAGCACGTGCTCACGCGTCGCCTTGAACGCGATGTCCGGCCATTTTTCTTCCGCGAGCTGGAGATTCACGCGTGTCGGCGCAATGTAGACGAGCGCATCGCCATGATCGAGCGCGAGATTGTCGTGCGCCTTGCGGCGGAATTCTTCCAGCTTCCGCGCATCCTTCGCGTAGATCCAGCGCGCAGTGTATACCTGCACGCCTTCGAAGATCGCATCCACGCCGTATTCTTCCTTCAGCCGGTGCGCGACGACGTCGAACTGCAGCTGGCCGATCGCACCAAGGATGAGATCGTTGTTGCGCAGCGGCTTGTACAGCTGTGTCGCGCCTTCCTCGCACAGCTGCTGCAGGCCTTTCTGCAGCTGCTTCATGCGCAGCGGATCCTTCAGCACTGCGCGGCGGAACATCTCCGGCGCAAAGCTCGGGATTCCCGTGAAGGTCAGCATTTCGCCTTCCGTGAAGGTATCGCCGATGTTGATGGTGCCGTGGTTGTGCAGGCCGATGATGTCGCCCGCGTACGCGGTATCCGCGCTTTCGCGCTCGGCGGCCATGAACGTCAGCGCATCGGGAATCTTCACATCCTTGGCGAGCCGCACGTGCCTGAGCATCGCGCCCTTGCGGAACTCGCCCGAGCAGATGCGCATGAACGCGATGCGATCGCGATGCCGCGGATCCATGTTCGCCTGGATCTTGAACACGAATCCCGTCAGCGCGCTCTCCGTTGTCTCGACGCGCCGCGTCTCGCTCTCTCTCGCGCGCGGCGGTGGTGCGTGCGTGACGAACGCATCGAGCAGTTCGCGCACGCCGAAGTTCGAGATCGCGGAACCGAAGAACACAGGCGTGAGTTCGCCGCGCAGGTACTGCTCGATGTCGAACGCATTCGAGGCGCCGCGCACGAGTTCGACCTCGTCGCGGTAGTCATCGATGTCGCTGCCGAGGAACTGCGCGGCTTCGTCGCTCGCCAGACCGTCGATCACGCGCGTTTCGCCGAGACGGCCGCGCTTCTCGCCTTCCTGGTATACGTAGATGCGGTCTTCGATGAGATGATAGATGCCACGCAGCGAACGGCCCATGCCGATCGGCCAGGTCACGGGCGCGCAGCGGATGCCGAGCACGTTCTCCACTTCATCGAGCAGTTCCGTCGGCTCGCGGCCTTCGCGGTCGAGCTTGTTGATGAACGTGAAGATCGGCGTGTCGCGCAGGCGGCAGACTTCCATCAGCTTGATGGTGCGTTCCTCGACGCCCTTTGCGCAGTCGATGACCATGAGCGCGGAGTCGACCGCGGTAAGCGTGCGGTACGTGTCCTCGGAAAAATCCTCGTGGCCCGGCGTGTCGAGCAGGTTGACGGTGTAACCCTTGTACGGGAACTGCATGACGGACGACGTCACGGAAATGCCGCGCTCCTGTTCGAGCTTCATCCAGTCGGATGTGGCATGGCGCGCCGCCTTGCGTCCCTTGACGGTGCCCGCCATCTGGATGGCGCCGCCGAACAGCAGCAGCTTTTCGGTCAGTGTCGTCTTGCCGGCATCGGGATGCGAGATGATCGCGAACGTGCGGCGTCGCTGGATTTCTGATTCGTGCATGGGGCGCGGGTCGCTGGAAAGGCGGGCATTGTAACGGATCAGCCGCCTGCGGGCTTCAGTCGGTGTGCAAATCGGTATCCGGGGCTTCAAGTCCGAGCGCCATGACGATCGCGTCCTCGCGTGCGCGCGGTGCGCCGCTCGCCGGATAGTAATCGCGACGCCGGCCGACTTCGCAAAAGCCCATCGACTCGTAGAGACGGATGGCGTTCGCGTTCGAGGGACGCACTTCCAGGAACGCCATCAGCGCGCCGTATTCGCGGGAAACGTCCAGGAGATGCCGCAGGAAGCGGCGGCCGAAACCCCTGCCCTGCCACTCCGGCGCGATGCAGATGTTCAGGATGTGCGTCTCGCCCACGGCGGCGGAAATGACGCCGTGACCGACGATCATGCCGCCGGCTTCCGCCACCCAGCAGCTGTAGCCGCTGTTGAGACAGTCGCTGAAGATTCCCGGCGTCCAGGGATGCGTATACGACAGCAGCTCGTTTGCAAGCACCGCGGAGAGATCTTCCTCGCGCATCGGGCGAAAGCGCGCGACGCCGGCTTCAGGCACCGCGCTCATCCTGCGTCTCCGCGCGCGACGCGCATCGCAAGCTTCAGGTCCTCCCACGCCTTGCGCTTCTCCGCGGGCTGGCGCAGCAGGTAGGCGGGATGATAGGTGACAATCACGGGCGTGCCGGTGTCGGGATGATGATGCACGCGACCGCGCAGCTTTGCGGTTGATTCACTCGTACCGAGCAGGTTCTGCGCGGCGACGCGCCCGACGCACAGGATGAGCTTCGGTGCGATCCATTCGACCTGCGCGCGCAGAAAGCCGCTGCACGCCGCCGCTTCCTCGGGACGCGGATCGCGGTTGTTCGGCGGGCGGCACTTGAGAATGTTCGCGATGAACACATCATTTCGCGCGAAGCCCGCGGCGCGCAGCATGGCGTCGAGCAGCTTGCCGGCGCGGCCGACGAACGGCTCGCCCTTGCGGTCCTCCTCCGCGCCGGGCGCTTCGCCGACGATCATCCATTCCGCATTGCGGTTGCCGACGCCGAACACCGTCTGCGTGCGCGTTGCGTGGAGTTCGCACGCCATGCACGCGGCAACGCGCGCCTCGAGCGCCGTCCAGTCCGGTGCATCGTGAAGGGGAACGGGAATTTCATTCGGCGGCTGTTCGATGACGGGCGGCGGAGCGCTTTGTGTCGCTTCGCGCAGCTCCCAGCGCGTGATTCCCAGCCGCTCGAGATAGTGCGCGCGCGACGCCGTCATCACGCGGAACCGTCGTCGCCTTCCGGCTCCCGGCGACGGCGCCAGCGCAGCATGCTCGTCACGAGTCCGGACGCCGAATACAGCAGGAACACAAGGAACAGCACCAGCGGCGGGTTGACGGCCACGGCAACGAATACCAGCAGCACCAGCAACACGACCGTGAAACGCACGCGGCCGGTGAGGTTCAGTTCCTTGAAGCTGTAGTAGCTGACATTGCTGACCATCAGCGTGGCGGCCGCCACGGTCAGCGCGAACGCAGGAATCGCGAGCGTGCCGCCTTCGATGCCGAGCGTGGTGCCGAGCCAGACGGCGCCCGCGACGACGGCCGCGGCCGACGGGCTCGGCAAGCCCTGGAAGTAGCGCTTGTCGACGACGGCGACGCGCGTGTTGAAGCGTGCAAGACGCAACGCCGCACAGCCGGTGTAATAGAACGCGCCGATCCAGCCGAGCTTCGCCCACAGCCAGCCGTACTCGGCGAGTCCCTGGAAACCCCACTGGTACATGACGAGCGCGGGAGCGACGCCGAACGAAACCATGTCCGAAAGGCTGTCGTATTCCTTGCCGAAATCGCTCGCGGTGTTCGTGATGCGCGCGACGCGCCCGTCGAGCCCGTCCATCACCATGGCCACGAAGATCGCAACCGCGGCAGCGGTAAACTCGCCGCTCATCGCCGCGATGACGGCATAGAAGCCGGCGAACAGCGCAGCGGTCGTGAAGAGATTCGGCAGCAGGTAAATGCCGCGCCGGCGATGCGGTGCGGCCTCGCCGCTGTCGTCGGAATGTTCGTCGATGGATGACAAGAGAGACCTCGGGCGGAAGCTGCGACGGAGCGACATGATGCCACGCACAGCCGAAGCTTGTCAGGCCGTGGGGAACTCCTCAGGCGGCGCTTCAGCGTGAAAGTGCGCGAGCACGGTCTCGCCGGCGCGCACCGCGGCGCCCCGCTCCACCATGACGCGCGCGTCGTCCGGCAGCCACAGCTCCGCGATTCGCGCCGTGCGCAACAGTCCGCAGCGCTGGCCCTGGCCGATGCGCTCGCCGTATCCGACCACGGCCGCGGATGGCAGCCAGTGCGGGCCAGCAAGGCGCATGCCGATTTCATCGCCTTCGTCGGTGCGGATGCGCAATCCGTGTTCCGATTCGAGAATCCTGCCTTCAACCGGCGAGCGCAGCAGGTAGCTGCCGAACGCTGCGACGCGCAACAGCACGCGCGTGCCGTCGCTTCCTTCGTCGATATCGGCGACGGTGCCGTCGACCGGGCTCAGCACGCCGAGCGGATCAGCCGGTACGGCGCGTTCCGGATCGCGGAACTTCACCGCCGCCAGTACGCAGAGCAGCGCCGGAAGCAGTGCGGCGCCGTGCGAAACTCTCGCGGCGGCGAGTACCGCAGCCGCGGCGAACAGCAGCACGACGATCCAGCCTTCGTAGGCGATGCCGTAGACGGAAGCCCTCATCGTTTTTCCCTGTTCAGCCAGGACATGCGCGCGCGCAGCTTCGCGCCCACCGTCTCAAGCAGGTGACTTCGCGCCGCCGCGCGGCCCGCCGTCACCGCCGCACGGCCCGATGCCATCTCGGCATCGAGTTCCTGGTTGAATCGTCCACTGCGAATGTCATCGAGCGCGCGGCGCATCGCCGTGCGCGCCGCATCGTTGACGATGCGCGGGCCCCGCGTGTAATCGCCGTACTCGGCGACGACGGAAATCGATTCGCGCATGCCGGCGATGCCGCGCCGCTGCACCATGGCGGCAATGAAGCTCACTTCATGCAGGCAGCAGAAATACGCGACTTCCGGCTGATAGCCCGCGTCGACGAGCGTCTCGAACGCCATGGTGACGAGATGATTCATGCCGCCGCACAGCACGGCCTGCTCCGCGAACAGGTCCGTTTCGGTTTCTTCCGCGAAGGTGGTTTCGATGACGCCGGCATGACCGTGGCCCATCGCTTTTGCGTACGCCTCGGCGATGCGTCGCGCATTGCCGCTCGCATCCTGGTGAACGGCCAGCAGTCCGGGGACGCCCGCGCCGCGCGCGTAGACTTCCCGCACCTGCTCGCCGATGCCCATCGGCGCGACCATCACGACATCGAGATCGGGGCGCGGCCGGATCTTTTCAAAGTGGATTGCATAGCCATGCGCAAAGAGCAGGCAGGCGCCGGCGCGAAGCTGCGGTGCGATGTCGGCGTAAACGGCGGCCTGCTCGGTGTCCGGCACGAGCATGACGATCACGTCCGATTCCGCGGCAAGCGTTGCCGGATCGCACACCGCAAGATCATCCGCCAGCGCGTGCGCGCGGCTTGCCGAACCCGCGCGCAGGCCGATGCGCACGTCCGCGCCGCTGTCGCGCAGGTTCAACGCCTGCGCACGGCCCTGCGCGCCGTAGCCGAGCACGCCGACACGGCGGCCATCAAGCGCGGCGCCGTCCAGCTCATTGTTATAAAGAATGCTCACGTGCTGCCTCCGTGGAGTCGCGGAACGGTACGCAGTGGCCGGCAAGAATACAACGCCGCGAAATCGCAGGCCGCGCCCTGTACCTGCCGCAGAGCGCCGCATACAATGCCCCGGTTCCACGCGCACTCACAATAACCCTTCAGAAATCAGAAAATTACGATGCGAACCAGTCTCTTCCCCCTTTCCACCACCAAGGAAACACCGGCCGACGCGGAAGTGGTCAGCCACAAGCTGATGCTGCGTGCGGGCATGATCCGCCGCCTTGCCGCCGGCCTGTATACCTGGATGCCGATGGGCGTGCGCGTGCTGCGCAAGGTCGAGCAGATCGTGCGCGAGGAGATGAACCGCGCCGGCGCGGTCGAGATTCTCATGCCGACGGTGCAGCCGGCGGAGCTCTGGGTCGAGACGGGCCGCTGGGACAAGTACGGCCCCGAGCTGCTGCGCCTGCACGATCGCCATGACCGCGATTTCTGCTACGCGCCGACGGCCGAGGAAGTCGTCACCGATATCGTGCGCCGCGAAGTGCAGAGCTACAAGCAGCTGCCGCTCGCGCTCTACCAGATCCAGACGAAATTCCGCGACGAGATCCGTCCGCGCTTCGGCGTGATGCGCGGACGCGAATTCATCATGAAGGACGCGTACTCGTTTCACCTGACGGACGAATCGCTGCAGGAAACATACGACGCTATGCATGCGGCCTACACGCGCATCTTCGAACGTCTCGGGCTCGATTTCCGCCCCGTGCGCGCTGATACCGGCGCGATCGGTGGCAGCTATTCGCACGAGTTCCACGTGCTCGCCGCGAGCGGCGAGGATGCGATCGCGTTTTCGACCGAAAGCGACTACGCCGCGAACGTCGAACTCGCCGAAGCCGCCGCACCGTCCACACCGCGCGCCGCGCCGCGGCATTCAATGGAAAAGGTTTCGACGCCCGGCGTGCGCACCATCGAGGAACTGGCACGCTTCCTCAAGGTGCGCGCGGATGAAACCATCAAGACCCTGCTCGTCGAAGGAGAAGACGGCGGACTGGTCGCGCTTGTGCTTCGCGGCGACCACGAACTCAACGCGGTAAAGGCGGAGAAACTCGATGCCGTCGCCACGCCGCTGCGTTTCGCGAGCGCCGACCGCGTGCGCGACGTCGTTGGCTGCGAACCGGGATTCATCGGCCCGGCAGGTCTCGGCATTCCCGTGATCGTGGACCGCAGCGCCGCAGTGCTGAACGATTTCATCTGCGGTGCGAACGAGAAGGATGCGCATCTCACCGGCGTCAACTGGGAACGCGACGCGAAGGCAACGGCGATCGAAGACATTCGCAATGTCGTCGAGGGAGATGCAAGCCCCGACGGCAAGGGAACGCTGAAGATCGTGCGCGGCATCGAGGTCGGCCACATCTTCCAGCTTGGCCGCAAGTACAGCGAATCGATGAATGCCCGCGTACTCGGCGAAGACGGCAAGGAACAGGTCATGACGATGGGCTGCTATGGCATCGGCATCACGCGCGTCGTCGCCGCCGCCATCGAGCAGAACCATGATGAACACGGCATCTGCTGGCCCGCACCGATCGCGCCGTTCCAGGTCGCGCTGCTGCCGATGAACCTCCACAAGTCCGACACCGTTCGCGATACGGCGGAAAGGCTTTACGCAGAGCTGACGGCTGCAGGCATCGATGTGCTGTTCGATGACCGCAATGTGCGGCCCGGCGCGATGTTCGCGGATATGGAACTCATCGGCATTCCGCATCGCGTAGTGGTCGGCGAGCGCGGGCTGGCGAACGGCGTTGTCGAATACAAGGGCCGGCGCGATGCAGAAAGCCGCGAGTTCACGCTCGCGGACGTCGTACCGCGGTTGAAGGAACTGCTTGCGTGATGAACATGCGCGGTGTCTTGCTGCTGACCGGCTGCCTTGTGGCTATGCCGGCAGCAGCGGGCGCACCGCAGTCGCTCGATCCGGGACTGCGCGAGATACTGAGAAGTGCAATCGAGGAGGCGGATTCCTTCGAAGACCGCTTCGCCGCGGAAGTGTGGCTTTCCGACATGTCGAACCGCCTCGCGAAACGCGTGCCCGATGCCGAGGAACGGCTGGAACTACTGAGACTCGTTCACCGCGAAGCGACGCGCGCAAAGCTTCCGCCGGAACTCGTGCTTGCCGTGATTGAAACCGAGAGCGGCTTCGACCGTTTTGCGATTTCCGTGGTCGGCGCGCAGGGACTCATGCAGATCATGCCGTTCTGGCTCGACGAGATCGGTCACCCCGAAGACAATCTCTTTCACATGCGCACCAACCTGCGCATGGGCTGCACGATACTGAAGTACTACGTCGACATGGAAAAAGGCGATCTGCGCAAGGCGCTCGCGCGCTACAACGGCAGTGCAGGAAAGCGCAAATATCCCGACAAGGTGTTCCGTGCGCTCTCGGAGCGGTGGTTCCGCGAATAAGCACGCTGGCTGCCGACGCTGCGGCGCGGTCACGCCGTCGTGAAATCCTCAGGCGGAGCATCCTGCGCATCTTCCACGTCAACGGCATCGACACGCGACGCACGCGAGCCTTCCCACAGCCATTCGATCATTGCATCAACTTTTGAAGGCTCGCCGCACGCGAGCACCTCGACACGTCCGTCATCCAGGTTTCTCGCGTAACCGGTAACGCCGAGAGAACGCGCGCGATCACGCGTGGACGCGCGATAGAACACGCCCTGCACTCTTCCCGAAACAAGACAGCGCCGGCAGATCTTCATCGTGTGGATTTCTGTTCAGGCAGGACGACATTCAAGCGATTGCGCGGGACAAAAAGAAAGGGGATCCCCGTTGCCGGGAATCCCCTTGTCCTGTTGCTGCAACTCGCGATCAGCGCGACAGGTAATCCTGGTCGGACGCTTCGCTCTGGCCGAGCGACCAGGCGCCGCGATTGCGCGCGTGGCTGACGGCGGCGTCAGCATCGCTCGATGCCGGGTTGCGGTTGATGTCGAATTCCTGGCCCGGATAGATCAGGTCGGGATCGTTGATCTTGCTGCTGTTGTTCTTGTAGATCAGCGGCCACATGTACGGGTTGCCGTAGACTTCGCTCTTGCCGGAGATGTTCCAGAGGTTGTCGCCGCGCACGACGCTGTACGTCATGCTCGCCGCTTCAAGCTCGGACACCAGCGCGCTGAGCAGATCGCGTGCACGGCAGCCTTCGTTGTTGTTCATCGCGGCGCGCGCTGCATCGAGGCGGCCCTGCTGGTCGGCGTTCAGGCCGCTGTAGCCATTGACCTGTTCGGCGAGGATGCGGGCTTCTTCGAGGCACGCGGCCTGGCGAGCAGCTTCGGCTTCGGCAGCTTCACGCGCGCGCTGCGCTTCGAGCTCTTCCTGCGTCGGTCCCTGCGGCGCCTCGGGCTGAGTCGCGCAACCGGCAACCATGCCCATTGAAAGGGCGATGATGAAAAGCGTCTTGTAGGCGGTATTTTTCATGTCAGAAGCTCCGGTCCAGCCCAAACTTGTTGTTTTGAAAGAAAAAAATCTGTTTGATTCACAAGAGTGAATAGTGTTGGGAACACTATCACCCGGTTTTGCGACGTGTCAAGCGACGAACTTCTCAAAAATATAGACTAACCTGCGGAACTTTCAGCACTTTTTCATCACGTATGTACAATGCGCCGACACCGGACGGACACCCTCATGACGTTGACGATCTACCATAACCCCCGCTGTTCCAAGTCCCGCGAGACACTTGCGCTGCTGCAGGATCGCGGCTTCGAGCCTGTGATCGTGAATTACCTGGACACGCCGCTTGACGCGAGTGGCCTGCGGGCGCTGCTCGCGAAGCTTCAGCGTCCGGCGCGCGACCTGGTACGAACCGGCGAGGACGCGTATCGCACGCTCGGGCTCGACGGCGCGAGCGAAGACGAACTGATCGACGCCCTGGCCGCACATCCGGCGCTGATGCAGCGTCCTGTCGTGGTTGCGGGTGATCGTGCGCGTATCGGACGTCCGCCGGAAGCCGTGCTCGACATTGTCGAGTGATCCGCATGCCGCTCGAAATTCTTGTTCTCTACTACAGCCGTTCAGGCCACACCGCAGCGATGGCACGTTACGTCGCGCGCGGGATCGAAAGCGTTCCTGGCGCCAGCGCGCGGCTTCGTACCGTGCCGAAGGTATCGACGGTCATCGAAGCCGTGGAAGAGGACGTACCGGATGACGGTCCGCCCTATGCAACCATCGATGATCTCGCGGAGTGCGCGGGCCTGGTGATGGGCAGCCCGACGCGCTTCGGCAACATGGCAGCGCCGCTGAAATATTTTCTCGACGGCACGGGTACGCAATGGGCGAACGGCACGCTCGCCGGCAAGCCCGCCGGTGTATTCACGTCGACTTCCACGATGCATGGCGGACAGGAAAGCACGCTGCTCTCGATGATGCTGCCGCTGCTCCATCACGGCATGCTCATGGTCGGAATTCCCTACACCGAGAAGGCGCTGCACGAAACGGACGCGGGTGGTACGCCGTACGGCGCATCGCACGTCAGCGGCGATGACGGAGAGAAAGCGTTGACAACGATGGAAAGAAACCTCTGCCAGGTGCTGGGCCGGCGCGTGGCAGAGACCGTCGTCCAGCTTGAGCGCGGACGATGAACGCGCGACACCTGCCGCGGATCAATGCGTCGCTCGCGGTTGCACTCGCACTGTTCTATCTCGCGTGGTGGTGGACATCCGGCGCATCGCTGATGGCCCTGCCGCTTACCGCGCTGCTTGCGGCGTCGCTGCCCCTTCTGCTGCTCGCACCGGCGCTGTACGCGGCGAACCGTTTCGGCACGACGCTCGCCGGATTGATCCTGCCGTTTCACTTTGCCTACGCCGTCATGGAACTCATCGCGAATCCGCCCGTGCGTGCATGGGTCGCGGTGCAGACGTTCGTCGCCCTGCTGTTGCTGATCGGAGTGATGGCAAGCCTGCGCCAGGTACGCACGCAGGACACATAGAACGGTTCAGTTCCGCGCCGACTCAATCTGCTCGCGCACGAAAGGAATGGTGAGCCTGCGCTGGTGGGCAAGCGATGCACTGTCCAGTCTTGCAATCAATGCAGCGAGATCGCGCATGTCGCGCGAGACGCGCGTCAGCAGGTAACGGGCGGTTTCCGCCGGCAGGTCGAGACCGCGTGCGCGCGCCTTGCGCGTGAGCGCGGCAAGACGCTGCTCGTCGTCAAGCGGGTGCAGCTGGTAGACAAGCATCGCGCCGAAACGTGAACCGAGATCGGGCAGCACGAGATCGAGCGCGGCCGGCGGACGATGCGACGTCACCAGCAACGAGGCTTCCGCGTCGTGCAGTTCGTTGTAAAGGTGAAATATCGCGCGCTCCCAGTCCGCGTTCCCTGCGATCGACTGGATGTCATCCAGCGCAACGACGTCGAGCGTTTCCCATCCTTCCAGCACGCGCGGTTCCCATTGCGCGGCTTCCGCAAGCGGCAGGAGTCCGGTACGTCTTCCGTGATTCGCCGCTTCGCGGCACGCAGCATGCAGCAGGTGCGTTCGCCCGGCCGCCGCTTCGCTCCACAGGTAAATGAACTGCCGCGCCCTGGCGGCCTCGCGCACGGCATCGACCGCGGCACGGCTGGAATCTTCGATGAAGTTGTCGAAATCGAGATCGGAACCGAGCGTGATTCCGAGCGTGAGCTGTCGTGGCGTCGAGTTCACGATGCTGTCCGGCGCGAATGCAATCAGCCGCGAAACCGGTAACGCAACACCTGCGGTTCGGGAATGCGCGCATCCGGCTGCAGCGCCGGATCGACAACCGGCTGCGCATCCAGGCCTGCAGCATCATCGGCGATCGATGGCCCAAGATGCACGACGGTTTCAACCGGCAGCGGTTCGAGCACGCGGCCGAGCGCTATGGATTGCTCGAGCGCGCGCGCAGCGCCGTTCAGTTCGAGTTCGAAGCGCAACGTGCTGCCGTCGACACGCACCAGGCGTGCATCCTTCACGGTGCTGAGCCCCGAGAGATAGGCGAGAACCTTCGCGTACGACGCGAGCTGGTCAACGTCGATCACTTCCACCGTCACGGCACCGCTGTCGACAAGCGAGGCGTCCACCGCGAACTCGCGTGCAAAATGTTCGGCGAGCGCATCGATGGCGGCGGTTGCAACGGCTTCGGCACTCGCACCGCTCAGCTCGAAGCGTTGCCGCTCGTTCCCGCGCAGCAATGTCCAGCGGCCTGCCCACAGCCCGTTGCCCGCATTGAAGATGCTGCCGGCAAGCACGGCGTCGGGAGCGTAGCGGCTGGCCGCGGCGATCAGCGGTTCCTCGTAGACACCCCAGACATCCATGAAGCTGACGCGCGTGGCATCTTCCGCGTCCATCGCCGGCAACGCCAGCGGCAGGCCGCGGCGTTGCGCGGCGCGCTGCATGGCAGCAGGTACGGGAGCGGCGCTGTCATTGCCGATGAGCCTGCGATCCGCGCCATCGCTGAATGCAATCCAGGCGAGCGACAGCGGACGTTCGCGGCCCCACAGCGGCACGCCCGCCGCCCGCAGGCGCTGCTCCAGCGCGTTGCCATCGAACTCGGTGTGCAGCGTCAGCGCGGGCGCGGCCGGATCCACCGGTGCGGGACGCACCGCTTCGTAGCGATACTGCTGCAGGAAACGCGCGGGATTTTCGAGCAGCGCGTTCGCCTCCGCGGTTTCGAGCGCGGCCTGGCTGCCGGTGACCTTCACGATCACCTGCGCGAGCGCATCCTGCAGTGCAGAGTTGCGCGTCTCGCTGCCCTGGTCATGCACGAGCACGTCGGCGGAATGGAGGTTGCCTACCGGATCGGCAGCGGCGGGCGGCATCGATACAACGAGGACCGCCACGGAAAAGGCGAGGATGAATGAAAGCCGCGCGCTCACCGTAGTCTCCTTGCGTGCTTGCCGAACGGGATGATGCGAATCGAGCGCGGTGCCGCGCTGTCGCCCGGATCGGGCGGTCATGTACAATACCACAGCTTCCGCGCAGGCACGGACCGCTCGCGTCCGCGCAGCGCACAGCAATCCAACCAGTGACGGAATCCCATGACCGAGAAGCGCTCCCTTACCTATCGCGACGCCGGTGTCGACATCGACGCGGGCGAAGCGCTCGTCGATCGCATCAAGCCTGCCGCAGCGCGCACGAAACGTTCCGGCGTCATGTCCGGACTCGGCGGTTTCGGTGCGCTGTTCGAACTGCCCTCCGGCTATCGAGAACCCGTGCTTGTTTCCGGTACCGATGGCGTCGGCACCAAGCTGCGCCTCGCCATCGAGTCCGGCCGGCATGAAGGCGTCGGCATCGATCTTGTCGCCATGTGCGTGAACGACATCGTCGTGCAGGGCGCGGAGCCGCTGTTCTTTCTCGACTACTACGCAAGCGGGCGTCTTGATGTGAATGTCGCGGCGACCGTCATCGAAGGCATTGCGCGCGGCTGCGAATTCGCCGGCTGCGCGCTGATCGGCGGGGAGACCGCGGAGCTTCCCGGCATGTACCACGGCGAGGATTACGACCTCGCCGGCTTCGCGGTCGGCATCGTCGAGAAGGCGAAACTGCTCGACGGCGCCAAGGTGCGTGCGGGCGATGCCGTCATCGGCATCGCCTCGTCGGGACTCCATTCCAACGGCTATTCGCTCGCACGCAAGGTGCTGGAAGTCTCCGGCGCGCGGCAGGACATGGATCTCGACGGAACGGCGCTGATCGACCGTCTCATGGCGCCGACGCGCATCTACGTCAAGCCGCTGCTCGCGCTGCTCGATCGCATCGACGTGCACGCGCTTGCACACATCACCGGCGGCGGCCTGCTCGAAAACATTCCGCGTGTCATCCCCGAAGGTCTTGGCGTCGAACTGGACGGCAGCGCCTGGCAGATGCCTGTCGTGTTCGACTGGCTGCGCGAGGAAGGCAACATCGCGAAGCACGAAATGCATCGCACGTTCAACTGCGGCATCGGCATGACGGTCATTGTCGATGCGCGCGATGCGGATGCGACCGTCGGCGCATTGCGCGACAGCGGCGAAACGGCCGAGATCATCGGCCGCGTCGCGAAGGACATCGACGGCGTCCGGATCAGTTGATGTCGCAGCGCGCGCGCGTCGTCGTCCTGGTCTCCGGCAACGGCAGCAACCTGCAGGCGCTGATCGACGCGACCCGCGCCGGCCGCCTGCCGGCGGACATCGTCGCCGTCATCAGCGATCGCGCCGACGCGTTCGGGCTGGAGCGCGCGCATCGTGCGCACATCCCGGCCGAAGCGCTGCAACCTGCGCAGTATTCAACCCGCGAAGAACATGAGCGCGCGCTGGCCGCGGCGATCGACGCGCACGCACCGGATCTCGTCGTTCTCGCGGGATTCATGCGCGTGCTGAGCGCTGCATTCGTGCGCCACTACCACGGGCGCATGCTCAACATTCACCCCTCGCTGCTGCCGAAATACCGCGGACTGCGTACCCACCGGCGCGCGCTGGAAGCCGGCGACGCGCTGCACGGTGCGTCCGTGCACTTCGTCACCGAGGAACTCGATGGCGGGCCGGTCATCGTGCAGGCGGAAATACCCGTACACGCGGGCGACACCGAACAATCGCTCGCAATGCGCGTGCAGAACATCGAGCACGTGATCTATCCTCAGGCTGTGCGCCTGTTTGCGGAAGGACGCGTTCGCATGAACGCAGGCCGCGCGGAACTTGATGGCGTGGTGATGACCGCGCCGCTGCCGCCCGAGACAAGCGCACCGGCCTGACCGTGGAGAGAATCATGCGACGAACACTCATCCTGCTGTTGCTTCTGCCATTCCACGCCGCTGCAGGACTGCCGGAGTTCCATGCCGTCTACGACTTCGAGCGCGGACGCATGACGATCGGCGAAACGCGCATCGCGCTCGAACGCAGCCAGGACGACATCTGGCGTTACACCTCGGAATCGAAGGCAACGGGATTCATCAGCATCTTCGTTGATGACGTCATCCGCGAAGAGAGCATCTTCCGCTTCGAGGACGGCGAGTTCTGGCCGGTCTCCTATGATTACCGCCAGCTCAATTCGAGCAAGAACCGTGATGAAAGCATCACCTATGACTGGACCGAGCGCACGGCGACCGTGAACTACCGCGGCCATGAAAGCCGCCCCGACCTCGAACCTGGAACGCTCGATCGCTTCCTTTTGCAGCTCGCCATCACGGTGCACGCGCAGGACGGCAAGCTCGACCGCACGTACCGCGTCCTCGACAACGGCCGCGTGAAACTCTATGAACTCGAAGGAGAGGAACTCGAATCGCTGACCACGCCGGCGGGCACGTTCGAGACGCTGCGCGTCGAGCGCATCGACGAGGATCCGGACAAGAAGCTTCGCCTGTGGCTTGCGCCCAAGCTCGATTACCTGCCGGTGCGCGTGGAGCAGGAGAAGCGCAACGAGGAGACGCTGCGGCTGGTGCTGACCAGGATCAGGACAGGCAACTAGCGCGATGGGCCGTTTCAGCAAAAAGCCGGGCGAAGCCCGGCTTTTTGCCGTTCGTCATTGTCACTTCGCTTCAGGTCTTCGGCAGCGTCACGCCGAGCTGGCCCTGGTACTTGCCGCCGCGGTCCTTGTATGACGTCTCGCAGATTTCATCGGACTCGAAGAACAGCATCTGCGCCACGCCCTCGTTCGCGTAGATCTTCGCCGGCAGCGGCGTGGTGTTCGAGAATTCCAGCGTCACGTGCCCTTCCCATTCCGGCTCCAGCGGCGTGACGTTCACGATGATGCCGCAGCGCGCATACGTGGACTTGCCAAGACAGACGGTCAGCACGCTGCGCGGGATGCGGAAGTATTCGACGGTGCGCGCAAGCGCAAAGGAATTCGGCGGAATGATGCACACGTCGCTCTTCACGTCCACGAAACTGTTCGCGTCGAAAAGCTTGGGATCGACGACCGCGGAGTTGATGTTCGTGAAGATCTTGAATTCGTCCGCGCAGCGTACGTCATAGCCATAGCTCGACGTGCCATACGAAACGATGCGGCCTCCGCCGTTCTCCCGCACCTGCCCCGCCTCGAACGGCTCGATCATGCCGTGCTCCGCCGCCATCCGGCGAATCCACCTGTCGCTCTTGATGCTCATTGCTGTTCCTTAAAGATTCGTGCCGGAACGAAAGGCGCCCCGGAAGTTTCCTGAAATCTCGCCGCGTTGATCGACGTGTTCCCGCCCTGCTCCGACAACCGCGTTCTCATGAATCGTCTTCGGTAATCTGCGGAAACGCGCTCCCGGTTCCGGATTTCGCGAGTTCCGCCGCCGCCGCACGTGCAATCGCACGATACGTGTTCGCGATCGCACTGTCCGGCTCCGCCGCCACCGTCGGCGTGCCGCTGTCCGTCTCCTTGCGGATGCGGATGTCGAGCGGCAGCGCGCCGAGCAGGCGCGCATCGTAGTCATCCGCCATCTTCGCACCGCCCCCCGCGCCGAAGATGTGCTCCTCGTGCCCGCAGTTCGAGCAGATGTGCGTGCTCATGTTCTCGATGAGGCCGAGCACGTTCACGTTCACCTTGCGGAACATCTGCAGGCCACGGCGCGCATCGAGCAGCGCGATGTCCTGCGGCGTCGTGACGATCACCGCACCTGCAAGCGGAACCCGCTGGCTCATGGTGAGCTGCGTGTCGCCGGTGCCGGGCGGCATGTCGACGACGAGGTAGTCGAGCTCGCCCCAGTTCGTTTCGTTCAGCAGCTGCGTGAGCGCCTGCGTGACCATCGGTCCGCGCCACACCATCGGCTGGTCTTCATCGACAAGAAAACCGATGGACATGCATTTCACGCCGTGCGCAGCCATCGGTTCCATCGTCTTGCCGTCATGGCTCACCGGCCGGCCGGCGATGCCCAGCATGCGCGGCTGCGACGGTCCGTAGATGTCCGCATCCAGCATGCCGACCGCCGCGCCTTCCTGCGCGAGCGCAATGGC
This sequence comes from uncultured Gammaproteobacteria bacterium, assembly GCA_964599565.1. Taxonomy (GTDB): domain Bacteria; phylum Pseudomonadota; class Gammaproteobacteria; order Natronospirales; family JAJUFS01; genus JAJUFS01. Next base: position 31,487 of record CAZRFE010000001.1, read on the forward strand.
GAGATTCGCCGCCGTCGTCGACTTGCCGACGCCACCCTTGCCCGATGCCACCGCAACAATGTTGCGGATGCCGGCGAAAGGCTGCAGGCCGCGCTGCACCGTCGCGGACTTCACCGTCCAGTCGACGACAAGATCCACGTTCACCGTCTCGCCGCACGCTGCGGAGAAATGCTGCGCGAGCGCGGCGGCGAGTTCGCTCTCATAACGGCTCGCGGGGAAATCGAATCCGAGTTCCAGGCGGACGTTGCTGCCGTCCACGGCAAGATTCCGCACGGCGCCCGCGGTCACGAGATCGACGCCCATCGCGGGCTCGACCCAGCGGGACAGGGCCAGTTCGACAAGCTCGCGATTGACGGGCATGGAACCTCCGGGCGCGCAAAGGCCGGCATTTTAACATCGCGGCGCGCTCGTGCAGCGCGTTTCCGCTGCCGCGAGCCGTGCGCGCTGTGGCATAATTTCGCCTTTGAAATCAGCCACCTGATCGCATCCAGCCGGTACCGCCCGGCGTTTCATACTCCAGGGAAGCGCATGAACCCACGCACGACGCCCGCTCGCCGCCAGATTCTTGTCACGTCCGGCCTGCCGTACGCGAACGGCCCGATTCACCTCGGACACATGGTGGAAGTGATCCAGACGGACATCTGGTCGCGCTTCCAGAAGATGCGCGGCCACGAATGCTGGTATGTCTGCGCCGAAGACGCGCACGGCACACCGATCATGATCCGCGCGCGCAAGGAAGGCATCACGCCGGAAGCGCTCATCGCGCGCGTGAAGGTGGAACACCAGCGCGACTTCGAAGGTTTCCTGATCGGCCACGACAACTACCACACCACGCATTCCACCGAGAACCGCGAGCTCAGCACCAACATCTATCTCGCGCTGCGCGATGCCGGCCACATCACCCGCCGCACCATCCGCCAGGCCTACGATGAAAAGGAAGGCATGTTCCTGCCGGACCGCTTCATCAGGGGCACGTGTCCGAAATGCGGCGCCGAGGATCAGTACGGCGACAGCTGCGAGGTGTGCGGCGCGACGTACAGCCCCGCCGACCTGAAGAATCCTGTTTCCGTAATCTCCGGCACGACGCCAATCGAGCGTGAATCGGAACACTATTTTTTCAAGCTCGGCGATTTCTCGGATTACCTGAAGCAATGGATGGACAGCGCGCGCCTGCATCCGGCGGTGCGCGCGAAACTCGATGAATGGTTCGAGGCCGGCCTGCAGGACTGGGACATCTCGCGCGACGCACCCTACTTCGGCTTCGAGATTCCCGATGCGCCCGGCAAGTTCTTCTACGTGTGGCTGGACGCACCGGTCGGCTACCTCGCGAGCTTCCGCCAGCTCTGCGCACGGCGCGGCATGGATTTCGATGCCTGGATGAAGCCGGATACGTCCACCGAGATGGTTCACTTCATCGGCAAGGACATCAACTACTTTCATTCGCTGTTCTGGCCCGCGATGCTGAAAGGCTCCGGCTACCGGCAGCCGAGCGGCGTGTACGTGCACGGCTTTCTCACGGTGAACGGCACCAAGATGTCGAAGTCGCGCGGCACGTTCATTCTCGCGAGAACCTATCTCGAGAATCTCGATCCCGAATACCTGCGCTATTACTTCGCGGCGAAGCTCGGCGCAGGCGTGGACGACATCGATCTCAATCTCGAGGATTTCATCGCGCGCGTGAATTCCGATCTCGTCGGCAAGGTCGTGAACATCGCGAGCCGCTGCGCGGGCTTCATCACGAAGAAATTCGACGGCGGTCTTGCAGGCGCACTCGCGGAACCCGGCCTGTTCGAGGAATTCGCGAATGCCGCCGACAGCATCGCGGACGCCTACGAGAAGCGCGAGTTCTCGCGCGCGATGCGCGAGATCATGCTGCTTGCCGACAAGGCGAACCAGTACATCGACGCGAAGAAGCCGTGGGTGCTCGCGAAGAACGCAGGCAGCGAACGCGAGGTGCATGACGTCTGCACGATGGGACTCAACCTGTTCCGCCAGCTGGTCACGTATCTCAAGCCCGTGCTGCCGAAACTCGCGGAACAGTCGGAAGCGTTCCTGTGCGTCGAACCGCTCGCCTGGAACGACGCGCAGCAGCCGCTGCTCGATCATGCGATCGCACCGTTCCGCCCGCTCATGACACGCATTGAACAGAAGGACATCGACGCCATGCTGGAAAAGACGAAGGAAGACCTTGCCGAGGAAAAGGCAACGACGGGCAACGCCCTGGCGGCAACGGCGAGCGATATCGCGCCGATCGCGGACACCATCAGCATCGATGACTTCATGAAGGTGGATCTTCGCATCGCGCGCATCGTGAAGGCCGAGCACGTCGAAGGCGCGGACAAGCTCATCCGCCTGACACTCGATATCGGCAGCGGAACGCGCAACGTGTTCGCGGGCATCAAGAGCGCGTATGCGCCGGAAGACCTCGAAGGAAAACTCACGGTGATGGTCGCGAACCTCGCGCCGCGCAAGATGCGCTTCGGCAACTCCGAAGGCATGGTGCTCGCCGCGAGCGGCACCGACACCAATGGCGGCAAGGACATCTTCATTCTCGAACCGCACCCGGGCGCGCAGCCCGGCATGCGCGTGAAATGACAGGGGCGGGAGCGGCGCTCTCGCTCCCGCAACGCAGACGCATGACAGAGAATCTCGCCAACCTCGGCATCATCCTCATCAGTGCGGTGCTGGTGAACAACTTCGTGCTGGTGAAATTTCTCGGGCTGTGCCCGTTCATGGGCGTCTCGCGCAAGCTCGAAACCGCAACCGGCATGGCGCTCGCGACGACGTTCGTGCTCACCCTGTCATCCATTGCAAGTTACCTCGTCCATGCCTACCTGCTGGAACCGGCAGGACTCGGTTACCTGCGCACCATCGCGTTCATCCTCGTCATCGCCGCGGTCGTGCAGTTCACCGAGATGGTCGTGCGCAAGACCTCGCCGCTGCTTTACCGCGTGCTCGGCATCTTCCTGCCGCTCATCACGACAAACTGTGCGGTACTCGGCGTGGCACTGCTGAACGTGCAGCAGCAGAACAGTCTCCTGGAATCCGCGATCTACGGTTTCGGCGCCGCCGCGGGATTCTCGCTGGTGATGATTCTCTTTGCGGCCATGCGCGAGCGGCTTGCCGTTGCGGATGTTCCCGCACCGTTTCGTGGCGCGTCGATTGCGTTCATCACGGCGGGGTTCATGGCGCTGGCGTTCATGGGCTTCGCTGGCCTCATCAAATGATTGCGGGCAACCTCGCCATTTCGTCCGTGACCGCGTTCCTTGCGCGCGCAGTGCCCTGCCCTGAACGAAATATCCTGTTGCCCGCATGCCCGGGGACGGCAACGCCATGCTAGGCGCGATTCTCGTCGTTGCCGGTCTCGCGCTCGCCTTCGGCCTGCTGCTCGGTTTTGCCGCGATGAAATTCCGCGTCGAGGACGATCCTGTCGTCGAGCGCATCGACGCGATACTGCCGCAGACGCAGTGCGGCCAGTGCGGTTATCCCGGCTGCCGTCCCTACGCGGAAGCGATCGCGAACGGCGAGGCGGACATCAACCAGTGTCCGCCGGGCGGCGAGGCCGGCGTGCGTGCGCTCGCGGAACTTCTTGACCGCGAACCGAAACCGGTGGGGGCTGAATTCGGCGTCGAGAAGCCGAAGATGCTCGCGCTCATCGACGAGCAGCGCTGCATCGGCTGCACGCTGTGCATCCAGGCATGTCCCGTCGACGCCATTATGGGCGCCGCGAAGCAGATGCATACCGTCATCGATGCCGAATGCACCGGCTGCGAGCTGTGTGTCGCACCCTGCCCGGTCGACTGCATCGACATGGTTCCCGTGCGCGTGGATGTGCGCAGCTGGACGTGGCCGGAGCCCGAGAATTTCCATCCGCGGTGGTCTCCGCCTGGCGAGGAAGAAGCGCATGGCTGACATGCGCTCCCGCGACGGCACCGAACTGCATCGCTTTCCCGGCGGGCTTGAACTGCCGGACAACAAATCGATGTCGAACACCGCATCGCTTCGTGTTGCGCCGCTGCCGCGCGAAATCGTTCTTCCGCTGGCGCAGCACATCGGCGAACCGGCGAAGCCCGTTGTCGTGGCCGGCGATCGCGTGCTGCGCGGCCAGGTCGTCGCGGAACCCGCAGGCCCCATCAGCGCAACACTTCATGCATCGACATCAGGCACCGTCATCGCGATCGAGGAGCGCAGCATTCCGCATCCTTCGGGACTGAGCGCGCGCGCCATCGTGATTGCCGCCGACGGCAAGGATGACGCCGCCGCACCACGCCCGCTCGCCGACTGGGAGAACGCAACACCGGCACAGATCCGCGATCACGTACGCGAGTCGGGCATTGTCGGTCTCGGTGGCGCCGCCTTTCCGACATCGGTAAAGCTCGACGCCGAGGACCATGCACCCATCGAGCGGCTGATACTCAACGGCGCAGAATGCGAGCCGTACATTTCCTGCGACGACATCCTGATGCGGACGCGCGCCCGAGCCGTGGTTTCCGGTGCGCGCATCATGTTGCGCGCATTGCACGCGCAGCGCTGCCAGATCGCGATCGAGGACAGCAAGCCGGAAGCGGAAGCCGCGTTGCGTGCAGCGCTCGCCGCCGTGAACGATGAACGCCTCGAACTCATCGCCGTGCCGTCCGTGTATCCCGAAGGCGGCGAGAAACAGCTCATCCAGGTGCTCACCGGCCATGAAGTGCCACACGATGGCCTGCCGATGGATATCGGCGTCGTGTGCCACAACGTGGCGACGGCAGCCGCCGTGCATCGTGCAGTTGTCGACGGCGAGCCATTGATCTCGCGCATCGTCACCGTCACGGGCATGGGCGTGGCGAATCCCGCGAATGTCGAGGCGCGCATCGGCACGCCGTTTTCGGATCTCGTTGCGTTCTGCGGCGGCTACACGGAGATGGCATCACGCCTGATCATGGGCGGGCCGATGATGGGTTTCGCGATTCGCAGCGACGAGGTGCCTGTCATCAAGGCAACCAACTGCATACTTGCCGGCAGCGACGCGGAAGTGGCGCCGGCGCGCACGCCGCTGCCGTGCATACGCTGCGGCGAATGCGCGCAGGTCTGTCCCGCCTCGCTGCTGCCGCAGACGCTCTACTGGTACACGCGCGCGCGCGATTTCGAGAAGGTGCAGGAATACGATCTGTTCGACTGCATCGAGTGCGGCTGCTGCGATGTCGTCTGTCCCAGCCAGATTCCGCTCGCAAGCCATTTCCGTTTCGCGAAGACGGCAATCCGCGACAGGGAACAGGAACGCGTGAAGGCGGACCTGGCAAGACAGCGGCATGAGGCGCGCGGCGCGCGTCTTGAGCGCGAGGCACGCGAGCAGGAAGAAAGGCGCCGCCGCAAGCAGGAAGCGCTGGAGAAGCTGAAGGCCGGCGATGCGAAGAAGAACGAGATCCAGGCCGCGCTCGAACGGGCGCGCAAGAAGAAAGAAGAACACCGCGGATGAAATTCGAAACCGGACCGGCACCGCATCTCAAACCGCTGAACACCGTCGGCAAGGTCATGCGCCAGGTGCTGTACGCGCTTGCGCCGGCCACGGCGGCGTACGTCTGGTTCTACGGCTGGGGCATCGTGATCCAGATCGTCATCGCAATCGCATTCGCGCTGCTCGCCGAGACAGTGATGCTGCTGCTGCGCGACCGTCCGCTTGCGCCCTTCATCACGGACTGCAGTGCGATCGTCACCGCCGTGCTGCTTGCGTGGTCGATGCCGCCGACCGCGCCGTGGTGGCTGGTTGCGCTCGGCACCGTGTTCGCGATCGTGTTCGCGAAACATCTTTATGGCGGGCTCGGCTACAACCTGTTCAATCCCGCGATGGCGGGCTATGTCGTGCTGCTGATTTCCTTTCCGCGCGAAATGACGACGTGGCTTGCGCCGGAGATGCTCGTCGACGACGAGTACCGCATGACGTTCTGGCAGACGCTCGTCACGATATTCGGCAACGGTTTTCCCGCCGGCGTGAACGTTGATGCCGTCACGTCCGCCACGCCGCTTGATTTCGTACGCACGGAGCTTGCCGCGAACCGCACCATTCTCGAGATCCGCGGGAACCCGCTGTTCGGCGATTTCAGCGGCCGCGGCTGGGAATGGATCGGGAATTTCCTCGTGCTCGGCGGCATCTGGATGATGTACCAGCGCGTCATCCGCTGGCAGATTCCCGCGGGCGTGCTGCTCGGCCTCGGCGTCACGGCATTCATCTTCTATGTCATCGATCCGGGCAGCCATGCATCTCCCGGCTTTCACATCTTCAGCGGCGCGGCGATCCTGTGCGCGTTCTTCATCGCGACCGATCCGGTCACGGCAGCGACAACGGAAAAAGGCCGCTTCATCTACGCGCTCGGCATCGGCGTCCTGGTCTATGTCATCCGCACGTGGGGCGGCTATCCGGAAGGCGTTGCGTTCGCGGTGCTGCTGATGAACATGGCCGCCCCCCTGATCGATCACTACACCAAGCCGCGGACGTACGGTCATGCGCGGCCGTGAACTCGTGAAGAACATGCTGGCGGGCGGCGCGCTGCTCGCGGCGTTCGCCATCGCCGGCGTTGCCGTGGTGTCCCTTGCGTGGGAGAAGACCGCGCCATTGATCGCGGAGAATGAACGTCACGTGCTGACCGCAACGCTCAACGAGATCCTGCCCGCGCACCTGCACGACAACGACCTGGTCGATGACGCGATCACCGTGACGAACCCGGAACTGCTCGGCACCGCGGCACCCGTGACGGTCTACCGCGCCTACCTGGATGGCAGGCCCGTCGCCGCGCTGTTCACATCCGTGGCGCCGGATGGCTACAGCGGCGAGATACGCCTGCTCGTCGGCATCCTCGCCGACGGACGCATCTGCGGCGTACGCGTGCTGGCGCATCGCGAAACGCCCGGCCTCGGCGATCCGATAGAAATCGAGCGTTCGGACTGGATCACCGGCTTCGACGGCACATCGCTCGAGAATCCCGCGCTGCAGCGCTGGGATGTCGTGCGCCATGGCGGCGCGTTCGACCAGTTCACGGGCGCGACGATCACGCCGCGCGCCGTCGTACGAGCCGTGAAGAACACCTTGATATACTTTCGCGAACACCGCGACGAACTGTTCGAACGATCATGAACGAACCCGCCTACGGCAGCATCTTCATCAACGGTTTCTGGAACAACAACCCAGGGCTCGTGCAATTGCTCGGGCTATGCCCGCTGCTCGCCGTGAGCGGCACGTTCATCAACGGCCTCGGCATGGGGCTCGCCACGACCTTCGTCGTGCTGAGTTCCAATCTCGCGATCTCGCTGATCCGCAGGATCGTGCGCGAGGATGTGCGCATTCCCGTGTTCGTGCTCATCATCGCCTCGCTGGTCACGACCGTCGAACTCGCGATGAACGCCTGGTTCCACGAACTCTACCGCGTGCTCGGCATCTTCATTCCGCTCATCGTCACGAACTGCATGATCATCGGCCGCGCCGAGGCGTTCGCGTCGAAGCACGCATTGCCGCGCGCAGCGGCGGATGGCATCGCGATGGGTCTTGGCTTCACGCTCGTGCTCATCCTGCTCGGCGGACTGCGCGAGATCGTCGGCCGCGGCACGCTGTTCGATGGCGCGCAGATGATGTTCGGTCCCGTTGCCGCAACCTGGCGCATCGACCTTCTCGGCCCGGGGTATCCCGGCTTCCTGCTGGCCGTGCTGCCGCCGGGTGCGTTCATCGGCCTCGGCCTTCTGATCGCGCTCAAGAACACCATCGACAGCCGACTCGCTGCGCGCGCGCCCTTGAAGGCGCCCGCCTCGGAACACGTTCCCGTTTCATGAATCCTGCAAAACGCGCTGAAATCTTTCGCCGCCTGCGCGAAGCAAACCCCACGCCCACGACCGAGCTCGAATACTCGACGCCGTTCGAGCTGCTCGTCGCTGTCGTGCTGTCCGCGCAGATGACGGACACCGGCGTGAACAAGGCAACCGCGAAACTCTTTCCCGTCGCGAACACGCCGGCGGCGATCCTTGCTCTCGGCCTTGATGGGCTGAAGCCGTACGTGCGCACCGTGAACTTCTACAACAACAAGGCCGGGAACATCATCAAGCTCTGCCGCATGCTGATCGAGAAGCACGGCGGCAAGGTGCCGCGCACGCGCGAGGAACTCGAAGCACTGCCGGGCGTGGGGCGCAAGACGGCGAACGTGATTCTCAACACCGCGTTCGGCGAGACGGCGATGGCGGTCGACACGCACATCTTCCGCGTCTCGAACCGCACGAAGCTTGCACCCGGAAAGACTCCGCTGGAAGTCGAGCTGAAGCTGCTGAAATTCGTCCCGCAGGAATTCGCGCGCGATGCACACCACTGGCTGATCCTGCACGGACGCTACATCTGCAAGGCACGCAAGCCGGAATGCTGGCGCTGCCCGATCGCGGATCTCTGCGAATACCCCGTATCAAAGCGTCCGAAGGCGCCGTGACACACATGCAGAACGCCGCCTTTCTTGTTGCTGCCTTCTACCGGTTCGTCAGCCTGCCGGATCACCGCGAACTGCGCGAACCGCTGCTCGCCGCGTGCCGCGAGCGGAACATCGTCGGCACCATCCTGCTCGCGCCGGAAGGCATCAACGGCACCATCGCGGGCTCACCGGACGATGTGCGTTCGCTGCTGTCGCATCTTGGCAGCGACGCGCGCTTTCGCGATCTCGAGCACAAGGAATCGCACGCGGCGGAACAACCGTTCCAGCGCATGAAGGTGAAGCTGAAGAAGGAAATCGTGACGCTGGGCGTGGACGTCCGCCCCGGCGAGATGGCCGGAACCCATGTGCCGCCCGGGGAATGGAACGCGCTGATCAGCGATCCGGATGTCGTGCTCATCGATACGCGCAACGACTACGAGGTTTCCATCGGCACGTTCCGCGGCGCGATCAATCCGCGCACGAAAAGCTTCCGCGAGTTTCCCGAATGGGCGGCCCGCGATGCCACGCTGCGGAAGAAGCCGAAGGTGGCAATGTTCTGCACGGGCGGCATCCGCTGCGAGAAATCGACTGCGCTGCTGAAGTCGATGGGTTTCGAGAACGTTTTCCACCTTGAAGGCGGAATACTCAAGTACCTCGAAACGGTGCCGCCGGCGGAAAGCCTCTGGGAGGGCGAGTGCTACGTGTTCGATGAGCGCGTGGCGGTTGCGCACGGGCTTGCGCCCGGCACGCATACCCTGTGCACGGCCTGCGGCATGCCGTTGAGCGCCGAGGACCGCCGCTCACCGGACTACGTGGAAGGCGAGCGCTGTCCCCGCTGCGTGACACCGAAATCCGTCAGCGATTGCGGATGATGCCGTAGTACGTGTATCGCGCGCCGCAGCCGTCGCACATCACCCAGCGGCTCAGCTTCCATTTGAACAGCGCCTGCGACAGCACGAACGCGCCGGCGCCTGCAACCCACCACGGCCAGATCGAAATCCCGAACAGGAGAAGCGCTCCCGCGATCGCGAACAGGACCACCGCGAGCCACATGAACTCGCGGAAGCGGGAAAGTTCCGTTTCACGCACCGGCGTGAACGCAACCGGCAAGCGGCATTTCCGGCATTGCATGCGAAGTCTCCACGTGCTGGATGCGCCTGTTTACCGTTCCTTCGAGGCGAAAACAAGCGGCGCCTTCGCGCGGGAATGTTTTTCGCCCGCGCCGGTCTTTCAGTATCGACGGAACATGGACTTATAATCGCGACGTTCCCGCAACCGGTCATCGTCATGCTGTTCAGCAACAAGCGAGAAGATCTCAGGCGCCAGTTCATCGAGGCCTGGCGCAAGCACCGCGAGCGGCTGCCCGTGACGGCGCTGGAAGACCAGATTGCGGGAGTCATCGCGGAACATCCGGAGTATCACGCCATGCTCGAAGCCGGCGAGGACGCCATCGCCCGCGAATGGACGCCCGAACAGGGCGAGACGAACCCGTTCCTGCACCTTGGCATGCACATTGCGATCCGCGAGCAGTTGTCCACGGACCGCCCGCCCGGCATACGGCAGGCGTTCGACGCGCTGACGCGCAAGCTCGGCAATACGCACGACGCGGAACACGAAATGCTGGAATGCCTCGGCGAAACGCTGTGGGAAGCGCAGCGTTACGGGCGCGCGCCGGATGAATCCGCGTACCTCGAGCGCGTGCGCGCACGTGCACGCGACGAAGGCGTGACATGAACAATGACGCGCGCTTCCCCGTCACCGGCGCCGGTCTCGGCCTGCGGCGCGCGCTGTTGAAACCGCTCGATGACGCGCCCGGCTGCGTGGATTTCATGGAAGTCGCGCCGGAAAACTGGATGCGGCTTGGCGGCAGGCTCGGCCGGCAGTTCCGCGCATTCACGGAACGCTATCCGTTCGTCTGCCACGGACTCTCGCTGTCGCTCGGCGGACCTGCGCCGCTCGATGAGGATTTCGTGCGCGAGGTCGGCGCGTTCCTCGATGAACACCGCATCCGCTGCTACACCGAACACCTGAGCTACTGCTCCGACGACGGTCACCTCTACGACCTGATGCCGATCCCGTTCACCGAAGACGCCGTGAACCATGTCGCCGCGCGCATCCGCCGCGTGCAGGACATTCTCGGGCGCCGCATCGCCGTGGAGAACGTTTCGTACTACGCCGCGCCCGGTGCGGAAATGACCGAGATCGAGTTCGTGAACGCGGTGCTCGAGCGCGCCGACTGCGATCTTCTCCTTGATGTGAACAACATCTGCGTCAACAGCATCAATCACCGCTACGACGCGCACGCCTTCCTGCGCGCCCTGCCCGCGAAACGCGTTGCATACATTCACGTCGCCGGGCACTACGAGGAAGCGGAAGACCTGCGCATCGACACGCACGGCAGCGATGTCGTCGATCCGGTATGGCAGCTCCTCGACGCCGCGTACGAACACTGTGGCGTGGTGCCGACGCTGCTTGAACGCGACTTCAACATCCCGCCGCTCGCGGAACTCCTGGGAGAGATCGAAACCATCCGCGGGCTGCAGGCGAAGCGCGCGATGGAGCGGGTGGCGAATGAGTAAGGATTTCCGCGCGCTGCAGTACGCGTTTGCCGCGCACCTGCGCAACCCCAAGGCGCATGCCGCGCCGGCGGACATCGAAGACCGGCGCATGAAGATCTACCGCGATCTTTTCTTCAACAACATCCGCTCGCTGCTCGCGGGAACATTTCCCGTGCTGCACCGGATTCTCGGCGCCGAACGCTGGGCGCTGCTGGTGCGCGATTTCTATCATCATCACATCTCGCACACACCGCTGTTCATGGAAGTGCCGCAGGAGTTCCTCGCCTGGCTCGCGGAGGAATTCAGGAACGACGGCAGCTGGCCGGCGTTCCTGCAGGAACTCGCGCATTACGAATGGCTGGAACTGGCGGCGGCCACGGACGCGCGCAACATCGAGGATGAAGATTTCGATGCGAACGGGAATGTTCTCGATCGCGTGCCGGTCATCTCTCCCGTGGCGTTCGTGGCGGCGTATCGCTATCCCGTGCATCGCATCGGCCCGGGATTCCAGCCGGATGCACCGGGCGAACAGCCGACATTTCTCGTGGTGTATCGCCGGCGCAACGACGACGTCGGTTTCACGGAAGTCAATGCGGTAACCGCGCGCCTGCTCGAACGCCTGCAGCAGGAATCCGGCGCAACGGGGCGCGAACTGCTCGACGGGATTGCGAAGGAGATCGCGCATCCTGATCCGCAAAGCGTGATCCGCGCGGGCGGCGAAATGCTCGCCGCACTGCAGGCACAGGACATCATTCTCGGCACCCGCTGACCGGCCCCTCGGTCCGCGGACCGAACGGGGGCACGACATGAACCGTTTCTTCAGCTTCACCTCGCGCATGCAGGATGCGCTCGATGCAACGCGCGCCGCGGATTTTCTCGGTCCGCTTGCACTGCGGCTCTATCTTGTTCCGGTCTTCTGGATCGCGGGCACGAACAAGCTTGCCGGGTTCGACAATGTCGTCGAATGGTTCGGCAACGCGGAGTGGGGGCTCGGCCTGCCCTTCCCGCTCGTGATGGCGTCGCTCGCCGTTGCGGCAGAGATTGGCGGCAGCATCGCGCTTCTGACAGGTTTCATGACGCGATGGTTCTGCATTCCATTGATGGTCACGATGCTGGTCGCAACGTTCGGCGTGCACTGGAAGAACGGCTGGCAGGCGGTCGCGGACCCGCAAAGCCCGTTTCCACCGGCGGATGTTTCCGGCGCCATCGAACGGCTTGATCGCGCGCGAAGCATCCTGCGCGAGCATGGCAACTACGAATGGCTCACCGGGAGCGGCAACTTCGTGATCTCGAACAACGGCATGGAATGGGCCGTGACGTACTTCGTGATGCTGCTTGCGCTTTACTTCATCGGCGGTGGGCGTTACGTGAGCGCGGACTACTGGATGAGGAAAGCATTCACCGCGCGTTGAATGTGCGTCACCTTTTCGGCACGTCTTCCGGCCGCACGCCGCCCGCGGCCGTCTTCTCGCCCGCTTTGGCATGGTCGCCCCTACCTGGCCGCGGCGCTTCCTGTGCGTTCTTCACCGCCGGTTCGTACTGCAGCCGGTAGTGAATCGGCAGGTGATCCGAACCGAACCGCGGCATGACTTCCAGCGTCACGAGCGTGAAGTCGTCGCTGTGAAAGACATGGTCGAGCGGAAAGCGCAGCAGCGGAAACCAGGCATGGAAGGTGCTGAACATGCCGCGGCCGATGCGCGGGTCGAGCAGCCGGGATACCTTGCGAAACAGCCGCGTGGTCGGCGACCACGCGACGTCGTTGAAGTCGCCTGTCACGATCACGCGACACGGATCGCGCGCGATCGACTGCGCAACGGCGAGAACTTCCGCGTCGCGCTCGCGGCTGGTCGGGTTTTCCGTCGGACTCGGCGGTGCAGGATGCAGCGCATGGAAACGCACGCATTGCCCGGAGCGCAGCCGCACGCCAGCGTGCATGGACGGGACGTCATCCTCGACGAGAAACGCAAGCTCCGGATCTTCAAGCTCAAGCCGCGAATACAGGTGCATGCCGTAGCGATTGTCGAGCGGACAGTCCATGCCGTGCGGATGCGTCTCCCGCAGTTCCCGCAGCTGCTCCTGCCACCAGCGGTTCGTCTCGAGCAGCACGATGATGTCGGGATCCGCGTTCGCGATCAGCCGCCTGAGCCGCGCCACGTCGCGATTCGACATCAGCACGTTCGCGGACAGCACGGAAATGCAGCGCGCCGCGTCGAGCGGCGTCGCCGCACCTTTCACCTCGCGCGGGAAAAGACGCGTGTAAGGCACGATCCAGGCGAGCTGGTAGACAAGGCAGGCAACCAGCAGCGCGAGCGAAACCCGGTAGAACGGGAATGCATCCGCCAACACCCACTGGATGACGATCAGCGCCGCCGTTGCAACGGCGATCTGCAGGCGAAGGAACTCAGGCCCGCGCGACAGCCAGTGCGATGACGGCAGCAGAGGCAGCAGCGCAAATGCGACCATGGCTCCGTCGAGAACCAGGAGCACGATACTCATGAGGATGCGGGCCGGCGCAGTGCCGGCCCGGTGACGGCGGCGGGATCAGCCTTTCGACGCGCTGCGCAGAGTCTCGAAATCTTCCGTGCGCGGCAGGTTCGCGAAGGCGACGCGCAGTTCTTCCGGCGGAACGGCAATCCTGCGCGCGCGAAGATCAAGCCACGCGCCGTCCATGTCGAGCACGGCACACAGTTCATCGCCACGGTGAATGTTGTGGATGATGCGCCACTTGCGCCCGTCTTCCGATTCGCCGCCGATGCGAAAGTCGATGCTGATCTCATCGGACATGTGCAGTTCGCGCAGGAATTTCGCCTGTTCACGGAACAGCACCGGTCCGATCATGTTCTTCGCCATCCACCTGAGGCCCAGTCCTTTCTTCTCGAGCAATGCGACGCGCGCCTGCGCGCCATAGTCGTAGTACACCGAATGGCGCACGTGGCCGTTCGGATCAAGGTCAGCCCACCGTACGGTGATCTTCTGCATGAAGGGTTCCATTCAATCAATCTCCTGTCGATCCGCGAATGTCAGTAAGCGCCGCTCGCGCCGGGAAGCCAGGCAAACCCGATATGAAAGCCGAGATCGGCGGTGTTGTTGAAATTGACGAGATTTTCCGTGAGTGCGTAGCTCAGCACGAAGTCGCCGAGGCGCTGCCGCAGGCCGATGGAAGCCTGCAGGACGTTTGCCGTCAACTCCGGATCGGCACCGTTTTCGAACACACTGCGCGCGCCGTTCAGTTGCAGCACGAGATTGAGACTGTGCGCCAGCCGGTTCTCCCACGCGACATTGACGGACGGCGCGAGCCGGCGCGTGTGATCCGGAAACGGTTCCGCCCGGCCGGCGCGCACGACGGCGGCGCTGACGTAGATGCTGTTGCGCACGCCATGCGCGTGCCACGAAACCTGCAGCCCCGTATCCGATCCGCCTGTCGACAGGAACGTGTCGGGATTGCGGATCGCGAACTTGTGCGCGAGCTCGACCGTAACTGCCGAGTGTCCCGGCAGCGCATGGTAATAGCGCACGCCAAGTACCGGATCGCCGAAACCGTTGTTCGCGGGCTGCTCCAGCAGGTAGAACACGTCGCCGTCGAGAATCGCGACGGCCTGGAAGTCGTTGCGGCTGATGTACTCGCGCCCGAAGCTGTCGAAACCGAACGCATCGTGAAAACTCTCGATGGTGCTGTCCATGAAACCGCCGCCGTAACGGTGCGCGGGCAGCGTAACGTAACCGGACCAGCTGTCGGAGAAGCCAAGGTGCGCGGTCATGTTGAAGTAACCGAGCTCGCCGTCGAAGAGAAACGCGTTGTCGGAGCGCGCGCGGATGGCGTTGACGTCCGCCGCGCTGATTTCGCCGCGCCGCCCGCGCGCCTTGAGGTAATCCATCACGTCGCCATCCATCGCGAAGGTGTTGGACTGCGAGAGGTGCGTTTCGATCGCGAAGCGGCCGGGCTCGGGCGCAAGCGCGTGATCGGGAAGCATGTTGAGACGCAGCAGCTGGAACGGTCCCATGTCGCGGATGCGAAGCGGGCCGTAGAACTCCTCCGCATTCACCGGACCGCAAAGGCACGTCAGCATCAGCAGTGCGGCGACGTGCAGCTTCACGGTCATCTCGCTCAGTGCTTGCGCTTCTTCGGCAGGTAAAGGTCCGTCAACGTGCCTTCAAACGCTTCCGCCGCAAACGCGACGGTCTCGGAAAGCGTCGGATGCGGATGGATCGTGAGCCCGATGTCCGCGGCGTCCGCGCCCATCTCGATCGCGAGCGCGACCTCGCCGACGAGTTCGCCGGCGTTCGGGCCGACCATCGCACCGCCGAGAATGCGCTGTGTCTTCGGATCGAACAGCAGCTTCGTGAAACCTTCATCGCGCCCGAGCGAGAGCGAACGTCCCGAGGCCGCCCAGGGAAACCTGCCGGCCTCGTATTCGATGCCGTCCTTCTTCGCCTGTTCTTCCGTGAGGCCGACCCATGCGACTTCCGGATCGGTGTATGCAACGGACGGGATCACGCGCGCATCGAAGAAGCGCTTCTCGCCCGCGCACACTTCCGCCGCCACCTTGCCTTCATGTGTTGCCTTGTGCGCGAGCATCGGCTGGCCGACGATGTCGCCGATCGCGAAGATGTGTTCGACGTTCGTGCGCATCTGCCGGTCGACGGCGATGAAACCGCGCTCATCGACGCTGATGCCCGCCTTGTCCGCATCGAGTTTCCTGCCGTTCGGCACGCGGCCGACGGCGACGAGCACGCGATCGAACAGCTGTTCGCCCTCCGGCGCCTGCTTCCCTTCGAACGTCACCTTGATGCCGTTCTTCTGCGCGGCCATCTTCGTGACCTTCGTGCCGGTCATGATGTTCGCGTAACGCGCCTTGATGCGTTTCTCCAGCGGACGCACGAGATCCTTGTCTGCGCCCGGCATCAGCTGGTCCGCAAGCTCGACGACCGTCACCTGCGCGCCGAGCGCGTCGTACACGCACGCCATTTCAAGACCGATGATGCCGCCGCCGATCACGAGCAGCCTTTCCGGGATGCCTTTCAGTTCCAGCGCGCCCGTGGAATCGATGATGCGATCGTCCGCGGGCGCGAACGGCAGCTTCACGGGTTCGGAACCTGCCGCGATGATGCATTTCTCGAAACGCACGACCTGCTTTCCATCCCTGCCTTCCACTTCAAGATGATGCGCGCCGACGAACTTCCCGTAGCCCGTGACGACCTTCACCTTGCGCTGCTTCGCCATGGTCGAAAGGCCGCCGGTGAGCTTCTTCACGACATCGGATTTCCAGCTGACGAGTTTCTTCTCATCGATCTTCGGCGCACCGAACGTGATGCCGTGTTCCGCCATCGCCGCCGCTTCCTCGATCACCTTCGCCGCATGCAGCAGCGCCTTCGAGGGAATGCAGCCGACATTCAGGCATACGCCGCCGAGCGAGTCCTCGCGCTCGATGAGCGTGACATCGAGCCCGAGATCCGCGGCGCGAAACGCCGCCGTGTAACCGCCGGGGCCGGACCCCAGCACCAGCACCTGCGTTTCGAGATCCACCTTGCCCGCGTAGTCATCCGCCTTCTGCGCGGGTTTCGGCGCGCCTTCCTTCGGTGGCGTTGCGGGTGTTTCCGGTTTCTGCGTTTCGGGTTCCCGGGTTTCGGCTTTCTTCGCGGGCTTCGACGCCGCCGCCGCTTCTGCAACGTCAAGCGTTGCAATCACGCTGCCTTCGGAAACCTTGTCGCCGACCTTGACCTTCATCTCCTTGATGGTTCCGCCCTGCGGCGCGGGAATGTCCATTGCCGCCTTGTCGGTTTCGAGCGTGATGAGCGGCGATTCCTTCTCGACGGCATCGCCCGCCTTCACCAGCACGTCGATGATCTCGACACTCTCGAAATCGCCGATGTCGGGCACCTTGATTTCCACGACGCTCGTCATGTCAGACCTCTTCGGTAATGATTCGAGTGAACGGCGTTCACCGTGAGGGCGTCCGGTTCCTGCTGTCCGCACGCTGGCTGATTGCCTGCCGGAAGGCGGCAACCGCCGTTTCAATGTCGCCGGCGCCCGCATCGAACTTGTCGCGGCAACCGGGATTGCAGAAGCCGACAACATGGCCTTCAAACCGCGTCAGCGAGTCCGGCGCAACCGGTTTGCCGGACCACGGACAATTCGCGTTGACGCATTCGCTCAAGGTCATGTTCGGTTCCGCTCGCGGGCTCAGAGCACCAGGTTGCGCCGCTCCGCGAGCACTTCCGCAAGGAACGTCGTGAAGCGCGCGGCGGCGGCGCCGTCAATGATGCGGTGATCATAGGAAAGCGACAGCGGCAGCATGAGACGCGGTGCGAATTCCTTGCCGTTCCATACCGGTTTCATCGAAGCGCGCGACACGCCGAGGATGGCAACTTCCGGCGCGTTGACGATCGGCGTGAAGTACGTGCCGCCGATGGAGCCAAGCGATGACACCGAGAAGCAGCCGCCCTGCATGTCCGCGGCCTTCAGCTTGCCGGCGCGCGCCGCAGCGGAAAGCTCGCCGAGCTCCCGGCCGATGTCGAAGACGTTCTTGTTATCGGCATCCTTGATGACGGGCACGACGAGCCCGTTCGGCGTGTCCGCCGCGAAACCGATGTGAAAATATTTCTTGAACACCTGGCTCTCGCCGTCCGCCGACAGCGAGCTGTTGAAGTCCGGGAATTCCTTGAGCGCGTGCACGCAGGCCTTGATGATGAATGCCAGCGGCGTGAGCTTCGCGCCGACCTTCTCCGCGTCGGACTTGAGTGCCGCGCGCATGGTCTCAAGCTCGGTGATGTCCGCTTCATCGTGCTGCGTGACGTGCGGCACGTTCACCCACGATGCATGCAGGCGCGGTCCTGAAATCTTCCTGATGCGCGAGAGCGGCTGCACGTCGATCTCGCCGAACCTGCCGAAATCCACGGCCGGCACCTGCGGCAGTCCCGCGCCGCCGCCAGCGCCACCGCGCAACGCGGACTTCACGAACGACTTCACGTCGTCGTGCGTGACGCGACCCTTCGCGCCCGAGCCGTTCACCTTGCCGAGGTCCACGCCGAGTTCGCGCGCGAACTTTCGCACGGAAGGCGATGCATGCGCCTTCGCAAACGACGCTTCGTTGACGGCAGGCAGTTCCGCCGATGGTCGCGCTGCTTGCGGCTGCGGTTGCGCGGCCGGCTTTTCCTCGGCCTTCGCCGGCGGCTTTTCGGCGGGTTTCTCCGGCGCTTTCGCGGCTTCCTGCTTCGGCGGCGCGGTGTCCGCCGCCGCTTCAAGCACCGCGATCACCGTACCTTCGGAAACCTTGTCGCCGTTGCCGACCTTCATTTCGACGATCTTTCCCGATTGCGGTGCGGGAATGTCCATCGCCGCCTTGTCGGTTTCGAGCGTGATGAGCGGCGATTCCTTCTCGATGACATCGCCTGTCTTCACGAGCACGTCGATGATCTCGACGTTCGCGAAATCGCCGATGTCGGGAACCTTGATCTCGATTCTGTCCGCCACGCCTTGCTCCTTGTTCCTGTGTTACGCCAGCCAGGGATGCGGCTTGTCGGCGCTGATGCCGAACTTCTTCATGGCATCCGCGACGGTCTTCATCTCGATGCTGCCTTCGTCGGCGAGCGCACGAAGCGCGGCGAGCGCAATGTGATTGCGATCCACTTCGAAGAAGCGGCGCAGCTGCGCGCGCGAATCCGAGCGGCCGTAGCCGTCGGTGCCGAGCGTGACGTAACGGCGCGGCACCCACTGGCGGATCTTGTCCGCGAATGCGCGCATGTAATCGGATGCGGCAATGACCGGTCCTTCGGTCCCGTCGAGCTGTTGCGCGACCCACGGTTTCTTCGGCTTGCTGCCGGGGTTGAGCAGGTTCCAGCGGTCCGCTTCCATGCCGTCACGGCGAAGCTCCGTGAAGCTTGTCGCGCTCCACACGTCGGCGGCGACGCCGAAATCCTTCTCGAGCATTTCCGCCGCGGCTTCGACTTCGCGCAGGATCGTTCCCGAGCCGAGCAGCTGCACGCGCAGCTTCGCCTTCTTCTGCGCGGATTTCTTCAGCGGATAGAGTCCCTTGAGAATGCCTTCGTCCACACCGTCGGGTTTCGCAGGGTGACGGTAGTTCTCGTTCATCAGCGTGATGTAATAGAAGATGTCTTCGTGGTCCTGGTACATCCGCTTCATGCCGTCGTCGAGAATGACGGCGAGTTCGTAGGCATACGTCGGATCGTAGGCGACGCAGTTCGGAATCGTCGCCGCGAGAACGTGGCTGTGGCCGTCCTCGTGCTGCAGGCCTTCGCCGTTCAGCGTGGTGCGTCCCGCGGTGCCGCCGAGCATGAAGCCGCGCGCGCGCGAATCGCCCGCCGCCCATGCAAGATCGCCGATGCGCTGGAAACCGAACATCGAGTAATAGATGAAGAACGGAATCATCGTCACGCCGTGGTTCGCGTACGACGTCGCCGCCGCGATCCACGAGGACATCGAACCTGCTTCCGTGATGCCTTCCTCCAGCATCTGGCCCTGCTTGTCCTCGCGGTAGAACATCAGCTGGTCCGCATCCTGCGGTTCGTAAAGCTGACCCACCGATGAATAGATGCCGTACTGGCGGAACAGGCTTTCCATGCCGAAGGTGCGCGCTTCGTCCGGCACGATGGGAACGATGCGCTTGCCGATGTTCTTGTCACGCAGCAGCGCCGTGAGCATGCGCACGAAGGCCATGGTCGTCGAGACTTCGCGCTCGCCCGTGTCTTCCATCTGCGACTTGAAGATGTCGAGCCCGGGAAGCTCGAGCTTCTCGTTGTTCGGCACGCGCTTTGGCAGGTAGCCGCCGAGCTTCTCGCGGCGTTCCTGGATGTACTTGTACTCGCGGCTGTCCTTGCGGAAGTTCAGGAACGGAACATTGCCGGAATCGATGACTTCATCGGAGACCGGCAGGTTGTAATGATCGCGCACCCACTTGAGGTCGTCGGCGTCGAGTTTCTTCTTCTGGTGCGCGCCCATCGTGCCCTGCACGGACTTGCCGAGGCCGAACCCCTTCACCGTCTTCGCGAGGATCACCGTCGGCTGGCCGTGGTTGCCGCTCACCGCGCGGTCGTACGCCGCGTAGACCTTGCGCGCATCGTTGCCGCCGCGGTTGAGCTTCCAGATGTCCTCATCGGACATGTGCGCGACCATCTCCTTCAGCTCCGGGTAGCGGCCGAAGAAGTGTTCGCGCACGTACGCGCCGTCGCGCGACTTGAACGTCTGGTATTCGCCGTCGACGCACTCTTCCATCACGCGGCGCAGGAGTCCCTTGCGGTCCTGCGCCAGCAGTGGATCCCAGCGCGAACCCCACAGCACCTTGAGCACGTTCCAGCCCGTGCCGCGGAAATCGGATTCGAGTTCCTGGATGATCTTGCCGTTGCCGCGCACGGGACCGTCGAGGCGCTGCAGGTTGCAGTTGACGACGAACACGAGGTTGTCGAGATTTTCACGCACGGCAAGCGAGATCGCGCCGCGCGATTCCGGTTCGTCCATCTCGCCGTCGCCGAGGAACGCCCACACCTTGCGGCCCTTCATTTCGATCAGGCCGCGCGCCTCGAGATATTTCATGAAGCGCGCCTGGTAGATCGCCATCAGCGGGCCGAGACCCATGGAGACGGTCGGGAACTGCCAGTACTCGGGCATGAGCCATGGATGCGGGTACGAGGAGAGACCTTCGCCGTTCACTTCCTCGCGGAAATGCAGCAGCTGCTTTTCCGTCAGCCGCTCTTCGAGATACGAACGCGCATAGATGCCCGGCGAGGAATGTCCCTGGATGTAGACGAGATCGCCGCGGTTTTCTTCCGATGCGCCCTTCCAGAAGTGGTTGAATCCGACTTCATACAGCTGGGCGGCGGATGCGTACGTTGCAATATGTCCGCCGAGCTCCGTGCCCTTGCGGTTGGCGTTCACGACCATTGCAACCGCGTTCCAGCGGATGTACGCCTCGATGCGTTTCTCGATTTCGCGGTCGCCGGGATACGGCGGTTCCTGGTGCTTCGGAATGGTGTTGAGGTACGCGGTTTCCGCGGAGTACGGCAGGTACGCACCCTGGCGGCGCGCGTGATCCACGAGCTGCTCGAGCAGGAAGTGCGCGCGGTCGGCGCCGTGCGCCTGCAGTGTCGCGTCAAGCGACTCCAGCCATTCCCGCGTTTCCTGGGGGTCCACGTCCTGACGCTGGCTGGCGTCAACCTTGCTGTCATCGTTCGTGCGAAGGGTCATGCGAAATCCTTGGAAAGACTTCTGGCAATCGTGCCGCGGAATCGCCGGCACGCGTATCCGGATCGGGGACCGCGCATCGCGCGGTATTTGAACCTGGTATGATCGGCGTTCGCACAATTCCGGTCAAGGCAACGACTTATGTCCCCCGCCCTTCCCGCGCCCGTGAAAATCAGGATCAAGCAGCAGTCCGCGCCGTCTCCGGCGGCGCGCGCGTCCGCGGATCACGTTCTCGTCGTCGCGCTGAAGGGCGATACGACGTGGAATCAACACGGCTTTCTCGCCGGCCTCGCGCCGCGCCTCAAGGGACGCGAGAAGGAAACCGTCACGCTGGCATCCGCCGACCGCTTCGTCACCGTGGGGCGCATCGCTGACGACGCAACGGCCTTCGAACTGCTTGAAGCGGCACGCAAGTGGATGGCATCCGTTAGCACCTGCCGGTCCGCGACACTGGCCGTGGCGTTCGCGGGTCTTGATGCGAAGAAACGCGCGGCCGTGGCAGATGCCGTCGTCGCCGCGGCCTTTGCTGCCGAGTTCGCGCTGCCGAAGATTTCCGCGAGCGCGGACGGCTCGAAGCCCGTCATTCGCGAACTGCAGGTATTCGGACTCGACGGAAAGCACGATTTCTCGCGCACGCTCGCCACGGCAGAGGGCAACAATCTCGCGCGCTGGCTCGCGACGCTGCCGGGCAACCACCTCACGCCGGGCAGATACCGGAATTATGTGGCGAAGCTCGCCGACGATCTCGGCTGGGAAATGACCTTTCTCGATGAAGCCGCATTGAAGAAGAAAAAGGCCGGCGCATTTCTTGCCGTGGTACAGGGCAGCACGGCTCGTGATGCGGGCATCGTGCATCTGCGTTACCGGCCCGCCCGCGCGAAGCGGAACGCGAAAGCCGTCGCGCTCGTCGGCAAGGGCATCTGCTTCGACACCGGCGGCAACAACTTGAAGACCGGGCGTCACATGTTCGGCATGCATGGCGACATGCAGGGTTCGGCCGTCGCGCTCGGCACGCTGCTCGCGCTGACGCGGCTGAAGGCGGGTTTTCCCGTCGACTGCTGGTTGGCGCTTGCGCAGAATCACATCGGCCCCGATGCCTACAAGATGAACGACGTGGTGAGTGCATCCGACGGCACCACCATCGAGATCGTGCACACGGACGCCGAAGGCCGCATGGTGCTCGCCGATACGCTCGCGCTCGCAAGCAATGCGAAGCCTTCCTTCATCATGGATTTCGCGACGCTCACCGGCACCTGCATCCAGTCGCTCGGCAACCGCTATTCCGGAATCTTCACGAATCGCGATGAACTGATCGACGCACTCATCGCCGCCGGCAGGCATTCCGGCGAGCGCGTCTGGCCGTTCC
The DNA here is from genome assembly GCA_964599565.1 of uncultured Gammaproteobacteria bacterium. Lineage (GTDB taxonomy): Bacteria > Pseudomonadota > Gammaproteobacteria > Natronospirales > JAJUFS01 > JAJUFS01. The sequence continues at coordinate 54,026 of CAZRFE010000001.1, forward strand.
CGCAGGATCGCGACTACGACGAACTGCTGGAGAGCAAGGTCGCCGACATCAAGCAGTGCCTGATCGAAGGCGAGGCGGATCACATCCTCGCCGGACGTTTCCTCAACCGTTTCGTGAAGCACGACGTGCCGTGGGTGCACGTCGATCTTTCCGCGTCGGAAGTGAAAGGCGGACTTGCGCATGTGCCGTCGGATTTCACCGGTTTCGGCGTGCGCTTTGCGACGGAATACCTGCTCGCGCGCTGATGGAACTTCTGGCGAACATCGACGTCGACGATCTTCCCCGCGCCATCGATTTCTACTGCTCCGCGCTCGGCCTTCGCATCGGCCGCCGCTTCGGTGATTCCGCGGTCGAACTGCTCGGCGCGTCCTCGCCCATCTATCTCCTCGAGAAAGCGCCCGGCACTGTTGCATCGAAGGCTTCGCCGCAGCAACGTCACTATTCGCGTCACTGGACGCCAGTGCACCTGGATTTCGTCGTACCGGACATCGATGCGGCCGTAGCGCATGCGCAGGCTGCCGGCGCGTGCCTTGAAGGCGAGGTGCAGGCAAGCGCATGGGGCAGGCTCGCCGTCATGGCGGATCCCTTCGGGCATGGATTCTGCCTGATCGAATTTCGCGGACGCGGCTACGACGAGATCGCTTCCTAGACAGATCCGCGGTTCTGCCGCCGCCAGCCCAACGGTTCAAGCCGCTGCCGTCCCGCGGGACCGGCGATTTCATTCAATTCCACGAGTATTTCAAGTTGTCCGCGCTGCATCGGCATTACCTGCCCGCCTCAATCCTTTAGAATGTGCCGCCCGGGCGACGCTCCGCGAACTATAAGGCGGCGTCACCACTGACTGAAAGGCTTCCATGGAAACACTCACGCTCACCCGCCCCGACGACTGGCATCTTCACCTGCGGGACGGCGCACAGATGGCATCCGTACTGCCCTGCACGGCGCGCCAGTTCGCGCGCGCGCTCATCATGCCGAACCTGCGCCCGCCAGTGACCACCACGCAGCAGGCGCTCGCGTACCGGCAGCGCATTCTCGACGCGCTGCCGGAGAACATGACGTTCGAACCGATGATGGCGCTCTATCTCACCGACAACACGACGCCGGCGGAAATCGAAACCGCGAAGGCATCCGGCAAGGTGCTCGCGGTGAAACTCTATCCCGCCGGAGCGACGACGAACTCCGACGCGGGCGTGACGGACATTGCGCGTACGCATGCAACGCTCGAGAAGATGGCGGAAGCCGGCGTGCCGCTGTGCGTGCACGGCGAAGTCACGCGCGATGATGTCGATGTCTTCGATCGCGAAGCGGTGTTCGTCGACGACGTTCTCGCCCCCCTGCATGCACGCCTGCCGGAGCTGAAAATTGTCCTTGAACACATCACGACCGCAGCCGCCGCCGATTTCGTGCGCGACGCCGGCGCCAATGTCGCCGCCACGATCACGCCGCAGCACCTGCTGCACAATCGCAACGCGCTCTTCAAGGGCGGCATCCGCCCGCACTACTACTGCCTTCCCGTGCTCAAGACCGAACCGGATCGTGAGGCATTGATCCAGGCGGCAACCAGCGGCAATCCGAAATTCTTCCTTGGCACCGACAGCGCGCCGCACGCGGTGCATGCAAAGGAAACAGCGTGCGGTTGCGCGGGGTGTTTTACTGCGCACGCCGCGCTCGAGCTGTACGCGGAAGCCTTCGATGCCGCCGGCGCGCTTGAGCGGCTCGAAGCGTTCGCGTGCCATTTCGGCGCGGACTTCTACGGCCTGCCGCGCAACACCGGCACGGTTACCCTGCGTCGCGAAGCGTGGACGCCGCCCTCGCGCATGCCCTTCGGCGGACAGGGAGCCGACACCGAGATCGTGCCGTTCCGGGCCGATGAAACCATCGCGTGGCGTTGCGCGTGAACCAGGCTGCCGACTACTGGAATGAAATGAACAATCCGAACGACATCGCCGCAGAACAGGCCCGCATGATGACGAACCGCTTTCGCGGCTTTCTTCCCGTCGTCGTCGATGTCGAAACCGGCGGTTTCAATTCGAACACCGACGCCTTGCTCGAAGTCGCCGCCGTGCTGCTGCGTTTCGACGAGAACGGCGACCTGCAGCGCCACTCCTCGCACTGGTATCACGTGACGCCGTTCGAGGGTTCCAACATCGAGCAGGCATCGCTCGATGTCACGGGCATCGATCCCGACCATCCGCTGCGACCGGCGCTGCCGGAGCGCGAAGCGCTGCGACGGCTGTTCCGCGAAGTGCGCACCGAGGTGAAGGCGCAGGGCTGCAACCGCGCCGTGCTGGTCGGCCACAACGCGTGGTTCGATCTCAGCTTTCTCAATGCGGCCGTGACGCGCACCGAGATCAAGCGCAATCCGTTCCATCCTTTCTCCTGCTTCGATACGGCGACGCTCGGCGGCGTTGCGTACGGGCAGACGGTGCTTGCGCGCGCGATCGAAGCCGCGGATCTCGGCTGGGACGGCGGCGAGGCGCACTCGGCCATCTACGACGCGGAGAAGACCGCGGATCTTTTCTGCGGCATCGTCAATCGTTTCCGGACGATGTACGAAGCCAGCCTGCGCGATCGCCTGTAAGCGGAATCGCGCATGGAACTGCATGAACGCCTGCAGCAGCTGCTTCGCGATGCACAGGCTGCGCGCGACGATTACCTCGGCTACCCCGTCAGCAAGGATTTCGATCACGCCTCGCTCGCGGCATTTCTCGGCGTACCGCTGAACAATCTCGGCGATCCCTTCACGGACAGCACCTGGCGCGTGGACAGCCGCGCGCTCGAACGCGAAGTCGTGGAATTCTTTGCAAGGCTGATGCGCGCGCCGGACGGCGAATGGTGGGGATACGTCACGAACGGCGGCAGCGAAGGCAATCTCTACGGTCTCTACCTCTCGCGCGAATTGCATCCGAAGGGCATCGTGTATTTCTCCGAGGAAACGCATTACAGCGTCTCGAAGAACCTGCATCTTCTGAACATGCGTCACATCATGATTCGCGCACAGGATTCCGGCGAGATCGACTACGACGATCTCAACGAGACGCTGAAGCTCCATCGCGACGTGCCCGCGATCGTCTTCGCGAACATCGGCACCACGATGACCGAAGGCAAGGATGACATCGCGAAGATCCGGCGCATGCTGGAGAAGCTTGCGATCCACCAGCACTACATTCACAGCGACGCCGCGCTGTGCGGACCGGTTGCGCCGTTTCTCGATCCGCGGCCCGCGTTCGATTTCGCCGACGGCGCGGATTCCATCGCAATCTCCGGGCACAAGTTCATCGGTTCGCCGATTCCCTGCGGCGTCGTGCTCGCGCGCAAGCGCCATGTCGATCGCATCGCGCGCTCCATCGCGTATATCGGCTGCCTCGACACGACGATCACCGGCTCGCGCAACGGGCTCACGCCCGTGATCCTGTGGGCGGCGATCCAGCGATTCGGTGTCGATGGATTGCGCCAGCGCGTCGCGGCAAGCCTGGAACTTGCCGCCTACGCCGAAGGGAAACTGAAGGCGTCCGGGATCGCCGCCTGGCGGAACCGCAACGCGCTCACGGTGGTGTTTCCCGCGGTTTCCGATTCCCTGCGGCAGCGCTGGCAACTCGCAACGGCGCGCGGACAGTCGCACCTCATCGCGATGCCTGGCGTGACACCTGAGCACATCGATCGCTTCATCGACGAACTGCAACAGGAGACGCGCGCATGAAACGCATCATGGTCGTCGCGGCGGATCGCAAGGGACTGCTCGCGGATCTCAGCGAGCTGCTGGAGCGCGCCGGCGTCAACATCAACACCATCGATGCCGCCGACGAGGATGGCACCGCGTACATCACGCTGGAAGTGGACCGCTACGATGAAACGCTGAACCTGCTGCGCGATTCCGAGTACCAGGCCGTGCCCGAGGAAGTGCTCGTCATCCGCATCGAGGATCGTCCCGGCGGGCTTGCACGCATCTCGCGGCGCCTCGCGGAGAACGACATCGCGATTCGCGGCATGACCATGCTGCACCGTGCGAACGGCTGGTGCGCAGTCGCGGTGGCGACGGATGACAATGAACGCGCGCGCGGCGTGCTGGCGGAAAACGTGATGGAGAAAAGCGATTCCTGAAAGAAAAGGCCGCGCATTCGCGCGGCCTTTCATGGCTTCATGCCGGTTGCCTGCCTACCTGTTCCCAGCTTCCGCCAGCAACGTCTTCAGCTCTCCCGACTCGTACATCTCGACAATGATGTCGCTGCCGCCGATCAGTTCGCCGTTGACGTAAAGCTGCGGAATCGTCGGCCAGTTCGAGAACTGCTTGATGCCTTCACGCACGTCCTGGTCTTCGAGCACGTTCACGAACGCGAACGGCGCACCGCATGCGTTCAGCGCGGCAACCGCGCGCGCCGAGAATCCGCACTGCGGGAAATCCGGCGAACCTTTCATGTAGAGCAGGACGCTGTTGTCGCCGACCTGCTGCCTGATGCGTTCCTGTACGTCCATTGCCGACCTCTCAGCGGGCGTCTTTCACCCGCAGTTGAATGATGACTTCGCTCACGCCCGCGACGCCCGCGGCAACCTGTCGCGCACGCTGGATGTGGGCTGGTTCCGCGACGACACCGTCGAGCGTGACCACACCCTGCCGTGTCGTGACCGCGATGCGCGCAGCATCCAGCACGGCGTCGCGATAGATCGCAGTGCGAACCTCGCGCGTGATGCGCGAATCCGCCTGCGACGCCGACCACGTGTTGTTGCCGCCGGCCGCGCCGCTCATGACCGCCGTCGCGCAACCGTTGATGGCGAGCGTTGCCGCAAACATCAGGAACAGGAAGACGCGTTTCATGGAATTCTCCGGCGGATCGCGGCGCGGATTATAGCGCAGGCAAAAGCAACAAAGAAAAAAGCCCGGCGGTGCCGGGCCTTTTTCGCGCTGCCCTCATCAGGCCTTGAAGTTCTTCGCGGCGAACTCCCAGTTCAGCACTTCATCGAACCAGGCTTCGAGGTACTTCGGTCGCGCATTGCGGTAATCGATGTAATAGGCATGCTCCCAGACGTCGCAGGTGAACAGCGGCGTGCCCATGCCGGCGTGCGCGATCGGCGTGTCCGCATCATCGGTCTGCACGATGCCGACGGAGCCGTCGCCCTTCTTCACGAGCCACGCCCAGCCGGACGCGAAATTGCCGACGGACGTCTCGATGAACTTCGTGCGGAAGTCCGCGAACGAACCGAATGCCTTGTCGATCGCCGCGGCAAGCTCGCCGGCAGGCGCACCGCCGCCGTTCGGGCTCATCGAGTTCCAGTAGAAGGTGTGGTTCCAGACCTGCGCGGACTGGTTGAACAGGCCCTTGTTGCCCGAGGCGAGCGCCTTGCGGATGATCTCTTCCAGCGGCAGCGATTCGAACTCGGTGCCGGAGATCAGCGCATTGGTCTTGTCCACGTAAGCCTTGTGATGCTTGCCGTAATGGAATTCCAGCGTTTCCTTCGAGACGTGCGGCGCGAGCGCATCCATCGCGTAGGGAAGTTCCGGCAATTCGTGCTTCATGGCGATCTCCTTGGTTGAAATGCATGCCGCGGGAATGCTCCCGCCCGTGGCGTCATTTGGGTAAACTTGCGACTTGAAGTTGCGAAAGTCTAAGGCTGCGACCACGCGCATACAACCGCGCCGCAGCACGTCCGGCAAAACCTCTACTCGCTTTCACGGAAGTTTCATGCCCAGCCTGCCAGCCGATCTCGCCGAACAGGTACGCCGCGCGCTCGCCGAAGACGTCGGTCCCGCACCGCCCGCCGGGCGCGGCGATCTCACCGCGCAACTGATTCCGGAAAATGCACGCGCGAGCGCAACCGTCATCTCCCGCGAGGCGGCCGTGCTCTGCGGACAGGCCTGGGTGGAAGAGACATTCCGGCAGATCGATCCGTCCGTGAGAATCCACTGGCACGCCGGCGAAGGCGAGACCGTGGAGCCGAACGCCCTGCTCTGCCGGCTCGCAGGACCGGCGCGCGCGTTGCTGACCGGCGAGCGCACTGCACTCAATTTCCTCCAGACGCTCTCGGGTACTGCAACGGCGGCGCGACATTACGCGGACATCGTCGCGGGCACGCGCTGCCGCGTACTCGATACGCGCAAGACGCTGCCCGGCCTTCGCACCGCGCAGAAGTACGCCGTTTCCATCGGCGGCGGCGGCAACCATCGCATGGGACTGTTCGACGCCATCCTCATCAAGGAAAATCACATCGCCGCGGCCGGCTCCATCGCCGCGGCGGTCGAGCGCGCGCGCGAGATCGCACCGGACGTGACGGTTGAAGTCGAGGTCGAGAATTTCGATGAGCTGGACAAGGCGCTTGCTGCCGGCGCCGACGTGATCATGCTGGATGAATTCGATCTCGATGCCACGCACCGCGCGGTTGCGCGCGTTGCCGGGCGTGCGAAACTCGAAGCCTCAGGCGGCATCGGCGATGCGGCACTGCGCGCGATCGCCGAGACCGGCGTGGATTTCATCTCGGTCGGCGCGCTGACCAAGCACGTCCGGGCAACGGACCTTTCCATGCGCTTCAGCCTGGAATCGGTCTCTCCCTGACAACATGTTCGTGATATTCTGGGCCGCCTCAAACGCCCGTTTGAAATTTTCGGGGCCGGATGACGCAGGTCAAGGCCCGCCGCGCCGCGAGGCCGCAGACTGCATCCTGCCCGCGATTCCTGGAACCGAAGGAGACTTCGCATGTCAGTGTTCCTGACCATTCTCGCGATCGTTGCCATTGCCATGGCACTCGCCTACTTCGCCGCCCCCTTGTGGCTGTGGTCCGCCGCCACCGTGGCCGGCCTGCTCGCGTTCAGCGCCGACGGCAACCTGCCGTGGACCGCGATCATCATCGCCGTGCCCGTGCTCGCGGTGCTGAACCTCGCACCATTGCGCCGCGCGCTGCTCTCCAATCGCCTGCTCGTGTGGTTCCGCTCCGTGCTGCCGCCGCTCTCCGAGACGGAGAAGGTTGCGCTGGACGCCGGCAACCCATGGTGGGATGCGGAACTGTTCACCGGGCGGCCCGACTGGAACAAGCTGCTCGAAGCGCCGGCCGCCCGCCTTTCGGAAGAAGAACAGGCGTTCATCGACGGACCTGTCGATGAATTCTGCAGGATGCTCGATGACTGGAAGATCACCGCCGAGGACAAGGATCTGCCCGCGGATGCCTGGGAATTCATCGGCCGGCACAAGCTCTTCGGCATGATCATTCCGAAGGAATACGGCGGTCTCGAGTTCTCCGCGCTCGCGAATTCCTCCGTGGTGATGAAGATCGCGACGCGCTCGCTCACCGCGGGCGTGACGGTGATGGTGCCGAACTCGCTCGGTCCGGGCGAACTGCTCCTGCACTACGGCACCGACGAACAGAAAAAGTATTACCTGCCGCGTCTTGCAACCGCCGAGGACATTCCCTGCTTCGCGCTCACCAGTCCCTGGGCGGGCTCCGACGCCGGCGCCATCCCGGACATCGGCATCGTCTGCGAAGGTGAATACAACGGGAAGAAGACGCTCGGCTTCCGCGTGACCTGGGACAAGCGCTACATCACGCTTGCGCCGGTCGCGACGATTCTCGGCATGGCGTTCAAGGCATACGACCCCGACGGCCTGCTGGGTGGCGAGAAGAATCTCGGCATCACGCTCGCGCTCATCCCGACGGACATGCCGGGCGTGGAGATCGGCAACCGCGCGAACCCGCTTGATGCGGCATTCATGAACGGCACGACGCGCGGCAAGGATGTGTTCATCCCGATGGACATGCTCATCGGTGGACAGGAATACATCGGCCAGGGATGGAAGATGCTGATGAACTGCCTCTCCGCGGGACGCGCGATTTCTCTGCCCGCGCTCGGCACCGGCGCCGGCAAGATTTCAAGCCGCATGACAGGCGCCTATGCGCGCATCCGCAAGCAGTTCCGCGTGCCGATCGGCAAGTTCGAGGGCGTGGAAGAAGCGCTGACGCGCATTGCAGGGCTTACCTATCGCATGGATGCCATGCGGCGCGTGACGGCGGCGGCGATCGACGCGGGCAACAAGCCGTCGGTGCTTTCCGCGATTCTCAAGTATCACGCCACCGAAGGCATGCGCCAGGTGCTGAACGACGCCATGGACATCCACGGCGGCCGCGGCGTGATCCTTGGTCCGCGCAACTATGTCGGCCGTGCCTACCAGGGCATTCCGATCGCGATCACCGTTGAAGGCGCGAACATCCTCACGCGCTCGATGATCATCTTCGGCCAGGGCGCGATCCGCTGCCATCCCTACCTGCTGAAGGAACTCGAAGCCGCGTACGACAGCGACGATCAGCGCGCACGCGTTGCGTTCGACAAGGCGCTGTTCAGCCATATCGGTTTCACGATCTCGAACAAGGTGCGTGCTTTCGTCATGGGCATCACCGGTGCGCGTTTCGTCAGCGCGCCGTCCGCCGGGCCGCTCACGCGCTACTACCGCCAGCTGACACGCATGAGTGCTGCGTTCACGTTCCTTGCCGATCTCACGCTGCTCATTCTCGGCGGCGAACTCAAGCGCAAGGAAAAACTGTCGGCGCGCTTCGGCGATGTGCTGAGCCACCTGTACATGGCATCCACCGTGCTCAAGACGTTCGAAGACACCGGACGGCCTGCGGCGGACCTGCCGCTCGCGGAATGGGCGCTGCAGGATTCGCTGTTCCACTGCCAGGACGCGCTGGAAGACATTCTCGCGAACTTCCCGATCGCATGGATGGGGCCGCTGCTTCGCTTCGTCGTGCTGCCGTTCGGCCGCTCGTACCGCCGGCCTGACGACCGTCTCGGCCACAAGGTCGCGAACGTCCTGCTCACACCGTCGGAAGCGCGCGATCGTCTCACGCGCGGCGCGTACTGGAATCGCGATGCGAAGGATCCGGTCGGCCGCATGGAACTCGCGCTCGACAAGGCGCTCGCCGCGGAACCCGTCGAGGCGAAACTGCAGAAGGCGCTCGGCATGAAGCTGAACGTCGCGAACCTTGAAGAAGCGATCGCGCGCGGCGTGAAGGAAGGTGTCATCGGCGATGAGGAAGCAACGTTGCTGCGCGAAGGTGCGGCCGCAACGCTGGACGCAATCCTCACCGACGAATTCACGCCCGAGGAATTCGCACGCTTCGTCGCGACGAACGAAGCGCCTCGAAAGCGCAGCGCAACCGCGTGATGTCGTTGCCATGAAAAAAGAGCGGGCAGTGCCCGCTCTTTTTTTTTGCGATGCTCACGCAGTTTCCTTCCGTCTCGCCCGCGCGCCGCGCCGCGCGGTCACCGGCACGTTCTGCGTGAACCACTCGCCGCATTCGTCTGCCGGCAGCGGCGGGCTGAACAGGTATCCCTGCATCAGCACGCAGCCTTCATTCCGTATCCACTGCAGCTGCGCTTCGTTTTCCACGCCTTCCGCGATGACCTGGAGCTTCAGCGAGCGCGCAAGCCCGATGGTGGCCTTCGCGATGGCCGCATCATGCGCATCGAGATGGATGTCGCGCACGAACGAGCGGTCGATCTTGATGATGTCGACAGGGAAACGCTTGAGATAGCTCAGCGATGAATTACCCGTGCCGAAGTCATCCAGTGCAAGCTTGCAACCGAGCGCCTTGAGATCTTCGAGCAGCACGAGCGTGGACTGTCCTTCACCGACAGCGAGGCTCTCGGTGATCTCGAGCAACAGCGCGCTTGCCGGCAGTCCCGTTTCGGCGAGCACGTCCTTCACGAGCTCTGGCACGTTGCGGATGATGAACTGTCCGACCGACAGGTTCACCGCGATATGGAAATCCTCGTGGTACTGCGCGCGCCAGATGCACGCCTGGCGGCAGGCCTCGCGCAGCACCCATTCGCCGATCTGCGGAATGAGGCCGGTTTCCTCGGCAAGCGGAATGAATTCGTTGGGCGACACCAGCCCTTTCGTCGGGTGCCGCCAGCGCACCAGCGCTTCCATCCCGACCGTCCTGCCGGACTCGGTATCGATCTGCGGCTGGTAGACCAGCAGGAACTCGTTTCGCTGCAGCGCCTTGCGCAGATCGGTCTCGCGCTCCAGCCGCTCCATCGCCTGCTCGTGCATGTCGCGCGTGAAGAACTGGTAGCTGTTGCGGCCGCTCTTCTTCGCGCGGTACATCGCGGTGTCCGCATTCTGCAGCAGCACCTCCGCGTCGGTGCCGTCATTGGGGTAATGCGCGATGCCGATGGAACATGTCAGCGTGACTTCGTTCTGCGAAAGCATCAGCGGTTCGGCGACCGTCTCCAGGATGCGCTCGCAGACCGAGATGACGGTATCAAGATCGTCCAGGTCGTCGAGGATGACCGTGAACTCGTCGCCGCCGAGCCGCGCGACGGTGTCCGACTTTCGCACGCAGCGCATGAGCCGTTTCGCGATCGCACGCAGCACGCGATCGCCAACGCCGTGACCCAGCGAATCGTTGATTCCCTTGAACCGGTCCACGTCCACGAACAGGAGCGCGATCTCGCGATTCGAACGCTGCGCCTTGATGAGTGCATGCGACAGCCGGTCATGGAACATCGCGCGGTTCGGCAATGCCGTGAGCGGGTCGTAGTTCGCGAGATGGCGCAACTGGTCCTGCGCCTGCTGCCGTCCTGACGCTGCAAGCGCGAGCGAAAGAAAATCCGACAGCGAGCTTGCGAACATGCGTTCATCGCGCGTCCACTGCCGCGGCCGGCCGACGTGCTCCATCACGATCACGCCGCGCACCTTTCCGCCCTGGCGAAACGCGGCACCGAGTATCGCGCTCACGCGGTACGGCGAAAGATAGTTCGGCAGGAACGCAAGCACGCGCTTGTCGTTCCCGGTATCCGTCACCGCGAACGTGCGCGTACGCTCGAGCCGTCGAAAATGTCCCGACCGCGCACCGGTGCCGAGCCGGATGCCGGGCGAGGTGTCGTGGTAGCCGTTGTCGTACAGATGAACGCAACGGAATTCCTCGAAGCCGCCATCGCAGAACCAGACGCTCACGCGCGTGCAGTTGATGGCCTGCGCAGCCTTCTCCGATACGGCATGCAGCGCGCGCGGCAGGTCGCCCGAGGAAATCGCGTCTTCCTTTGCGAGATCGAGTAGCACGTAGCTCTGCTTGCGTCCGCGCCGCTCACCGCGCCGCAAGGTGTCTTCCGCGTTGATGCGCGTCGTCACTTCCGCATCGAATTCCTCCGCCATCTCCGCGTAAGCGAACCGCGTGTGAAACGCCTCGAGCGTGTCGTTGTATACGCGTCGCGCAACGACCGCGAGCATTCCGGCCACGAGAATGCTCGTGGCACCCGTCATGACGGCGACGGGATCGGGATGCATCAGCAGCGTCGCGGCGAGCGGCAGAACGGCGAACATCACGAACGCGAAGTAGCTGCGGTAATCGGCGGCAAGCAGTGGAACGGCAATGGCGGCGACACCCACCAGCACGACGGCGAGCAGCACCTGGTGAATGACGGAGTGTGCGGGAAACAGCGCGAGGCCTGCAGCGCCCCAGCACAGCGCTGTAGGAACACTGCCGATGCGAAAGATGCGGAGCCAGCGCGCCGCGCGTTCGGCTGGGATGTGCGAATGATGAAAGTACATCGCGACCAGCAGTTGCGCGATCTCGATCGCAACGAACGCCGCAGCCCAGGTGACGACATGCAATGCGACAGCAACTTCACGGTAGAGCGCGGCGAGGAGCACGATGACGCCAACGGACATCACATGGATACCGCGTGCGTGAAGGAACAGCAGGTTGACGCGTTCGGCGAGCGTCTTGCTCTCGATCTCTGGAGTACTGAATCGCGGGTTGCTGGTGGTTGCGATGGCCATCCGGCGCGTCCTCCATGAAACGGGGGAGTGCCCTCTTCAGCATCGCGGTTCACAACACCTGGCGTCCCCCCGGTACCGCCAGTCTTATGTGAAGTCTAGACGAATTACATCTCCTGCAACATGCTTGCGATAACTTTCATGCACGGCTTAATCTCGCGAAATGCGGACAAGAATCTCATTCGCAATTCTGATCTGCCTGTCGGCGTCCCAAGGTTGCCAGTGGCTTGCGCAGATCGACAGCAATCGCAACGTCGAACAGGCACGGCTCGACGACGACGCTTGCCAGGATCGCGGTTATCGCTGGCCGGGCGATGCCTACACGGAGTGCCGCCGGCAACTTGCCGACGCGCGTCAGCGCGAGCAATGGCAGGAGCTGCAGATGTCACGCCAGCAAGGCGCGCCCGAAGTCGGCATCCGTCCGCAAAGTCCTCTCGAACCTTATCGCCCGATTCACGAAGCGCGTTTCCGCTGCGACGACAGGCTGGATGAGAATGGCGTGGTGTACGTGGAGTGCGCGGAAGAATAGAAAACACCGGTTGAACGCAAGAAGCCGCGCAATGCGCGGCTTCTGCTTCTTCAGATTGAACGTGAACGCATCACTCTTTCACGATCTTCAGGATCGCATCCCGCCCTTCATCTGCGACCTTCTGCGCGATCGCTTCCTGCATGCGCATGCGCGCGGTATCCGCATCGGTTGCGCTTTCCTTGATCTCCCAGCGTTGCTGGCCCAGCGAGCGGCCATCGGGACCCGTGACATCGAGCACCGCGATGGCGCGCAGCCAGTGCCAGCCGCTGCGCTTGCTCGCGGATTCATCGACATCAAGACGCGCGATGTATTCACCCGACGGACTCACCGTGAAACCGGAATCCGCGAGCTGGCCGGAAAGCAGCGCGACCCACGGCTGCTCGCCATCGACGCGAAGGCTGATGCGCGACAGCGCAGTCGCGGCATCCGCTTCAAGCTGCGCGAGCGGCCAGCGCGGTGCAATCCCGCCGCCGGCCGGCGCGACGGCGCTCAGCATGTCGTCGAGCGCTGCACGGCGGCGCTGGTTCTCGACAACTGCAAGCGCGAGCTGCGCGCGCGTGAATGCATCCGTCGCGACGCGTGCGCGGTTCATCACCGTTTCCGCCGCCGCATCCAGCGCGCTCACGTCCTGGCGCAGGCGCGAAGCGGCCTGCGCACGATTCAGCACCGCAAGCGCGTAGTGGCGCTTCGTCTGCGGATCCTGCCAGGTCTGCGGAACCGTCACGCCTTCCAGCACCTGCTCGGTGCGCAGGCTGAGATCGCGGCGAACGTCCGCGGAATATTCGCTGCCCGCGCCGCTGTCATTTTCATGCGCGCTGTAGCGCTGCGTGTCCTCGGAGGTTTCGTTCACCGTCACGCGGAATGTCTTGGCAAGATCCGCGCGTGCACGATCGCGCGCGCCGGCGAGATCGTCTGCGCTGCCGATGCCTGTCAGGTACGCGCTTGCCGGATAGCCGGCGTCCGCGCCGCTGATCCAGTCCGGACGCGCATCGCGATCACGGCCGGTCGCGCACGCTGCAAGCAGCAGCGCGGCAACGCCGGCAATCAATAGGCGAATGTTCATGATGTTCTCCCCCGTCAATAGGAAACACGATGCACGCCGGCAACCACCGGCCGGCGCGTTGAAACGTTGACCGACCCCATGTCCCGGCTTTCGAGCGCGCCGCCACCCGCGCCGACGAACTCGACGCGCAGATGATGCTCGCCCGGCGGCAGTGTTGCACGCAGGAGGTAGATTGCATCGGGCAGCGTGCTCCAGCTGCGCGTATCCGCGTTCTCGAGCACCGCGGATGCGAAGTTGAGCAGGAACTCCATGCCCTGACTGTTCTCTCCCGCCTCGTTCGCCACACGATTCTTCACGATGTTGCGCGCGATGGAACGCGCGATCAGTCCCGGCAGTTCGTCGTCGAGCGCGCGCTGCGCCGCGGCCGAAAGATCCTCCACCCGTTCCGCACGCCCGATCTCATGCTGGTCCTCGACAAGCACGACGCGCCGCGCGCTGCCCGAACGCTCGCGAAGCGCGGGCAACGAGATGCGATAGAACTTTCCGCTCGTGATGTCCTGGTGCAGGCTTGATACCTCGTAACGCTGTGGCACGAGTCCCGTCGTTGCAACCACGATCACTTCACCGGCGGAACGCTTCGCGAGCGCTTCCGCCTGCGCGTTGCGGTCTTCGCCGAAGCGCTTCACGTAGGCATCGTGTTCCGCATCAAGACCCACCCGATCCGTGAGCATCAGCAGGCGCAGCTGCAGATCTTCCGGCACGCGGCCCAGCGCGCCGTTGCGATCGTAGGCTTCCAGCGCCTTGCGGTATGCAATCAGCGCGTTGTCGTCTTCCTGCAATCCTTCGAAGATGATGCCTGACAGGTAACGCGCGAACGCATCGCCGCCTTCCGGTGCAACGCCGTCGTACTCACGCCGCAACAGAAGGTCGATCTGCAGCGCTTCGACGCGCGCGCCATCCCAGTTGCCGAGTTCGAGCTGGTTGATGGCCTGCAGGACATGCAGCTGCAGGCGCTCGAACGGCCTCGGCTGGTAGCTTGTCGTGCCTTCCGCGAGCGCGAATCGTCCGGCGGTTTCGCTGATGCTTGTCGCTTCCTGGTAGATCATCAGCGGCTTCGCGGCCTCGAACGCCGCGACGCTTCCCGCGATATCGCCGTTCATGCGCAACAACATGCCCTTGCTGATGTAATACAGCGCTTCATTGCGAAACCCGGCATCGAGCTGATCGAGACGCGCGAGCGCATCCGCGGGGCGTCCCTGCTGGAGCGCGAGTTCGACGTCGCGCAGCGCATGCCCGTACATCGCGCACGCGCCAAGCAGCGCGCACATCGCAACAACCGCGCCGCAGCCGGCCATCCGCCACGCGAAACGCATCGTGCGTCACACCGCGATCGTCACGGGCGGAAGCTGCCGCGCGCGATGTCCTTCTTGATCTTCTTCTGGCCGATCCACACCTTGCGGTTGTCCGCCATGCTGATCAGTTCGAGATCGACCTGGTAGAACACCACCTGCCGCTTGCCTTCCGCATCGATGATGGTGTTGATGCTGCCGTTGAGCATGTAGTCCGCCCCAAGCTCGCGCCCCATCGCGTTTCGCGTCTGCTCGCTTGCATGCACGTCCTGGTCCGCGCGCTCCTCGCGCACGGAGCCGCGCTCGCTGCGGCTCGCAACGAAATCCACGCGCCCGGAATTGATCATCGCGCGCTCGATGTCCTTGATGAACGTCTGCACGTTGATGTGTTCATGGCTGAGGTTGCGCACGTCGCCGACGATCACCGCCGGCTGGCCGCCTTCGCGCGAGCGATGCTGGTCGATCCACGGACGTGCAAGCATGTCGGCGATCATTTCCTCGGAAACAAGGCGCGAATCGGTATCGTTCCACTGTCCGCTGAGATCCGTGGTGCTGCCCGGATCAATGCGCTCGACCTTCGTCGAGCTGCACGCGGCAAGCGCGATGCAGGCGGCGGCAATGACGGCAAATGCGCGGGTTTGTTCAAGTCGCATGATCATTTCTCCTCCGTGAAGCGGTCGAACAGCGTGTCGCCGTGCTGCGCGAAATGGTTCTGCAGCCCGTCGTGCATCTGGTTGGCGGACCCGACAATGCGTTTCACGCGCTCGAGATCCAGCTCCGCCTGGCTGTAGACCGTGCCGGTTTCCGGGTCGCGCCAGCGGCCGATGATCTCGGTACCGCTCATGTTGAGCCGCGTGATGTTTTCGACGGAACGCGAGATTGCCTGCTCATCGACCGTGTTCGCGCCCGATCCTGCCGTCGCGACGTAATCCTGCGAGACGACATGCATGAACGACGACAGCACGCGCGCGACTTCTGCCCGTGCGCGGTCGTCTGCCGTGGCGCGCTGCAGTTGCTCATCGCGCATCTTCGGCGCGGAACCCATGCCGTGAATGAGGCGGCCGTCCTGGTTGTTCAGCGCCTGCGAACCTTCGTTCACCCAGTCGGGCGCATCTTCAATGCCGAGATCGCTTTCGATTTCAGTGCGTCCGCCGGCGCAGGCGGCGAGCCCTGCACCGAGCAGGCAGACAAGGAAAAATTGCGGCAAACGTTTGACGTGCATGGCAGGCCTCCTCGGGAACCGCGCGGTCGTGTGCCGGGCGGCGGTCATTTATTGTCGCGACAGTTTACGTTCTCTCGGCAAAGCTGGCACTCATCCCACAAGAATTCACCATTTCCTCACTCCGGGCCCCACAGCGCGGCATCCAGGTCCTTTTCCCGCCACCCGAAGAACCGGGACGGGACGCGGCCGCCGACCAGTGTCACGCGCTCCTTCGCGAGCCTTGCCACCTGCTCGGCATACGGCGCGCTGCCTTCGGGGAAGGCGGGCCGGCCGTCGGCGCGAAGCACGCGATGCCACGGCAGCCGCGCGGTTGCAGACGATTCGCGCAGCATCCGGCCGACGAGGCGTGCACGTCCCGGCAGCCCGGCCTTGCACGCGACCTCCCCGTACGCGGCGACGCGGCCGCGCGGAATCGCGCGGATGGCCGCGAAGATGGCGGATTGGACGGCGTCGGGAGACATGGCGCGCAGGTTACCAGCGCGCACTCCTTATTAAGAGCGCGCCATCGCGAAAATTTACACGGCTGCCGGAATTCCGCCTGCCGTAAGTTGCTGTTCTGAAAAGCTTTAGGGTATTTAACCGATATTCGAGAAGCATGCTTCGGGGTAAACAGTCTCTCAAAGGAGACACAGGCAGATGTCATGAACCGGCAAATTCCGCCTATCGAATGCCTCGCACTTGCGCGCCAGGCGAACGACGCGCGCGCAACGCTTGCCGCTCCCCCGCATCCAGGCCGTTGCTTCCTGGTCCAGGCCCGCTTCGTCGGGCGCATGCCGTTTCGCATTGCGAGCCTTGCGCAGGACAACGACCTGTACCTCGGCCGTCGCGGCCAGTGGTGTTCACGCGCAAAGGCCTTGCGTTTCAGGACGCGTGCCGCCGCGGAACGCGCCCTGCACGACAAGTGGATCCGGCTTCGAGATGCGGGAAACCGCTCCGTCATCCTCTCGATCATCCAGCCGCTGACCTGCATTGCGCAGTCCTCGCACTGAATCAACCGTCGAATTCACGCCTTCACGACGCTCAGGATCACCGACTTGCTGCCCGTGTTGCGCAGGCGGTTCCATTTTTCCTGCAGCGCGCGTTCCGCCGCTTCGCGGGTGCGGAATGTCAGCGCCTTTTCACGCGATGCCCATTGTCCGCGATGTCCAAGGTAGATGGCGTTCATGTCTGCCAGCGATTCGAGGTTCGTGCGAACGCCATCCACGAACCTTGCACGTATCGCGTATTGAACGGCCCGTTTCGTCACCGCCTCCGGCCCTCCTTCACACTCTAATAATGGTTATCACTTTCGCGCGCAGCATGAATCAGGCGCGAACGCGTTACCTATAGGTGAATGCATTTAACGCGAACTTTCCGTGACAGAGTTGGTGCGAACGTTGCAAACCGGAAATGAAAACGGGAAGTGCGCGCTCACTTGTTTTCCGCGAACGCAGCAAGATGGAAGTGATGCGCCGTCATGATGACGGCGCGCAAAGGCTAGCGCGTCATTCCGTCACGCAGGCGTTTCATCATCTGCGTGTCATCGGGCAGCAGGTCTGCTTCCGGCAGCCGCTCGAGCAGTTCCAGCCAGCCTGCGTCCTGCGCATACGCACGCTGCAGGTACGGCAACGCATCTTCCACGCGATTCACGCTCGCAAGCGAAACGCCGACCCAGAACGGCGCTTCACCGTCCGTCGCGCTGTCGGGAACGAGTTTCATTGCAGCCGAATACGCTTCCAGCGCCTTGTCGATGTCGCCATCGGCGACATGCACATCACCTTCATTCAGCTTGTGGTACGCGCGCTGCAAGGTCACGAGACGCTTGAGTTCCGCAACGGGATCAGCGTGATCCTCGACGCGAAGATCGAACAGCCGGTCCTGCCATGCGAGACCCGTCGGCTCGCCCGACACCACGATCAGTGCCGCCGATTGCCGGCCGCGCACGTCGCCGCCGGCGCGTTCCGCGGCTTCCAGTGCCGCGATCATGCGTGCAGCGAGATCGCCCGCTGACGCTTCAAATGCCTTCGACATCGCCTCCGGCACGCCCGCCTTCGCCATCATGTTGGCCTGCACGGAATAATTCTCGCCGACGACATGATTCGCGAAGCGTATTGCGCCATCGCCGGTATGCGCGGCAACGTTGCCGCGCGCATCGATCATCGCCACCTGGCGCACACTCTCGTTCACATCCGTCGTCACAAGCGCGCGCAATGCGTCTGTCGCCGAACGTCCGGTGCGCATCAATTCAAGTCCGAGCGGCCCATACGCCGGTTCCACGAAGGATTGAGTCGCCACCGCGCCAACGCCCGCCTCGGCCCACGGGACGACCTGTCCGACGGAAAACCAGTGCGATTGCACGGCCACGCCGAATTCACCGGTGGCAGGATCGCGCGCGACGATCGAATACGTCGCAACGGGCCGGCGAATCTTCGCGAAATCCGCCGCGAGCACGGGCAGCGCGATCATGGAAAGCACGATCATCAGCAGGATCTTGCGCATGGCTTCTTCTCCACTGTCGAACCGGACATGAAGTGTGGCCTGTCGCCGCCACATCTTCCACGAATTTCACGCATCAGATATCAAGGCGCATGTTCTTCTGAATCTGCGACGCCCATGTTTCGGGAACACCGGCATCATTCGCATGGTCGCGCCAGCGGTCAACGGCTGCTCGCACCTCGTCGATGATCGTATCCGCCACTCCGCGCTTCATGCTCGCAACGCGTCCGCAGGCGCGAAGATCGTCACGCGTGAAATCGTCGCGCTTGCCGTTCACCGTCATCTGGTGCGTCGACGTCCAGGTGCCTTCGGGATTGTAGCTGTAGGTGACATCGAACGCGGGTGACAGCGCCCAGTGGCCGGACTTGTCCATGAGGAACGCGATGTTCTTGACGTGATCGTCCTGGTTGCGCGCGATGACGTTGAACGCCATGCGGCGGAACTGCTGCTCGACGTCATCCATCGAAAGGCCGAGCCTGCGGATGACCGCAAGCGCCTGCTCGTAGGAATACGCACCGGCCATGTTGAAGTCGTAGTGCGCGAGCGCTGCGAGCGACTGCATGTGAAGCTTCGAGCCGTCGTCGCGACGATCGAAACGCTTCGTCATGAAATGCGCGCGACCGTCCTCGTGCATGAGATGGCATGCGCTCATGTTGATGCCTGCCGCCGCTGCCATCTTCGAGTACGCGTACTCGATCTTCCCGTAGCCGCGCGGATCTTCCAGTTCCTTGTCCTTGTTGCCGGCAACGCCATCGAACTTCAGCAGCCAGTATTCGAATCCTTCCCCTGCCGCGGCCTGGCCGGAACGCACTTCGTTCGTCTCCCGGTTCCATGCAATGAGCGCCTTCGCGCGCGCACCGCCGGCGGACGTGCCGACGCGCAGGATGTCGCGCAGTGCTTCTTCCCTGTCTTCGCGAAACGACACGCTGAAGTTCTGCCGGTGCGTGAGGATTTCCGAAGCAAGTTCGACGAGCGCGTCGACGCGAATGTCCTTCGCCGCGCCTGGCGATGGTCCGAGCGTGGGATGAAACTCCAGCGCGCCGACACCGCGCGTACCGACGTAGCACAACCGCTCGACGGCATCGAAGCTTTCCGGCGCGCGATTCTGCGTTGCGAGCCAGGCGTTGATGAGCGCGTTGCCGAACTTGTCCGGCAGCGAATCCGCAAGCAGTCCCGGCAATCCGTGGAAACTCGCCGGCGAAAGTTCCGGAAAGCGGTACGGCGGTTTTGCGAGCGGCATCACGAGCGGCGAGATCTCGATGCCGCTCTCAGCGAATGCCGCGTCGTACTGGAAGCGTGCGAATGTTGCGCCTTCTTCAAGCGACACCGCGCCGATGGTCCGGCCCCAGAGCCGCACTTCCGCGAGCGTCACGATTCATCTCCCCATTGCCAGGGCTTGCGTGACGAACGCGCACGCTTGCCGGTGCGGACACGCCGGCGCGGCTTGCCATGTCGCAGAAGATCCATCGGGCCGGGCGTTGCCGGCGGCAGCAAGGCATCAAGACCGCCAAGCAGTGAAAGCGTACGAAGCACGCGAACCAGGCTTGTGAGCTGGACCGAACTGCCCGCCTCCAGCCGCTCGACCGTGCGCTTGGAAACGCCCGATTCGCGCGCCAGTTCCTCCTGCGTATAGCCAGCCTCTACGCGGCGGTGCGTCATGCGAACGCCGAGTTCCGCGAGAACCGCGTTATCCACGAGTTCATTGCTGATCTTCATTAATCGTCTTTTCTGGCGAAATTTAACTGCATAAACCGATAATTCGCCGATTCAGGCGAAAAATCAACAGTCATTTTGCCGAACACACGACGTTATCCAGCACTTTTATCGACAAAATTGGCGAATTATCGGAAGCGGCTCCGGGAGCCGAGGACATCAGGGAAACGAGCAGAAGACAGGAATCCGGCAATCACAGGGTACAAAAAAGGGTCAGGCTGCGAAGCCTGACCCTTCTTGTTCGTGGTGCCGACGCGCAGAGTCGAACTGCGGACCTACTGATTACGAATCAGTTGCTCTACCAGCTGAGCTACGTCGGCGTATCGCGGAAGGCGCGCATTATATGGGATGCCCCGGATGCGGGCAACGCAAATGGAGACACTCAGCGGCGCGGACGAACGCGGATCACGACGTCGACGCCGGCGAGTTCGCTGCCCTGCGGAATCGCCGGCAGGCTTGCAAAACTCACCGCGCTGGTCGGGATGTCGCTGAGCTCGCCGCTGGACACATCATAGAAATGATGATGCTCGCAGGTGACGGAATCGTAGAAGACCCGTCCCGCGTCCACGACGACCTCACGCACCAGGCCACGCTCGCTGAACAGTTTCAGCGTGTTGTAGACCGTGGCGATGGACACGCGCCGCGAGGTGGCGTTGACCCGGGCGTGCACCTGTTCGGCCGTGAGATGTTGCGGACGGTTCAGCAGGACGCCGGCAATGGCAAGCCGCTGCGGCGTGGGAGTGATGCCCTGGCCGGCCAGGTGCGCCGTCATTTCGGGGGTATCAAGCATGGGACAAGTATAGTTTTATGGTCCCGCACTCGTCCAATTCATTGTATTGACTGGATTTTCCGACTCAGGACGAAATCAGCGGCCTGGACGATACTCGCTGGGATCAAGGATGGGCGAACGCTCGAGCACGACGTCGGCAAGCAGGCGCGCAGACGCGGGTGCGGTGGTGAGGCCGTGGCGGAAATGCCCGGTGTTGAGATACAGCCCGCGCATTTCCGGGTGCGCGCCGATGTACGGCAGCTCATCGCGCGTCGCGGGGCGAAGTCCGGCCCAGTGCCGCTCGACCTTGAGATTGCCGAGCGCGGGCAGCAGGCGCGCGGCAAATTCCTGCAGCTGGTCGCGCGCCTCGTCCGTCGCGTCACGGTCGAAACCGGCCTCCTCGACGGTACTGCCGACGACAATGCTGCCGCTGCGCCGAGGAATGATGTAGCAGCCGCGATCAAGAAGAATGCGCGTGAGCAGTCCCGGCGGACCATCGAACTGGATGACCTGCCCTTTCACCGGGCGCACGTCGCCGGCGACACCGAGGGATTTCAGCAGCTCGCCGGACCATGCGCCCGCGGAGATGACGACGCGCTCCGCGGCGATCTCGCCGGCCGCGGTCATGACGCCGGTGATGCGTCCATCGCGGCTCGCGATGCCAGTGACTTCGAGATCTTCACGGATGGGAATACCGCTGCCGTACACCGATTCCGTGAGCGCGCGCATGAGCCGCGAACTGTGTACATGCGAAACGGTGGGCAGGAAAACCGCGGACCGCGCAGGACTGCCGCCGAGTGCGGGTTCGCACGCGACGACCTGGCGCGGATCGAGCACATCCAGCGGCCGCGCGCCGTAGCGCGCCCAGGCCTGCGCGACCTGCCGCTCATCGTCCCCGAACACCAGCATGCCGCTGTTGACAAGTTCGGGATCGATGACGGTATCGCGGCGCAGATCGTCGACGAGCACGGGGTAGTACTGCTGGCTCCAGTGCGCCAGGGCCTGCAACGGCGCGCGCACGCGCCATGGATAAAGAGGAGAGAGAATGCCGGCCGATGCACGCGATGCTTCGCGGCCCGGCTGCGCGCGGTCAAGCAGCAGCACGGAAAGACCGGCACGACCGAGCTCCCGCGCGGTAAGAAGGCCGAAAACCCCTGCACCGACTACGATGACGTCCGGTTTCTGGCTGGTCATTCGCTGGTCCCCATCCCCCGCAGGCATTTCTTGCTAGAATTCTGGCGGTCATTGTGCCATTCGGCACAACCCGGCACCAGCAAGCCCCGAAGGCTTCACAGCTCCACGGAAGGAGAACGCCATGCGCAAGGACAGCGGTTTCACACTTCTTGAACTGATGGCCGTCATCGCGGTGATGGCGATACTCGCCGGCGTCGGCGTTCCCTCGCTGCTCAACTTCATGGACAGCAACCGCCGGGCGGCCGCGGCCAACGCGCTGGTGGTGGATGTCCAGCAGGGCCGCAACGTCGCCGCAACCGGCGGATCGCAGGTCGTGCTTTGCCACTCGCCGGCCGGTGTGAAGTGCTCCAACGCAATCGCCCCCGACTGGTCGGAAGGCTGGATCGTTTTCGTGGATACCGACGCCAACACACTGCGAACCGCCGATGAGCGGCTGCTGGCGGTGACCTCGAAGCGCAAAGGCGTCGAGATGCCGTCAACCAGCGGCAGCATCGTTTTCAAGGCCGGGCTTCTCCAGCCCGGCTTTGGCGTGACGGTGGCGGTATGCATCGAGGGCAAGGACGATCGCTGGATTGTCATCGGACCGACGGGCCGTCCCGCATTGAAGACGAAGAGCGCGGACATCACCTGCACGATCTGACGCGCACCGACCAACCTTTCTCCGCTCCCATCTCCTCAGTTCACTGTTCTCCATAGGGTTTTCCCCGGTTCACATCGGCGAAATGTAGCCACTTATCGGCTGTTGGGTTGTTCACCCCATTCCATTGCCTATATTCGGGCACATGAAACGAACCGCCCATGGCTTCACGATGATCGAGCTGCTGGTGACCATCACCATTGCGGCCATTCTCGCCACCATCGCCCTGCCGGCGATGGGCGATTTCATCAAGAACGCGCGCGTGACCGCCCTGGTGAACGACTTCATCGCTGCATCAACCATCGCGCGCAGCGAAGCGACCAAGCGGCGGACCATCGTTACGCTGTGCGCGAGCGCGAACGCGCTGACCGCGACGCCGGGCTGCGATACCTCCGTAAACGCTTCCTGGACCAAGGGCTGGATCGTGTTCGTGGACACCGACGGCGACGCCGTCGTGGACGCGGGCGAGGAACTCGTCCAGCAGCAGGGTCCGCAGGACAGCACCATGACGATCGCCGCAGACGCAGCGTTCGCGAAGTACGTGTCGTTCTCGTCGCGAGGCGAGACGCGCGACACCAGTGGCAAGTCGGTAACGGGCGACATGGTCTTCTGCGATGACCGCGGCATCGCTGGCGGCGACATTTCGACCGCGCGCGGCCTGAACATCAGCCGTACCGGCAGGCCGCATTCGCTGCGCAACAAGACCGACATCACCAATCTCGGAATCGATTGCCCATGAGACGCGAAACGCACAACCGCTCGCGCGGCTTCTCGCTGATCGAAGTGCTGGTCGCGCTGTTCGTGCTGTCCGTCGGAATGATGGGCGTCGCGGCGCTGTTCGTGAGCAGCCTGCAGTATGGCGGCAGCGCAATCCTGCGCACGCGCGCCGTCAATTTCGCCGACGACATGGCAGATCGCATTCGCGCGAACGCCGCGGCCGGCGCGAGTTACGTCACAGCACTCACCGACGCTGGCACCAACAGCAAGTACTGCAGCGATACCGGTGCGGCGGTTGCAGCGGCGTGCACCGAAGACGAACTCGCAGTGCATGACGTGTACCTGTGGAAACAGGCGATAACGGGTGCAGCGACCGGACTGCCCGGCGGCCAGGGCTCGGTCGCGCAGAACACGGCAACGGATCCCCCGACGTACACGATCACCGTGCAGTGGTCGGAGCGAGAAGAAACCAACACCTACACGACGATCGTCCAGACGCCATGAAGAGACTGCGCACCATGACGGGAATGCATCAACGCGGCATGACGCTGATCGAGCTGATGATCGCGATGGTGCTCGGACTGTTCATCATCGGCGGCACGCTGGCCGTGCATATTTCATCGAGCGACGCGCGCAATACCAACGACGCCATCGCACGCGTGCAGGAGAACGGCCGCTACGCGCTGCGCGTGCTGAAGGAAGACCTGCAGCTCGCCGGCTACTGGGGACTGACGCGCGAACTCGGCATCATCGACGGTTACAAGGGAACGGCATCGCAGCTTGCGGAGATGAGCGACGACTGCGAATCGCGCTGGTACATCGATCTGTTGAACGCCATCATTGCGTCAGACAACACCAACCCGTATTCCGCAAGCTGCCTTAAAGCCAGCGAGTATCTTGCCAACACCGACGTGCTGGTCGTGCGGTACGCATCGCCAACCCCGGCGACGACAATCCAAGACGGCCTGATGTACATCCGCTCCGACGCAGGCCGCGGTGAGATCTACCAGGGCGCGGACGGTGCCACCGGCACGTACACCGCAAGCGCGGAAGACCATCGCCTGATCACACATCTTTATTACGTCCGTCCGTATACGTTCAGCGCAGGCGACGGCCTGCCGTCGCTCCGCCGGCTGGTGCTTGATGAGAAAAGCGACGAACCCGTACTCAGGGACGAAGAAGTGATCGCCGGCGTCGAAGACCTGCAGGTGCAGTACGGCGTGGACGACGACGGCGACGGCGCCATCAATCGCTACGTGAACGCCGACACCGCAGGCAGCGGAAAGATACTCGCGGTGAGACTGTGGGTGATGGCACGCGCGCAATCGCCGGAAACAGGTCTTGTCGACAACAACACGTACACCTACGCCAGCACGTCGGTGACGCCCGGCGACAACATCCGCCGCCTGCTCGTCACCTCGACGGTCCAGCTCCGCAACCTTGTACCGGTTCCCGCGCCATGAACAGGAACATGCACATGAAGACCGCGTCCTTTCCGCGCCCGCAGCGCGGTGCAGCGCTGTTCGTCGCGCTGATACTGCTGCTCGTGATCACCATTCTCGCCGTCTCGACGATGGGAACGGCGCGACTCGAACTGCGCATGGCAGGCAACTCGCAGTTCAGCCTGCAGGCATTCCAGGCCGCGCAGTCCGCCATCGAAGTACGCATCGCGACAACGGAATTCACCACCGGCACGGCACCGGCGGAACAGACGCACACATTCACCACGATCGGCTCGGAAGCAAAGTCGAACGTCGCCTACCGGACGGCAACCGACGTGCCATCCGGCGGCTACAGCCTTGGCGCCGGGTTCCAGGCCTACCACTTCCAGATCGACGTTGCCGCCACGGCGCCGCGTGGCGCGGTGTCCAACCAGACCCAGGGAATCTACATCGTGGGTCCGGGCGGCACGTGAAGCGCATGAACCAGACGAGGTTTGCAGACATGAAACAGATCGCCATACGCATCGGCTGCATCGTCGCCGCCTTCCTCGTGGCAGGCAGCGCGAATGCGTACATCGAGGAAATCGAGAAGGGTTACGAGGTGAACGAGCTGCTTGTCGTGATGACGGCATCCGATACCGGCACCGCCATCGTCAGGGAGTGCGACACCTGCGAAGACGTCACGCTGGAGATCACCCCGGAAACGCGGCTCTACAAGTCCAACCGTGAAGTGCCGCTCGCGCAGGTATTGCGTTATCGCGGACAGCCCGGCGTGGTGTTCCGCGAAATGAAATCGAAGCACGTCACCCGCATCAAGATCTACTGACAACACGCGGAGACAACGCCGCACAGGAAATGGTGCGCTGTCACCGGAGAACGCAGATGAACACGAACATGAAAAAGATTCGCGACGCACTCTATGCCTTCCTGCTCGGCGCCCTGCCGCTCGGCACCGCGCTGGCGGACGACATTGAAATCTACGTCGGCAGCGATACCGAGATTTCCGGCGTTCGCCCGAACATCCTGTTCGTTCTCGACACATCCGGAAGCATGGACACCAACGTCGTCACGCAGATTCCCTACGATGCGTCCGTGACCTACACGGGCGAGTGCAGCGACGATTACTACTACGCCGCCGAATCGCGCTGGGACGAATCCTGCGACGACGCACAGCGGATTCCGAAAACGCTGTTCCTCTGCAAATCCGCGCTGAAAGCACTTGAAAGCATCGGTTACTACCAGGATCGCCTGGCGCAGTGGCGGGATGACAAGAAGAAATCGAAGGACTGGTACTGGACATCGAGCGTCAGCAGCGACGACCGCATGACCGAGTGCGAGGACGACGCAGGCGAGCACGGCAAGGACGACGCCTCGACCGACCGTTACCCCGCGGACGGCAACGATGGCCCCTACACGAGCAACACCAAGGATGACATCGACTGGCGCGACTACGACGTTCACACGATCTTCTCCGCGAATTACCTGCGCTGGAAGGATGATCATTCGCGCATCTCGCAGACGCGCATCTCGATCATGCAGGAAGTGTTCAAGAACACGCTGGACAGCATCAACAACGTCAACGTCGGCCTGATGCGCTTCGACAGCGGCGCGGACGGCGGCATGGTGGTGCACGAGGTCGCGAATCTCTCGACAGCCCGCGACAATCTCAAGGCGCAGATCGATGCGATGAGCGCAAACGGCAACACGCCGCTTTCCGAAACGCTCTACGAGGCCGGCCTTTATTACATGGGCAAGGACGTGTACTACGGCAATTCCTCGTCGCCGGTAAAGAGCGTGAGCGGCGCACGTGACGGCAGCAATTACAAGACGCCGATGGAGTTCCAGTGCCAGAAGAACTTCATCGTGTATCTCACCGACGGCGAGCCCACGAGCGACACCGGCGCGGATTCGCTCATTCGCAAGCTGCCGGGCAACGGCAAGTACTGCAGCGGCAACTGCATGGACGAGATGGCCGAATACCTTTACGAGAAGGATCTCAACAGCTCGCTGGCCGGCACGCAGAACGTGATCACCTACACCATCGGCTTTGCCACGGACCAGGACCTGCTGAGCGATGCCGCTCGCAAGGGCGGCGGCAAGTACTACACCGCCGACGATACCGCGCAGCTGACAAGCGCGCTGACGAACATCGTCGCGGAAGTGCTGTCCGTGAACACTACCTTCACCGCGCCTGCGGTGTCGGTGAACGCGTTCAACCGCACCGTGCACCTTGACCAGCTGTTCTTCACGATCTTCAAGCCGAACGAACGCCCCCACTGGGACGGCAACCTGAAGCGTTTCGATCTCGGCAAGCTGAACGCGACGGATACCACGGTCCAGATTCTCGACAACAGCTCGCCCAAGAAGGCGGCGGTGGATCCGAACACCGGCTTCTTCAAGGAAGACGCGCGCAGCTACTGGACGAACGACGACCAGGCGCCGGACGGCGGTGAAGCGAAATTCGGCGGCGCCGCGGGTGACATCGTTCTGCCGCGCGACGTGTACACGTACCTTGGCAACGCGGATCTCGACGATCCGAGCAACAAGTTCCACGAAGACACGACGGCGATCACCAAGGATCTCCTCGGCATCACCGCGCAGACGGACGCCTATCGCGTCGAGCTGATGCAGTGGGCACGCGGCGTGGATCTCAACGATGACGACGATGACGGTTCGACGGATGACGGTCGTCGCGTCATGGGCGACCCGCTGCACTCGAAGCCCGTCGTCGTCACGTACGGCGGCGACAGCGACAATCCGGACTTCACCGTATTCATGTCCACGAACGATGGCTACCTGCACGCGGTCAATGCAGCGACCGGCGCCGAGCACTTCACGTTCATTCCGAAGGAAATGTTCGGCAACCTCGACAAGCTTTACGTGAACAACGCCGGCAAGGACAGCAAGGTCTACGGCCTCGACAGCCCGATCACTGCATGGGTGAAGGACGTGGACAACGATGGCGTCATCGAATCCGCGGACGGCGATCGCGTCTACATCTACTTCGGGCAGCGCCGCGGCGGCAAGAACTACTACGCGCTGGATGTCACCGATCGCGAGAATCCGCAGTTCCTGTGGCAGATCAACGACAGCAGCACGGGATTCGGCGAGCTGGCGCAGACCTGGTCGCAGCCGCGCGTCGCGAAGATCAACGTGAACGGCACGGTCACCGACGTGCTGATCTTCGGCGGCGGATACGACGAGGACCAGGATGTCGCGGACAACTACGTCGCCGACGACGAAGGTCGCGCCATATTCATCGTGGAAGCGCTGACCGGCAAGAAGATCTGGCAGGCAGGGCCGGCCGGCAGCGGCGCGGACCTCGTGATCGCGGACATGAAGAACTCGATTCCTTCGGAAATCCGCGTCATCGACATGAACTCCGACGGCCTGCATGACCGCATGTACGTGGGCGATACGGGCGGACGCGTCTTCCGGTTCGACATCATCAACGGCAAGGCGGTGGCCGATCTCGTCACGGGCGGCAAGATCGCGTCGCTCGGCGCCGGCGACATGGCGACGCCGGCGACGCTCGACAACCGGAAGTTCTTCTACGCGCCCGACGCCGCACTGATCGTCGATGGTCCGACGCGCTACATCAATCTTGCGATCGGCTCGGGCAACCAGAACCATCCGCTCGGCAAGGTCACGCAGGACCGGCTGTTCTCCGTGCGTGACTGGCACGTGTACGACATACCGACGTACGACGCGGATCTCGTGGTTGAAACGGCTGACCTGCACGATGCGACGGACAACCTTGCCGAGCAGGGCGATGCGAGCGAGAAGGAAGTGGCGATCAAGGACCTTGCCGACAGCGACGGCTGGTTCATCGATCTCGAGAACCCCTCGGCGGGTACGCTGGAGGGCGAGAAATCGCTTTCGGAAGCGTCAACCATCCAGGGCGCGATCTTCTACACGACATTCACGCCGGTAAGTGCAACGCAGAGCAACAGCTGCGCACCAAGCCAGGGTGTTGCACGCGCCTACCTGATCAGCGCGAGAACCGGCGGCGCGGTGCAGAACTTCGACGGCATCGGCACGGACGATGAACTGACGCGCGAAGACCGTGCCATGAACCTGACCCGCGGCGGTATTCCGCCGGAAGTCACGATCCTGTTCCCGGAATCCGCCGATGGCCAGCCGATTGCACTGGTCGGTCCGGAACAGCTGCCGGTCGATCTGATGAACATCCCGGTCAGAACGTACTGGTACGAGGCGGGCGCCGGCAGCAGCGAATGATCTGTTTCCCCGCCTTTCGGGGAAACAGGTCTCGAACACACTGAAAAATGAAGGACATGCAGATGACACGTCTTCACAAGAAAAGCGGCAATCGCGGATTTACATTGATCGAGCTGATGGTGGTTGTCGCGATCGTCGCCATCCTCGCAACGATTGCTGTTCCCGGCTACCGCAACTACACGATGCGCGCGAACCGCACGGACGCAACCGCCGCGCTGCTGAAGATCCAGAGCGCGCAGGAAAAGCACTACCTCAACCAGAACAAGTACACGACCACGCTCAAGGATCTCGGAATAGAGAAGACGGAGCACGAGTTCTACACGCTCTCGCTCGCATCCGCGGACGTGACGAAAGGCTATACGGCAACAGCCACGGCCGCAGGACCGCAGAAGGACGACACGGATTGCGCGGCGATGTCGGTCACCGCACAGGGTGCAAAGACCTCCGTGGATTCCGGCGGCAACGACTCGAGTTCCACCTGCTGGCGCTGATACCCATGAGACAGGAATAAAAAAAACGCCGCGACTGCGGCGTTTTTTTTACTCCCGTGAACTCATCTGCCGGCGCTGTCCCGCTTCGCCGCCGACGTGCGCCAGGATTCCACGAGGCTGTCGATGACGAACAGCACCGCACCGACGCAGATCGCGGAATCGGCGACGTTGAACGCCGGCCAGTGCCAGCTGCCGTAATGGAGATCGATGAAGTCGATCACGTAGCCATGCAGCGCGCGGTCGATCACGTTGCCGAGCGCACCACCGAGAATGAGCGAGAGCGACAGCGGCAGCGCCGCGCCCTGCCCCGCCGGCATGCGCCGCAGCCACACGAGAATGAACGTACTGACGGCAGCGCCGAGCAGCACGAACAGCCAGCGCTGCCAACCGCCGGCGTCAGCGAGAAAGCTGAAGGCCGCACCGGTGTTGTGCAGCAGCGTGAGATTGAAATGCGGCACGACCGGAATGGAGTCGAACAGGCTCATCTTCTGCACGATGAGATATTTCGTGACCTGGTCGGCGATGATCACGAACGCCGATACAACCAGCCAGTTCACCGGGCGGTGCGTGTCCCACAGCCTGAGCTTCTTCATGCGTAGCGCCTCTCTTCGCCGTCACCGTCAACGTTGTCCACGCAGCGACCGCAGATTTCCGGATGTTCGGGATGCACGCCCACGTCTTCGCGCCGGTGCCAGCAGCGCACGCACTTCTCGTATGGCGCGCGCTTCGCCGCAATCCACAGTCCCGGCACATCCGCGTCGCTCACGGCTTCCGGCGTGCGTTGTGCTGCGGGCTTCACGGTGGCATACGACGTGATCAGCGCGAAACGCAGCTCATCGCCGAGCGCATCAAGCTTCGCGCGCAATGCATCGTCCGCGTACAGCGTCAGGTCCGCATCCAGCGACGAGCCGATCACTTCGTCCTTGCGCAGTTTCTCAAGCAGCCGCGAAACCGCTTCGCGAACGTGCAGCACGGCTTCCCAGTCGATGTCCGTCACTTCCGTCGCACTGCCTGGAATGTCGTACCACTCGGTCATGAATACCGACAGCGGACGCTTGCCCGGCAGGAAATCCCACGCCTCTTCCATCGTGAAGGAGAGAATCGGTGCAAGCCAGCGCAGCATCGCTTCGGCGATGTGATACAGCGCGCTCTGGCAGGAACGCCGCGCGAGACTGTCTGCCTGCGTCGTGTACTGGCGATCCTTGATCACATCGAGATAGAAGCTGCCAAGGTCCACCACGCAGAAGTTGTGCACCTTCTGGTAGATGACATGGAACTCGTAGTTCTCGTACGCCTGTGCAACGGATTCGTGCAGCGTGCGCGCGCGCTCGAGCACCCAGCGATCAAGCGAAAGCATGCGCGACGGCTCGACCTGGTCCGTCGCCGGATCGAAACCGTTGAGATTCGCGAGCAGGAAACGCAGCGTGTTGCGCAAGCGGCGATAGGAATCGCCCATGCGCTTGAGAATTTCATCGGATACCGCGATCTCGGCGCGATAGTCGGTGGCTGCAACCCACAGGCGCAGCACGTCCGCGCCCATGGAGTTCACGACCTTCTGCGGCGCGACGACATTGCCGACGGACTTCGACATCTTGCGACCCTGCGCATCGACGGTGAAACCGTGCGTGAGCACGCCCTTGTACGGTGCTGAATCGCGGATCGCGACGGACGTCAGCAGCGATGACTGAAACCAGCCGCGATGCTGGTCGGAGCCTTCGAGATAAAGATCCGCCGGCACGTGCAGTTCCGCACGCCGGTCGAGCACGCAGTAATGCGTCATGCCGGAGTCGACCCACACATCGAGGATGTCGTTGACCTTGTCGTACTGGTCCGCTTCATCGCCGAGCAGTTCGCGCGCATCCAGTTCGAACCAGGCATCGACGCTGTCCTTCTCCACGCGTTGCGCAACCAGCTCAAGCAGCTCGGACGTGCGCGGATGCAGCTCGCCGGTCTGCTTGTGCACGAACAGCGCGATCGGCACACCCCACTGCCGCTGCCGCGACACGCACCAGTCCGGACGGCCTTCGACCATCGCATCGATTCGGCTCTCGCCCCAGGCCGGCGTCCATTTCACATTGCGGATTTCCGCGCGCGCCTTCGCGCGCAACCCCGCCTGGTCCATGCTGATGAACCATTGCGGCGTGGCGCGGAAGATCAGCGGCGTCTTGTGGCGCCAGCAATGCGGATAGCTGTGCTGCACGGATTCGTGATGCAGCAGCACGCCGCGCTCGCGCAGAAGATCGACGATCTTCGGATTCGCCTTGAACACCTGATCGCCGGCGAACAGTTCCGTGCCATCGAGAAACACGCCATTGCCGCCGACGGGATTCTCGAGCGGCAGCCCGTACTTCACGCCCACGGCAAAGTCTTCCTGGCCATGGCCGGGTGCTGTATGCACGGCGCCCGTGCCGGATTCCAGCGTGACGTGCTCGCCGAGCACGACCGGAACGACGCGATCGTAGAACGGATGCTTGAGCATGAGTCCTTCGAGCGCAGCGCCTTTCGCACGGCCGACGATCGTGAATTCCTTGACGCCGTAGCGGCGCATCGCGGCAGGCAGAAGTTCTTCCGCGAACAGCACGCGCTCCGTTCCCTGCCCTGCGTCGAACTGCGCGAGCACGTAGTCGATCTCGGGATTAAGCGCGACGGCCTGGTTTGCAGGCAGCGTCCACGGCGTCGTCGTCCAGATCGCGACCGACAGCAGGCCTTCGCCGCCTGCGTCTTCCATGCGTTTCAGCAGTTCATCGTCATCGACGACGGGAAAGCGCACGTCGATCGCGGGCGAGGTCTTGTCCTGGTATTCGACTTCCGCTTCCGCGAGCGCGGATCCGCAATCGAGACACCAGTGCACCGGCTTGTAACCCTTGTACAGGTGTCCGTTCTCGATGATCTTCGAGAAGCCGCGCAACTGGTCGGCCTCGAACTGCGTGGCCATGGTGAGATACGGATTCTGCCAGTCGCCGGTGATGCCGAGGCGGATGAAGTCCGCACGCTGCCGGACGACCTGCTCCAGCGCAAATTTTCGGCACGCCGCACGGAATGCGCGTGCATCCTTCTTCGCGTCCTTGCCGAGTTTCTTCTCCACGGCAAGTTCGATGGGCAGGCCATGACAGTCCCAGCCAGGAACGTAAGGCGCATCGAAGCCTGCGATGGTGCGCGACTTCACGACGATGTCCTTGAGAATCTTGTTCACGGCATGACCGATGTGAATATCACCGTTCGCATACGGCGGGCCGTCGGCGAGCACGAATTTCTCGCGGCCCGCGCAATGCGCGCGCACCTTGCCGTGGCGGTCTTCGTCTTCCCAGCGCTTGAGCATTTCCGGCTCGCGCGCGGCGAGGTTGCCGCGCATCGGGAAGTCGGTCTCGGGCAGGTTCAATGTCTTCTTGTAGTCCGTCACGCGATGATCCACTTGATGAAATGACTGTTCGTGTTCATGTCAGGCCGTCCGGTTGCGCTTCTGCCACTCAACCATTCGAAGGCGCGCTTCGTTGACGTCGAGACGTATCTGCTCGCGCAGCGCATCGAGGGTATCGAATCGCTCCTCGTCGCGCAGCTTTTCCATGAACTCGATCTCGATGCAGCGGCCGTAGATGTCGCGATCGAAATCGAAGATGTGCACCTCGACCTGTTCGTGCACACCGCCGACGGTGGGACGCGTACCCGCGCTCGCAACGCCGTACAGCGGCTCGCCGTCGAGACCGTAGACGCGCACGAGAAAGATGCCGCCGACCGGCAGCCTGCGCTGCGCGCGCCCAAGGTTCGCGGTCGGATAGCCGAGCTGCCGGCCGATGCGATCGCCACCGACAACCCTGCCCGACATGCGATAGCCGCGCCCGAGCAGGTCGCGCGCCAAGGCGAGATCGCCGTCCGCGAGCGCCTTTCGAACGCGCGTGCTGCTGACGCGCTCGCCCGCCGAGGTCTGCGTCGGCGTCGCCGCCACATCGAACCCGTATCGTTCACCGGCGGCGCGCAGCATGCCGAAGTCGCCGGCGCGATTCTTGCCGAAGCGGAAATCATCGCCGACCACGACGTATTGCACGCCAAGGCCGTCAACGAGAATTTCCGAGATGAAGCGTTCCGCCGGGAGCGCTGCAAGTTGCGCGTTGAAACGCAGCACGAGCATGCGCGCGATGCCCTGGAAATCCAGCATCTCGTGCTTTTCGCGCAGGCTGCTCAGTCGCGGGGGCGCCGTTTCCGGTGCAAAGTACTCGCGCGGCGTCGGCTCGAACGTGACCACCACGGCTGGCACGTCGCGCATCAACGCCTGCTTGCGCAGCTCGGAAAGAATCGCCTGGTGGCCGACATGCACGCCATCGAAATTACCGATGGTGACCGCAGCGCCACGGTGTTCCGGCTTGAGATTGCTGCGGTCGCGAATGATTTCCATCGTGCCGGCCAGTTTCCGGTTGCCGCCAGGCGCGCCCGGCAAAAGATCGCATTATACGGACGGGCCGCAGGCGCGGCACCTTCACGGCCGTGGTGCAGCCTTCAGCTGGTGCGGCCGAAAACCGCTCGCCAGCATCGCGAATGCATACGTTGCAAGGCCCGCGCCGACAGCAACGGACAGTTTCAGCAGTCTTTCGTCGACATCCGCGGCGAGCCAGGCGTCGAACGGCCCCGCGACCCTGTGAATCACGGCAGCCATGGCGAGAGTGGCCGCAATCACGCGCACCAGGAAAACCGGCCAGCCGGCCCGCGCGCTGAATGCGCGCTCCCGGATGAGTCCCTGCAACAGCAACCCGGCATTGACGAGCGCGGCGATACCCGTCGCGAGCGCGAGTCCCGCGTGCGGCGCTGCATGCTCCTGCCGCACCATGACCACCACGAACACGATATTCAGCACCGCGTTCACACCCATCGCAATGAAGCCGACGCGCACCGGCGTGCGCGTGTCCTGCCGCGCGTAGTAGCCCGGCGCCAGTATCTTCACGAGCGAGAAGCCGACCAGTCCCAGGGAATATGCCATCAGCGCGATGCGGCTCATCTCCACGTCTTCCGCGCGGAACGTGCCGTGAAAGAACAACGCAGCAATGATCGGCCCCGCCAGCATGAACAGGCCCGCCGCCGCGGGAACGACGATCAGCACCGCGAGGCGCAGCGCGAAATCCAGCGTCGAGGAGAACCGCTCGCCATCGGCGGCGGCATGGTCGCGCGACAACTGCGGCAGGACCGCGGTCGCAAGCGCGATGGAAAACACGCCGAGCGGAAATTCCATCAGCCGGTCCGCGTAATAAAGCCAGCTCACCGAGCCTGCGACGAGAAAAGATGCAATGAGCGTATCGAGAAGCAGGTTGATCTGCGCAACCGAAGACCCAAACAGCGCCGGGAGCATCAGGCCGAACACCTTCTTCACGCCGGGGAAGGCGAGGTCCCAGCGCGGCCGCGGCAACAGGCCAAGTCGTGCCAGTGACGGGAACTGCACCAGGAGCTGCGCGATGCCCGCGATGAACACACCCCAGGCAAGCGCGCGGACAGGTTCCTCGAACCAGCTGCTGCCGCGGACGGCCGCAACGATCAGCGCGATATTCAGCAGCACGGGCGCAAGTGCGGGAGCGGCGAAACGGCCGTGGGCGTTGAGAATGCCGCCCGCGAACGCCGTCAGTGCGATGAAGAAGAGATAGGGAAACGTCACGCGCAGCAGGTCCGCCGTCAGCGCGAACTGCTCGGGCCGCTCGAGAAAGCCCGGCGCGAATGCCATCACCAGCAACGGCGCGGCCAGCATCCCGATGACGTTGATCGCAAGCAACACGCCGCCGAAGGTTCCCGCAATACGATCCACGAGCGCCTTCACCTCGGGCGTTGGGCGCGTTTCTCGATACTCCGAGATCACAGGCACGAAGGCCTGCGAGAACGCGCCTTCGGCGAACAACCGGCGCATGAAATTCGGGATCTTGAAGGCGATGAGGAACGCATCCAGCGCGGGGCCGACTGTCAGGAATGTTGCAAACGCAATATCGCGCACGAGGCCAAGCACGCGCGAAACCAGGGTAAAGCCGCCGACAATGGACGTGGATTTCAGGAGAGCGCGGGACATCCGGCAGGTTTGTTCCTTATTAACAGGCGCGTGATGATACCGGCGCGGCATGTTCCCCGTCACGCTTGCCGCCCATCCCCGGCACGGCCCGCACCCGGCGGCCGGTGACGCCTGTGCGGGTTCCCAAGTCGTTGACAAGCAGCGGAAAAATCCGGAAAATGCGCAGCCTTTCGCGGACCGGAAAGCCATCCGGGCGCCGCAGAAGACGCAGAATTCTCCAGGAGTACACACCTTGGCTAACACGAAGCAGTCAAAGAAGCGCGCCAAGCAGGCGGAAAAGCACCGCCAGCACAATGCGAGCCTGCGCTCGATGATGCGCACCCAGCTCAAGAAAGTGATCAAGGCCGTCGAAGCCGGCGACAAGGCGCAGGCCGAAGCCGCCTACAAGGCTGCCGTGCCCGTCATCGACCGGATGGCCGACAAGGGCATCATTCACAAGAACAAGGCCGCGCGGCACAAGAGCCGCCTCAACGGCCATGTCCGCGGCATGCAGTAAGCAGCGCGACATGAAATGAAAAAAGCCGGTCGATGACCGGCTTTTTTCATGGGGCATATCCAGGCGCGAACGGATCGCGAATGCGCCTACACGTCGTCTCCCTTCTCTTCTTCGCTCCGCGCATCCACGTCTCGCGGGTGCGCTTCAAGATACTTCATGATGTCCTGGCAGAGCGTGTCCGTGCCCTCGCGCGCCAGCGCGGAGACCCGGTAGACGGGCCCACCGAAGCCCAGGCCCTGGACGATTTCCTCGCAGCGCGCGTCGCGCTCCTCCGGCGCCAGCAGGTCCACCTTGTTCAGCACCAGCCACCGCTCGCGCTCAAGCATCTCCGGTGAGAATTTTTCGAGTTCCGCGAGAATCTTCCTTGCGTCCGCAACCGGATCGCCCGCGCCTTCGAGCGGCGCCACGTCGATGACGTGCAGCAGCACGCGCGTGCGCTGCAGGTGCTTGAGAAACTGGATGCCGAGACCCGCACCTTCCGCCGCACCTTCAATCAGGCCCGGGATGTCCGCCATCATGAACGAGCGGCCGATGCCGACGGATACGACGCCGAGGTTCGGATACAGCGTCGTGAACGGATAGTCCGCGACCTTGGGGCGCGCGGCGGAAACGGCGCGGATCAGCGTGGACTTGCCGGCATTCGGCAGGCCCAGCAGGCCGACGTCGGCGAGCAGCTTCAGTTCAAGACGCAACGAGCGACGCTCCCCGGGTGAACCCTTGGTCGCCTGCCGCGGTGCGCGATTCACGGAAGACTTGAAACGCGTATTGCCAAGACCGTGCCAGCCGCCCTGCGCGACCTTCAGCTTCTGCCCTTCGGTGACGATGTCGCCGACCAGTTCATCGGTGTCGGCATCATAGACAAGGGTTCCGGCCGGTACGGAAACGATCAGGTCTTCACCGGAGCGTCCCGTACAGTTCGCGCTGCCACCGTTCTCACCGCGCTCGGCCTGGTAGGTGCGCATGACACGGAAATCCGCGAGCGTGGTAAGGCCTGCATCTCCCACCAGCCAGACGCTGCCGCCATCGCCGCCGTCGCCGCCGTCCGGCCCGCCGAACGGCACGTATTTCTCGCGGCGAAAGCCTACCGTGCCGTTGCCGCCGTCGCCGGCGATGACCTTGATTGTTGCCTCATCGACGAACTTCATTGCTCACTCCAGTCGCCCGCACAGCATACCCGCGCTCCGGGCACAAAAAAGCCCCGCCGGGCGGGGCTCTTTCGGCTTTCTTTGCGAGCCGCTTATTCAGCGACGACGCTGATGTACTTGCGGTTCTTCGGGCCCTTGGTCTCGAACCTGACCTTGCCCTCGGCGGTCGCGAAGATCGTGTGATCCTTGCCAAGGCCGACATTCGTGCCCGGGTGGAACTGCGTGCCGCGCTGGCGAACGATGATGTTGCCCGCATCGACGCTCTGGCCGCCGAAGACCTTCACGCCGAGTCGCTTGCTTTGCGAGTCGCGGCCGTTACGGCTGGAACCCGCGGCTTTCTTGTGTGCCATTGTCCGTTACCTCTTCCTGTTTCCAGCCTTGATCAGGCGCCCTTGATGCCGGTGATTTCCAGCTCGGTGTAAGCCTGGCGATGGCCCTGGCGCTTCATGTGATGCTTGCGGCGGCGGAACTTGATGATCTCGACCTTGCGGTGACGGCCCTGCGCCTTCACGGTCGCGGTCACCTTGCCGCCCTCGACGAACGGCGCGCCCATCACGATCTTGCTGTCGCCATCGGAAATCAGGAGCACCTTGTCGAACTCGACGGCCGCGCCCGCGTCGCCGGCCAGCTTCTCGACCTTGATGACGTCGCCCTGGGCAACCCTGTACTGCTTACCGCCGGTTTCAATGACCGCGTACATCGCGTCTCTCCAAAAGAATCCTGATCGAAAATTCCGTGCGGAGGTTTTCTTCCGCAAAGGGCGCGCATTTTACAGCCGGAACTGGCCGAAGGTCAAACATCGCAGACATGCCGCCGCAGGCCGGAAAACCTCCTTTTTCCAACGGCTTGCAGCTGTCTGCGGCCGTGCCTGGCGCCGTTCGATCCAGCCGCGCTGCGGTTGACTCACTGGGGGTGCGCCCCTAGCATGCCCGCTTCCCGATGCGCCATGGCGCCCATACAGGCCGTCTCGAAACCATGACCCTGGACGAAATCCGCCGCCTGATCGCCGCCGACCTCGAAGCGGTCGATGCCGAAATCCGCAAGGAACTCGCCTCCGACGTCGTGCTCATCAACCAGCTCGGGCACTACATCATCAATTCCGGCGGCAAGCGGCTGCGCCCGATGCTGGTGCTGCTGGCCGCTCGCCTGATGGGTTACACGGGCCGGCACCACATCGGCCTCGCCGCCGTTGTCGAGTTCATCCACACCTCCACGCTGCTGCACGACGACGTCGTCGATGCATCCGACATGCGCCGTGGCAGAAATTCCGCGAACGCAATATGGGGCAACGAGGCAAGCGTGCTTGTCGGCGATTTCCTCTACTCGCGCGCGTTCCAGATGATGGTGCGCGCGGACAACATGCGCATCCAGCGCGTGTTCGCGGAGGCAACCAACCGCATCGCCGAAGGCGAAGTGCTGCAACTGCTCAACGTGCACGATCCGGATACGGACGAGACGCGGTACTTCGACGTGATCGAACGCAAGACCGCGAAGCTGTTCGAGGCCGCGACGGAAATCGGCGGGATACTTGCCGACGCAGACGATGCCGAACGCGCGGCACTGCGCAGCTACGGCCTCATGCTTGGCACCGCGTTCCAGCTGATCGACGACGTGCTGGATTACGATGGCGATGAAAAGGAATTCGGCAAGCACATCGGCGACGACCTCGCCGAAGGCAAGCCGACGCTGCCATTGATCCATGCGATGCGTGAAGGAAGCACGACGGAGCGCGAGCTGATTCGTGAAGCCATCGAGAGTGGCGGCATTGATCATCTTGAAGAAGTGATTCGCGCGGTGCGGCGCACCG
This sequence comes from uncultured Gammaproteobacteria bacterium, assembly GCA_964599565.1. Lineage (GTDB taxonomy): Bacteria > Pseudomonadota > Gammaproteobacteria > Natronospirales > JAJUFS01 > JAJUFS01. The sequence continues at coordinate 93,056 of CAZRFE010000001.1, forward strand.
GTGCCCTCGAATACACGCGCAAGAAGGCCGACGCCGCCGCAGCAGCCGCGCAGGACGTTCTCACGCAGCTTCCGCAGAACGACTTCACGCGCGCACTCCACGCCATTCCCCGCCTGACCGTTCATCGTCGCAACTGACGCGTTCATCCCTGTTCAGGGAAAACGGCAATAGCCGCTCACATAACGGACTGCCAGATTCGTTTCCGAAAAAGGACTTGCTCCTTTCAAGGAGGTGAACATGGATGTTCCGTTTCAATTCCGCCAGCGCGGCGTCACGCTCATCGAGACACTGGTCGCCGTTGTCGTCATGAGCATCGGCCTGCTCGGCATCGCCACACTCTTTCTCTCGTCATTGCGCGACACCGGCAGCGCGATGTGGCGCACCCGCGCCATCACGCTTTCCGAAGACATCATCGAACGCATGCGCGCCAACCGCGATGAAGCTGCACGCTACGACTCCGGCGTGACACCGACCGGGCAGAACCACGATTGCGCTGCAACGGCAGACATGACGGTGCCGGCCAGCTGTTCGCCCCAGCAGCTTGCGGAGCAGGACATTCATGAGTGGCGCGCGCGTGTCACCGACAGTGTCATCGGCCTGCCGTCCGGTGTCGCGAGAATCACCGTCTCCGGGGGTACGCCGGCCGACGTCACCGTCTTCGTTCAATGGACGGAAGGTGTACAGAACGATCAGCCGCTGTTGCAGAAGTTCGAGCTGAGGACGCAGTTGTGAACGGCCATCAGCGCGGCGTGAGCCTCATCGAACTCCTTGTCGCAATGATCATCGGACTGTTCATTGTCGGCGGCGCTTTCGCGGTCTACCTCGGCTCCAGGGACAGTTTCCGCGTCAACGAATCCGTTGCCCGCATCCAGGAAGAAGCACGCTTCGGCCTCATGATTCTCTCGGACGACCTTGCGCTCGCCGGCTTTCTCGGCCGCAACAACATGCCGTTCGTGACATCCGGCAGGAAAGGCGATGCCGCGACGCTGCCGACACTCGGCAACTCGGGGCACAGCAGGAGGGACTGCGTGGATTACTGGTACATCGACATCGTCGTGCCTGTCACAGGCGCGAACAACACCAACCCGTATCACGATATGTGCCTGGACAATTCCGAGCATGTCGACGGGACGGACGTGCTGGTCGTCCGCCATGCAGCGGCACACGCGGATTACGGCTGGGAAGCCGGCGCAACGGTGCCGCTTCAGGACAACCGCCAGAAAGGCACGCTGTATATCCGGTCGGACCTGACACGGAATGCCTTGTATCGCCAAGGCGTCGACACCGACCCGTCCGGCTTCATCGCACCCTATACGGACCGCGAATGGCTCACGCATCTTTATTACATCGAACCGCCGGCGACCAATGATGAGGGCAACCCGGCGGGGCCTCCCACCCTGCGCAGGTTGAGACTCCAGCGACGCAACGAATTGCCCGCACTGCGCGCCGAAGAAGTGCTTTCAAACGTCGAAGACTTCCAGGTGCAGTTCGGGCAGGACGACGACCTGGACGGGCGGATCGATCGCTGGATCAACCCCGGAGATGTTGCCGAATCGCAGCTGCGCGCGGTCGCCGTGCGGTTCTGGCTGCTCATCCGCGCGGAGAACGAAGACCCGTCGCTGTCACAGGACGTCACCTACAAGTACGCAGATGTAGAGCGCACTGTGACCGACGGTTATCGACGGCAGCTTGTCGAACAGACCGTCGAGCTGCGCAACGCACGTGCGAACTGAAAAGGAGAGCAACGATGACTTCACGAAACAAGCAGCAGGGAACCGCGCTGATCGTCGGACTGATCGTGCTGATCGTGCTCACGCTCCTCGGCACGACAGCCATGCGGATGTCTCGCAACGAACTGATGATGAGCGGCATGCTGCAGTTCTTCGCACGCGCCTTCCACGCAGCCGAGGCAAGCGTCGCCGCACAGCTCGCGGATCGCGATTTCAGTCTCGCGTGGACCGCTCCATCCAATCTCCACACCCATGACCAGGTTGCATCGACGCAAAGCATCGGCACCTCGCACATCCAGTTCCTGGACAGCGGGCCCGTGCCGGCGGGCGGATTCTCGCTGAACAAGAAATTCTCCGCCCATCATTTCGAGATCACCGCACAGGGTCTCTCACCGACCACCGATGGCGCGGCGTCACCCGATTCGATCGCCGTCAACATCAGGCAAGGCATCTATCTCATCGGCCCCAGTGATTGAAGACAGCAGGATCACTGAACAGAACCAATGTCACGGAGGACACCATGGATCGCAGATCGTCATTCATTCTCGGAATACTTGCAGGCCTGTCGCTCTCACTCTCGCTGGTGCCGTCCCGGTCGCACGCGGACGACACGGAAATCTACGTCGGCGGCGGTGCGGGCGTGAAACCGAACATCCTGCTCATCATCGACACGTCATCGAGCATGCTTATCAGCGCACCTGTTGCGTATGACCCAAACGTCATCTACGACGGACCTTGCCCGACGACGCACAACGGCAAACCGATTGTGTACATGAAATACGGCGCATCCGTTCCACCGACTGACTTGAACTGCACAACCTATTTCAAGGAAGGGACGGCGGAAGCCCCCCTGGACTACAACTACTGGTTCTACAAGGATGCCCTGCGGTGCGATGCTGCCGTCCAGCAACTGGACAACGCAGGTCAGTGGAGCGGTCACGTCGCCGCATCCGGAGCATTCGGCTGGACGGTTGTCTATCGCGGTTACCACACCCGCCTCATCGAGTGCGCGGCAGATGCAGGTGTGCATGGTGAAGGTGACAGCGACGGTGATGGCGTTGACGAGAATCCTGAACGCGTCTATGCGCGAAAGGGTTCGGGCATCACGGAAAAATGGACTGACGACCCCGCGTATCAACAGGATTTTCACACGTCCACCGCCGATCCGTACTACGCGGATTACAGGCGCTTCTTTTTTGACGCGAACTACGTCAACTATGTGCGTGGCGGTCACAGCATGACCAACCGCATCACGATCATGAAGGAAGTATTGAACGACCTGATCGACGAAACCGACGACGCAAGAATCGCGCTGATGCGTTTCGATGTAGGCGACTACAACGGTGCAGACGGCGAAGGGGGCATGGTGATCGCGCCATTCGTGGACGCCGCCGACCCGGCAAACAAGACCAAGCTGAAACAGATCGTCGATGACATATACGTTGCCGACATTCCTTCCGGTACACAGCTGCATGAAACGATGACGGAAGCAGCGCGCTACTTCTCCCATCAGATGGTCACGACAGGCAGTACATCGCAGGTTTTCGCCAATCCATCCGTCAACCCGCCGACGGCCGCGAACTATGTGTCGTCACCCAGCGTTCCCGGCTCCCGCAATGGATTGAACTACGATACGGGGATGACCGGGTGCGAGGAGAATTTCATCATCTATCTTACCGACGGCGCGGCAACGGCGGACAGTGGTCAGACCTCATATACCCGCACCCTCTACAAGGACAAGACAAAGACTCTCACACTGTGTTCAGCCGGCAGCAACGGCGAGAACGATCAGTCATCGGAGAGTTGTCTTGATGAACTCGCATTCCTGTTGCACAACTACGACGTGAACCCAGGCCTTGCCGGCGAACAGACAGTCCGCACGTTCACCGTCGGGTTCTTTGTCGACAACGAACTGCTCGCGACGACGGCGGACAAGGGTGGCGGTCGCTATTACATCGCCAACTCGCACGCCCAGCTCAAGGACGCGATCAAGGACGCCATGAGCACCATCAAGGTGCTCGCCGTGAACTCCAGCTTCACGATTCCCGCCGTCACGGTGAACTCCTTCAACCGCGTCTCACACCTCGACGATCTTTTCTTCAGCCTGTTCAAGCCCGGCGAAGCGCGTCACTGGGCGGGCAACCTGAAGAAGTTCCGCCTTAAGAAGAATGCTGCCGGCGAGGTGGAAATCGTGGACCGCAACGGCATGCCCGCCGTGGAACCGCTGGCGGGTTTCTTCAAGGACGACATCACGAGCTTCTGGACCACATCCGGCCCCGATGGCGGCGAAACCGAGAAAGGTGGCGCGGCAGAGCGCCTGGGACAACTCAGTGAACGCAAGATCTATACCTGGATCGGGCCTGACCTCGCGTTGACGGCAACATCCAACCAGCTGGGTTCGACCAACAGCGCAATCACCGATGCGATGGTCGGCGCCGCCACCACGCTCGACCGGACGAAGATCCTGAAGTGGGCGCAGGGCGTCGACATCAAGGATGAAGACGGCGACGGACTGTTCAGCGACCGGCGCCCCACCATGGGCGATCCGCTGCACGCCGCACCTGTCACCGTCATGTACGGAACGAAGGCAGATCCCGAAGGCAAGGGGACGATTCCGGACTACACCGTCTACACGGCAACCAACGATGGATACCTGCACGCCTTCGATGGCAATGACGGCAACGAGCTGTTCGCCTTCGTCCCGCCGGAACTGCTCGGCAATCTCGGCGAGGCGTTTTACGACAAGACCGGCGACAAGCTTTACGGGCTTGACGGTTTCGTCGTGCCGCTCGTGCAACACGATCCGAACGGCAACATCACCGGAACGAAAAGCTACGCGCATCTCGTCATCGGCATGCGGCGCGGCGGGAACAACTATTACGCGCTCGACGTCACGAACCGGAATACGCCGCGTCTCCTCTGGAGAATCAAGGGCGGAGAAGGCAACTTCCAGTACCTGGCGCAGAGCTGGGCGGAGCCGGTCCCGACGAAAGTAAAGATCGGAAGCGGCACGCGCAACGTGCTTGTCATCAGCGGTGGTTACGACGCAGACCAGGATGACCACGATACCGATTACGCATCCGACAACACCGGCACCGCGATCTACATGGTGGACGCCGCGACGGGAAACCGCCTGTGGTGGGCCGGACCGGTGGGCAGCGGCGCGGATCTCGAAGTCGATGCGTTCAGGAACTCGATGCCCGCCACCGTCACCGTCCTCGACATGAACAACGACGGCTACGCGGATCGCTGGTACGTACCCGATACCGGCGGGCGCATCTTCCGTTTTGATATCGCAAATGGAAACAGCGCTGCCACGCTCGTGCGCGGCGGCAAGATAGCGACGCTCGGCGCGGGCGACATCGCAGCGCCGGCAGCCGCCGACACGCGCAAGTTCTTCTATCCGATCGACGTATCCCATCACAACGATGGCGACGGCCAATGGCTCAATCTTGCCATCGGTTCCGGAAACCGCACTGCTCCGCTCGATACGACAGTGCAGGACCGCTTCTTCGTGCTGCGCGACGAGCACGTGTACACCGTGCCGGGCAACTACGCCGCCGAGTACGACATCGGCATCGAAGACCTTTTCGATGCAACGGCGAGTATCGTCGATGACACCGTCATGGCGAGCAACCAGCAGCATGGCTGGTACATCAATCTGGCCGATGAAGGCGAGAAGGTGCTGGCGGAATCCGTCACCTACGACGGCAAGCTCGTGTTCACCTCGTTCTCGCCGAGCGACGGCAGCAATGCGTCGTGCGAAGCGGACCTCGGCAAGGGCCGCGTATACGCCATAGACATCAATTCTGCCAAAGCCGTTCGCAACTTCGACATCATCCAGGAGGATTCCGAGGAAGTGTTCACCGTCGAGGACCGCTCGACGGAACTGGAAAGATCCGGAATCCCTCCCGCGATGACCATCGTGTTCGCGGAAGACAACGAAGGACGCCCGATCGGTCTCGTGGGGCCGGAAACCGTCGACGTCGATCTCGGTGACAACGTCGTGCAGACCTACTGGTACCGCAGTTCACAATGACAGGAAGGATTCCGGCAATGGAAAGCAATCGCGGCTTTACGCTCATGGAACTCATGGTCACGCTTGTCATCGTCGCCATCCTGGCGGCGGTGGCAATCCCGAGCTACACGCAATACATACAGCGCGCGCGGCGCACGGAGGCGCGCGTCGCGCTGGAGAACGCCATGACCACCCTGCAGAAATTCTATCTCCAGAACGGCCGTTACCCGGACGATGAAGAGGGAACGAATCTGATCGGGACCACGGAGAACGGGTACTACCAGACCGATTACGTCTCGGGAACGAATCCGCAGGTGAGCGCAATCGCCGCGACGGGCACGTCCCAGGCAAACGACACGAAGTGCAGGATGTTTGCCATCTTCGTGTCCGGCACTCGCATCGCCCGGGACGCCGCCGATACCGATTCCACGGCGGAGTGCTGGTAATCCCGAAATTGCTTTTACCGCGCGCGTTCGTGTATATTCCCCGCCCTTCGCGGGGTGTAGCTCAGCCTGGTAGAGCACTACGTTCGGGACGTAGGGGCCGGAGGTTCAAATCCTCTCACCCCGACCAGGTATCCAGAAGGTCCACATTCGTGGACCTTTTTTTTCGCCCGTGCGGGCCGAATCCGTGACGGCGGCGCAGCATTCGCGGCGACGCACTCCACTCCGGCAGGTACAATGCCTGCTCGTTCAAGCAGAGCACATTCAATGACCCAGAACAGTTTCAACCGGGACGAACTCCTGGCCTGCGGGCACGGCGAAATGTTCGGCCCCGGCAATGGCCGCCTCCCTCTCCCCGACATGCTGATGCTGGACCGCATCACGTCCATCACCGCGAACGGCGGCGCATTCGACAAGGGACACATCACCGCGGAACTCGACATCCGTCCGGATCTCTGGTTCTTCAGCTGCCATTTCGAGGGTGACCCGGTCATGCCCGGCTGCCTGGGCCTTGACGCGCTGTGGCAGCTCGTCGGCTTCTTCCTCTGCTGGAGGGGCAACCCCGGCCGCGGGCGCGCACTCGGTGTCGGCGAGGTGAAATTCTTCGGACAGGTTCTCCCGACGGCAGGAAAGGTGACGTACGAGATAGATCTCAAGCGCGTCGTCGAACGCAAGCTCGTGATGGCGATCGCGGACGGACGGGTGCTCGTCGATGGCCGCGAGATCTACACCGCCACCGATCTTCGCGTCGGTCTTTTCACCTCCACGGATTCCTTCTGAGAGATCACCATGCGTAGAGTCGTCATCACGGGTGCGGGGATCGTTTCCTGTCTGGGCAACGACACCGCCGCGGTCAGCGAATCGCTGCGAAACGGCCGATCCGGCATCACGTTCATGCCCGAGTATGCGGAGCGCGGTTTTCGCAGCCACGTGGCCGGCGCTCCGCGCATCGACACCGCGGAACTCATCGATCGCAAGCTGCTGCGCTTCATGGGTGACGCGGCCGCATATGCCTACATTGCGATGCGCGACGCCATTGCGGACGCGGGCCTTGAAGAGACAGATGTATCCAGCGAACGCACCGGGCTGATCGCGGGTTCCGGCGGCGGCTCGTGCGAATACCAGATAGAAACCGCAGACATCGCACGGAATAAGGGACCGCGCCGCGTGGGGCCGTACATGGTCACGCGCACCATGACGTCGACCGTCTCCGCGTGTCTCGCCACGCCGTTTCACATCCGCGGCGTCAACTACTCGATCTCCTCTGCCTGTGCGACATCCGCGCACTGCATCGGCGCTGCGATGGAACAGATCCAGCTTGGCAAGCAGGACATCGTGTTTGCCGGTGGCGGCGAGGAACTGCACTGGGGCATGACGGTGATGTTCGACGCGATGGGCGCGCTGTCCAGCAGCTTCAACGGCACGCCCGAGAAGGCAAGCCGCGCGTACGACGCAGACCGCGACGGCTTCGTGATTTCGGCAGGCGGCGGCATGCTCGTGCTGGAAGAACTCGAGCATGCGAAGGCCCGGGGCGCGAAGATCTACGCCGAGCTCGTCGGCTATGGCGCGACGTCGGACGGTTACGACATGGTCGCCCCGTCCGGCGAAGGCGCGCAGCGCTGCATGCGCATGGCGCTGTCCACCGTGAACGGCGCGATCGACTATCTCAACACGCACGGCACGTCCACGCCCGCCGGCGATCGTGCGGAACTCGATGCGCTGCGCGCCGTATTCGGCAACGCTGTGCCATCGTTCTCGTCGACGAAATCGCTGTCCGGCCATTCGCTGGGCGCAGCCGGCGTGCACGAAGCGATCTACTCGCTGCTGATGATGCGCGACGGCTTCCTCGCCGCGAGCGCGAACATCGAGAATCCGGACGCCGCTGCCGCCGGCATGCCGCTCGTCACCGAAACGCTTCAAAAGCCGCTTGAGCGTGTCATGTCGAACAGCTTCGGTTTCGGCGGCACAAACGCGACGCTCGTTTTCCAGCGCTACGACGGATAACGCGGACCGGAGCAACAAGCGCGATGAACAACGTATTGCTTGAGTCCGACGCACCGCCAGACCCGCTGGAGCTTTTCGCGGACTGGTACGGCGCACAGGCCGAAGGCGCGCAGGAACCGGCGGCGGTAACGCTCGCGACCGCCGATGCCACCGGGAAACCTGGCGTGCGCGTCGTCCTGCTCAAGGAATACGGTGCAGCGGGATTTGTCTTCTTCACCAACTACATGAGCCGCAAGGCAACAGACCTCGACGCCAATCCGCAGGCCGCGCTGCTGTTCTGGTGGCCGTCGTTCCGCCGGCAGGTGCGCATCGAAGGCCGCGTGTCGCGAATTTCCGCCGCGGAATCGGATGCGTACTTCCGCACGCGCGCGCGGCTGTCACAGATCGGCGCCTGGGCATCCGAGCAAAGCCGCATCATTCCGGATCGCAGCGTGCTCGATGCACGCGTGAAGGAATTCGAACAGCGATTCCCCGGTGACGTCCCGCGTCCACCGCACTGGGGCGGTTACCGCGTCGCGCCGGGAAGCATCGAGTTCTGGCAGGACCGCGCCAACCGCCTGCACGATCGCCTGCGCTACGTGCGTGAAAACGACAGCTGGCGCGTCGAGCGTCTCAATCCTTGAATCGTTCATCCTGCCTTGCCGAAAGCGGCCGACAGGGTGACAATTCGCATCCATGAAAACACTGCATCAGCTGTTCGACAACAACGCGCGCTGGGCCGCGAAGATGATTGCGCGCGACCCGAACTTCTTCAACAACCTCGTCGGGCAGCAGGCACCGCAGTACCTGTGGATCGGTTGCTCGGATTCGCGGGTTCCCGCAAACCAGATCGTCGGCCTTGCACCGGGCGAACTGTTCGTGCACCGGAATGTCGCCAATCTCGTGCAGCACTCGGACATGAACTGCCTCTCCGTGCTGCAGTTCGCCGTCGACGTGCTGAAGGTCGAGCACATCATGGTGACCGGTCATTACGGCTGCGGCGGCGTGCGCGCGGCCATCGAAGAGCAGCGCCACGGCATCGTCGACAACTGGCTGCGGCCCATCCAGCATGTCTGCCATGATCACGCGCCGCTGCTCGACAGCCTGCAGGGCGAGGAGCGCGTTGACCGGCTGTGCGAACTCAACGTCGTCCAGCAAGTGGAAAACCTGCGGCGGACAACTGTCGTGCAGGATGCATGGTCGCGCGGCCAGAAACTCGAACTGCATGCCTGGATCTACTCCGTGCGCGACGGCCTGCTTCGCGATCTCGGCGTCACCATCACATCCTGATCCAGCACGCTGAAAGAAAAAGGCCGTCATCGACGGCCTTTTTTTATCCTGTACGCGTTCAGCGTTTCTCTTTCTTGACGGCGATGTTCGCCACGCCGTGCGGCACATGCCCGGAAGGGACGTGTTCGCGGGCAAGCTCGACGTGTCCGCTCTGATCGTCGAAGAAGATGTCCGCGCCGAAAGCCTTGAGAAACTGGGTCTTCTCCATGCCACCGAGGAACAAAGCTTCGTCGATGCGGATATGCCACGCGCGCAGCGTGCGGATGACGCGTTCGTGCGCGGGCGCGGAACGCGCGGTAACGAGCGCGGTGCGGATGGGCGATGCGTCCATCGGGAACTCCGCCTGCAGGCGGTGCAGGGCTTCAAGAAAATTCTTGAAAGGCCCGCCGGACAAGGGCTTGCGTGCCGATTCGCGTTCGCTGGATGCGAATGCCTCGAGCCCCTTCTCCTTATATATACGCTCCGCTTCGTCGGAGAAGATCACCGCGTCACCGTCAAACGCGATGCGCAGCTGGTCCGCACCACCTTCCGTTGCCTTGCCGGGCAGAATGGTCGCAGCCGCGAAACCTGCATTCAGCGCATTGACGACATCCTCGGGTTCCGCGGACAGGAAAAGATCCGCGCCGAACGGCGCAACGTAACGCCAGGGAGACGCGCCATTGGTGAACGCTGCGCGCGTGATGTTCATGCCGTGGTGCGCGACGGAGTTGAAGATGCGCAGGCCCGTATCCGCGGAATTGTGCGACAGCAGGATGATCTCGACCTTCTGCGGACCGGCGTCGTTCAACCGCAGCAGCTTTTTCACGAGCGGAAACGCGATGCCCGGTTCAAGCAGCACGTCTTCATTCTCGATCTGGTAGCGCGCGTATTCTTCCAGCCCCTTCTCCACGAAGATGCGATGGCTTTCCTCCAGGTCGAACAGCGCCCGGGAGGAAATGGCAACCACCAGTTGTTCATTGCGTTTCTTCGGCATGACGGCATTCTAGCCCAGCTCGGGCTCCCAGGAATGAAATGCATCCTGCAGGGGAAAATACAGCGCGACCTTCACGGGCCTTCCCTCCAGCGCATGCACGAGACGCGCGTACCGTTCGAGCTGCGCGCGGTAACGGCGCGCCTGCTCGGCGAGAAATGCCGCAAGGTCGCCGCCTTCGTGCGTGCTTGTCTTGTAATCGACGATCCAGCGCGTGCCGTCGGCGTCGATGAACGTGCGATCGATGCTCACGTTCACGCGTTCGCCGCGATCGACGCCGCCGAGCGACCATTCGCTGCGTGCCTCCTCGTGGCGCGCAAGCATCCACGCCGCGTGCTTCGAGCGCAGCACGCCCGAGAGAATCCTGCGCACATCGCTCGCCGCTTCCGCGCATTCGGCGTCGGGAATGCCAAGCGCTGCAAGCTGGCGCTCGACGGGCAGCGCGGCAATGCGTGCTGCATTCCATTGATCGAGACCGTCGCGCGCCATGCGTTCGAGCACACGGTGCACGAGCGTACCGGTGTGCCGCACGCGATCGCCCGCCCATTCATAGAGGATGGGTGCGACCTCATCACCGCCGCTTGCAATGCCGCGCATCTTCACATCGATGGCCGGTCCCGGTTCCAGCGCGCGCGGTTGCCAGTCCGCCGGCAGGCGCCGCAGCGGACTGTCGCCGGCAACGGGCGGTGCAGGTGCAGGCTTCTCGGCGGGTACCGGCAGCGCTTCGAACGCGGCGCGCACGTCGGGCAGCGGCCAGAGCAGTTCGAGCAGCGAACCTGCCCGCGGCGGCGACAATGAAAGCCCGCCCGCATCGCTCGACCAGCGCGCCTTGCCGAGCAGGTGAACGCGCCGCTTCGCACGCGTCACGCCGACATACAGCAAGCGCGCGCGCTCCATCGCTTCCTTCTCGTCCTTCAGCCGTTCGATGAAGCGATAGATCGCACCGCCCTCCTCGTCCTCGGGCGACTTCACGGGACCGAGCAGCACGTGTTCGCCGCCATCGTGTTGCGGCCGTTCCATCCAGTGAAACAGCAAACGATCCTTGCGGCCGGTCACCTGGTCGAGCGCGGGAATGATCACGGTATCGAACTGCAGGCCTTTCGCCTTGTGCAGCGTCATGATCTGCACGGCGGCGTCCGCATCCGGATCAGGTGCTGCAAACAGCTGCGACAGGCGCTCATCCAGCGTGTTCACGTCGGTGACGTCACCCGCATCCTCGTGCTGTTGCAGAAGCTCGAAGAACAGGCGCGCATTGTCGAGGTCCTCGCGTTCGTGCAGGACCGCGGGGCCGTGCAGCGCAAGCCACGTGCGTTCCACGCGTTCGCGCAAGCCGATGCGTCCGCGCATTTCCTCCGCAGCGTCAAGCACGCAGCGCATGCGCTCAAGGCGCGCGCGCGCATCTTCGGAAAGCGTTTTCAGGGTGTCTGCATCGCGGATCGCATCGTGAACGGCGCCATCGCGCGAAAGCGCCGCCAGCGCGTGCAGGTCGAGCCCGCACCACGGCGCGCGCAGCACGGACAGCAGCGCCGTGCCATCGGCGGGATTGACGAGCGCGCGGGCGAGCGCGAGCAGGTCCTGCACCAGCGGGACAGCCTGCAGCGATTCGAGTTCGACCGCGCGAAACGCGATGCCGCCGTCGCGCAGCCGCGGCAGGATGCGCGCAAGATGCGCGCGGCCGCGCACGAGTATCGCGGTGCTGGCGTTGTCCGCATCCGCAAGTGCTGCACGCACGAGTTCGACAACGCGTTCGGCTTCCGCATCCTGGGCATGCTGTTCAAACGCATGAATCTCGATTGGCGCACCGAGCGCGGATTTCACGGCGTGCGACGGTTCAAAACGTATCGCACCCGTTGCGATGTCGTCGCGCGGCGGAAATATTCCGGCAAACGCCGCGTTCACCCATTCGACGATTCCCGACTGCGAGCGGAAGTTCGCGGACAGGCGCAGCGATTCGAGATCGAGCGCGCCGAGCCCGTGATCGCGCACCGCGAGGAAATGACCGACTTCCGCTTCACGGAACTGGTAGATCGACTGCATGGGATCGCCGACGAGGAACAGGCTGCGCCCGTCGCCTGCCGACCAGTCGCGCGTCAGTCGCAGCAGGAGATCGATCTGGCTGTGTGACGTGTCCTGGAATTCATCGATCAGCAGGTGCCGGATCCGGTGGTCCAGCCGAAGCGCGAGATCGGTGGGCGCGGATGCATCGCCGAGCGCTGCGCGCGCGCGTATCGAGAGTTCCGGGAAATCGACTTCGCCCCGATCGCGAAACACTTCCTGCAGCGCCAGCACCGCATACGGCATGACGTGATTGAGCGCCTCGAGCACGCGCCACTGCGCATCGGTGTAGCTGACGGGCGGCAGCAGCGTCACGCGCTTCAGCAAACCTGTTGCAAGCGTGTTGCCGTTCAACGCGTCCAGCACCTCGACCATCGCGGCCTTGTGCGATTCGCGCGCGGCCTTCTCCGCAGGTGCAATGCCGCGCTCGCTCGCGGCGGGAAAACCTGCCGTTGCGTTCAGGCCGCGCGGCTTGCGCAATTCGCCCGTGGCGGTGAGCAGCAGTTTCGCTACGCACTGCCAGCCGGCGAGATCGTGCGCGCGCGCGCCGGGCGCCTTTTCCTGTGCGGCAAGCGTCCGCAATCCTTCGCTGTCCACGTTTCGTTCCGAGCGTTCGAGGTAACGCGAACAGCGCGCTGCGATTTCCGGGATCATTGCATGTACATGCCGCGGGAACTCCGCGTCGAGTACGCGCAGTACATGCTCGATCTCGGTGACGAGCGCGGCTTCCAGCGATGCGCGATCAAGCCCGCCGATCTCGAGGTGACGCAGCCAGAGATCGCGACGCGCGAGCATCGCGGCCAGCAGTTGCAGAAGTTCGTCAAGCCGGTTGTCGAGATGCGCAAGCAGCACGCGCAACGCCGCTCCCGCATCGTCGCGCCGGTCGATGTCCGAAAGCAGGCGCAGTGCGGCCGCGCGGCACAGGTCCGCGGACTGTTCCGCGATCGCGGGCGATTGGCCGAGCCCGGAACGCACCGGCAACTGGCGCGCGAGCATGGCATTGAATGAATCGATGGTCGCAACGCGAAGGCGCGCGGGATTTTCCAGCAGACCCCAGCCGCAATGCGCGTCGCGCGCAAGTGCTGCAAGCGCAAGCTCGCGCGTGCGCTGTGCGTTCGCTTCAAGAACGCCGGCATCGCGTCGCGCGGCGTGCATTGCGCCGAGAATGCGCTCGCGCATCTCCGCGGCCGCCTTGCGCGTGAACGTGATGGCGACGATCTCCTCCGGCTGTTCCACGTCCGCGAGCAGGCGCAGGAAGCGTTGCGTGAGCAAGCCGGTCTTGCCGGAGCCCGCCGGCGCCTGGACGATGAAGCTTCGGTGCGGATCGAGCGCGGCGTCGCGCGCGGCCTGGTCGGGCGGGACGCGGTGCATGGAAAGATCAGTCATCGCTGTCCTCCACGCGCTCGCGCGACTGTTCGTGAATGCGGCACAGCGTGGCGAGATGGCAGTAATCGCATGCACCGCGCAGGGGGTCGACGCGCGCCTCGCCCGCCGCAAAGCCTTCGCCAAGCGCGGCGATGGCATGTTCCCAGTGCGTGACGGCTTCATCCCAGTCGTTCACGCGCTTCGTCTTCGCGACATTCACCATGCCTGCAATGCCCGGATCGCTATCGCCGTTGCCATCGCCATCCGCAAAACGCATCACGCCCTGCAGCGATTCGCGTCCCGTCCGCAGGCTGGCAACCGCAATGCCCGCGGCCACGGGAAGCCCCGCCTGCCTGCGCGCAACCACGTACGCGGGCAACTGCGGCGCGCGCGGGCGATCGCCGAAGAAATCGTTCTTCGCCGGCGCGCTGCCGGTCTTGTAGTCGATGATGATCTCGCTGCCATCGCGCAGCACGTCGACGCGATCGAGCTTGCCGCGCAACGTGAGCGGACCGGCATGGACAAGCGTGTGCGCGCTGCTGCCGTCCGCACGCACGCCCTCGACTTCCGCAACCGTGAATTCCGGCCGCTGCAGCTCGACGTTTCCGAACCATCGCAGCATCACGTTCACAAGGCGCGCTCGTTCAAGTTCGCGCAGGCTGTCGCGCCAGCGATGCCGTTGCGAACGCAGGCTTTCGGCAAGCGCGGCATCGACTGCATCGCCGATCGCGCGTTCAAGTTCACCGTCATCGCGCAACCGTTCCAGCGTCGCGCGCGTGCGCCATGCCTGCCACAGGCGTTCCAGCACGCGGTGCGCAAGTTGCCCGCGGATGCGCGCATCCGGTCCGGGTTGCGGCGTCGGCCAGTCCTGCGCACCGAGCCTGTGAATTGCGAACGCACGGAACGGGCAATGCGACTGATCCTGCAGCAGCGCGGTACCGCCGTGGGTGCGCCCATCCTCGCCGTCATCGGCGTGCGGCGGACCATGATCGTCCACCCGCGTTTCGAGCCGGGTATTGTCGAACCATTGCGATGCAACCGGCGGAAAGGCGGACACCGGATGCGCGTCGGGCAGGCCGTTCAGCAGCGGTGACGGCGCAAGATCCGCATCGCCTTCGCGCAACGGATAGCTCGCGACGATTTCCGGCGCGGCGTTGCGAAGTCCTTCGAACAGTTCGCGCGCGAATGCAAGTTCGCGCACCGCGGATGATTGCGGCAGATGCTTCGCGCGCTGCACGGCAACAGGCAGGAAGGGATTCGGACGCGGCGCCGCCGGCAACACGTCATCCGTCAGGCCCGTCACCCACAGCGCATCGAACTGCATGCCCGTCGCTTCGAGCAGTCCGAGCACCTGCACGGGTGCGTCTGCGGCGCGCGGCTGGAACAGGGTTTCATTCGCGAAGCGGTTGAGCCAGGCAAGCGCATCACCGCGGCTGCACCGGCCGAGCACCGGGTCGAGTTCAACCAGTCGCGCAAGCTGCGCATTCCATGCCTCGCGCGCCTGGTATTCGTTGCTGTCGAGCGCGCGGCCACGACACCATCCCAGGGTTTCGAGCCAGCGGCTGAAATGCCGCGCCCATTCCGACGGCTGTGCAACGCTCGGCGCGGCACCGATTTCCGCGCGCAGGCTCTCGAGCGCAAGCGCAAGTGCGCCGCAGTGTTCGCGCGCGGCAAGACGCTGCCAGTCGGTGAGCGTGAATTCCGCGAAACCCTCGCGCCGCATGACTGCTTCCAGCCGCCATCGCGCGGTCAGTTCCGATCCGGGTCCAAGATACGGCGAGCGGCACAGGCGCGCCGCTGTCGTGAATTCGATGCGATACCCGGTGAGCGACAGCAGCGCGAGTGCGTCCGCGACCAGCGCGCACGCAGCAAGCGGCTCGCCGAGCGAAAAATTGAATGGCAGTGGCGATGCATCGAACCCGGCGAGCGTGGATGGCGCAAGCGCGTCGGTGAGTTCACGCCGAAGCGCTGCGCGGCGCGCACCGAGATCAGGCACGACAATGCCGATGCGCGGCGCAACCTTTCCCGCGTGCGCGAGCAGCTGCGACCGTGCCCAGGCCGCAACCGCGGCGTTTTCCGCGCGCGCATCGCTGCATGCAAGACGCCGCGCATCGCCCGGCGCATGCGATGACACGGCGCGCTCCACGTCCGCGCCGAGCGCGCGCAGTGCATTCCAGCGCGTCTCATCGCGCGGCGCAATCTCCATGAAGCCCGCGAGCCGGATCGATGCCGGCAGGTATTCGTGCGCCGCGCCCGCGCGTTCGAGCGCACCGAGCACCGCTTCGGGCAAGGCGTATTCCGGCAGCCAGCCGCGCTCGGCGCATTCCTGCTCGAAGCGGCGTCCCCATCCGATCATCAACCGCGTTTCCTCCAGCGGGTCGCCGGCGAGCGCGTCGATATCGAGCTGCCAGTCACGGCACAGCAGCCAGGCATCCAGCGCGCTGCGCGCCGCGCCCGCCGTCTGCAGCAGCGGCATGTCCGCGAATGTCTCCGCGACCAGCATTTCAAAACGGCATGAAACCGCCGCGCGCGACAGCACGCTTCTGGCCGCGAGCGCGGTGTCTTCCTGTTCGAGCTCGATCGCAAGCCGCCGCCAGAACGCGCCGACAGGCAGGATGTCCGGCCGCTCCCAGGCACGCCGGCCGGCGGCAAGTTCGGCATCCGCCGCGCGCTCGTGCAGATGCCGGGCAAGACGATCGGACGCGGTAACGACAGTGGCGCGTTTCGCAGTGGCTGGAATCATTCTCTGTGCCGGAAAAGGGCGGGAATCGCGGCTATTCTTGTCTGATCCGGCGGCCGGATCGGGTGTCGGCAGTATATCGCTGGAGTATGATGGCGGCCAAAGCGTGACCGCGCCGGCAGGAAACCGCGCGAAGAACCGGCAGGACGCAACAAGAACAAGAGACAGCAAAGGGGCACGATGATGAATGGGCTCTGGTGGGGGGCTACGCGTCCGGCGGTCGCGCTCGCGATCGTTGCCATCGTTTCCGCCTGTGCAGCACCGGTCGAGCGGCCGGATCCCGACGGCTACCGGGAAACGATGAAATCGCTGAATCACACGCGCGCCATCCAGCCGACAGTGATCTCGCGCGACCTGCATGTATTCGAGGTCGGCGAGAATCTCTGGGTGCACCGCAGCTATTACGATCTCGGCGGCCAGCGCCTGCACGCCAACGGCATGATCATGATCGGCGAGGATCGCGTCACCGTGATCGATGCGCCGTGGACGCCGACCGCCGCCTACGACCTGCTCGACTGGCTCGACAGCAACCAGCCCGGCAAGGCGAAGCGGCTGGTCATCACGCATGCGCATGACGATCGCATGGGCAGCATCGACGTCTTCGCGGAACGCATGATTCCCGTCTACAGCCAGCGCAACACCGCGCAGCTTGCGCGGCAGCTGGGCTGGACGGCGCCGAACTTCGTGTTCGACGACAGCCTGCCGCTGCGTTCCGGCGAGCAGGCCATCGAGCTTTACTATCCCGGCCCCGCGCACACGCTCGACAACATCATCGCGTGGTTCCCGGAGGCGAAAGTCCTGTTCGGCGGCTGCATGGTGAAGTCGCAGCACGCCGGTTCGCTGGGATTCGTCGGCGACGCGGACAAGCAGTCCTGGCCGCTCGCGCTGCGCCGCGCGCTCGCCCGCTACCCGGAAGCCACGCAGGTCATTCCCGGACACGGCCTGCCCGGCGACACCGAGCTGATGACGCACACGCTGGAACTGCTCGAAAAATAAACGCCCCAGGCTCCCGCATCCCTCGCACGCACCGCCCCCTTCCGGGGCGGTTTTCATTTGCGGCTTGTTTTTTTAATTAATTACTTGTTTAATTAACAGCATGAAAACCCGCAGGAACCCGAATGCTTCACCGCGCCGCCCCGGCCGGCGCGCGGCAGCCGCGAGCGACAGCGCCGACACGCGGCACCAGCTGCTGCTCGCCGCGCGCAGCGAGTTCGCGACCCACGGCTTTCGCGGCACGACCATGCGGCGCATCGCCGAGCGCGCGGCCGTCACGCCGGCGATGATCCACTATCACTTCGGCGACAAGCGCGGGCTTTATCTCGCCATGCTCCAGGAAACCGTCGGCCCGCTGCTTGGCGACCTCGAACAACTCGCGGCAAGCGGCGGCGCAGGTTCGCTGCGCGAGGCGCTGTTCGGTTACATGCACCAGCTCGCACACACGCCCGAACTGCCCGCGCTGCTGATGCGCGACGTGCTCGCAACGGACGGCGTGATGCGCGAGACGTTCATTCGCGATTTCGCGGCACGCGGTGCGGCTGCAATGCGCGCGATCCTTGAGCGCGACTTCGCGGACGGCCGCCTGCGCCGCGATCTCGATCCCGGCCTTGCGCTGCTGTCGCTGATGAGCATGGCGGTGTTTCCGTTCATCGCGCGGCCCGTCGCACAGAAGGTGCTCGGCCTTGCCTATGACGACGCGATGATCGCGCAGCTTGCCGAACACACCGCGCGTCTTTTCTACACGGGCGCGAGCAACGAGGAGCACAGGACATGAACACCGCGCGACTGAACGCGAACGTGATCGCAATGCTTGTCGTGCTGATGGCCGCGGGTTGCGAACGCAGCGACGCGCCCGCCCTCGTCGGCACGCTGGAACGCGACCGCGTGACGATTCCGGCAGAACTGTCGGAACCGATCGTCCGCATCCACGTGCATGAAGGCGACGCCGTTTCAGGCGGCGATGTGATTCTCGAGCTCGACGATGCGCGCGCGAGTGCCGAGCGCGACCGGCTCGCAGCGCTCGCAAACGCCTGGAAGCGGCGCGTCGATGAACTCGTGCGCGGACCGCGCAAGGAAAGCATTCGCGAAGCGCGCGCGCGTCTCGCCGCGGCGGAAGGACAGCGCCAGGCCGCGCAACATGAATACGCGCGCGTGAGCGCGTTGCATGCGGAAAGTCTCGCCAGCGAGGCAGCGCTTGATGCGGCACGCGCCGCGCGCGATGCGCGCCAGGGCGAACACGATGCCGCACGCGCATCGCTTGAAGCGCTGCTTGAAGGCACGACGATCGAGGAACTCGACCAGGCGCGCGCGCAACTGGATGCAGCGCAGGCCGCGCTTCGCGCGCAGGAACTGCTGATCGCGAGGCTTACGGTCACCGCGCCGCGCGATGCGCGTATCGAAGCGCTGCCGTACCGGCAGGGCGCGCAGCCGCCGCGCGGCGCGGACGTCGTCGTGCTGCTCGCAAGCGGCGCGCCGCACGCGCGCGTCCACATTCCCGTTGCGTGGCGCGCATCGTTCACCGAAGGCGCACCGGTCAGCGTGAACGTCCCGGGTTTCGGAAGCTATGCGGGTCGCGTGCGCTGGGTGTCGTCCGATGCGGCGTTCACGCCCTACTTCGCGCTCACGGAGCATGACCGCGACCGCATCAGTCATGTCGCGGAGATCACGCTGCTGGATGACGCCGCGAACGATCTGCCTGCCGGCCTGCCGGTTGAAGTCTTCGCCGGCAATCGCGCGCCATGATGAACGGCGGCGACATGGCCATTCGCGCGCGCGGACTCACGCGCCGCTTCGGCAAGCTGCTCGCGGTGGATCACGTCGATCTCGACATTCCGCGTGCACGCATCTACGGCTTTCTCGGCCCGAACGGCTCGGGCAAGTCCACGACCATCCGCATGCTCTGCGGACTGCTGAAACCGAGCGACGGCGAAGCGGAAGTGCTCGGGTTCCGCGTGCCGCGCGATGCCGAATCGGTGCGGCGTCACATCGGTTACATGACGCAGAAATTCTCGCTGTACGAAGACCTGACCACGCAGGAGAACCTTGAATTTCTCGCCGACGTGTACGCGCTGCCGCGCCGCGAACGGCGCGCGCGCATCGAAAACGCGCTGAAGGAATACACGCTCATCGAGCAGCGCCACCAGCGGGCAGGCACGATGAGCGGCGGGCAGAAGCAGCGTCTTGCGCTCGCGGCAGCGACACTGCACGAGCCGCAGCTTCTCATTCTCGATGAACCGACCAGCGCGGTGGACCCGCAGAGCCGGCGCGACTTCTGGGACAACCTGTTCGAACTCGTCGGGCGCGGCACGACGATACTTGTCTCCACGCATTACATGGATGAAGCCGAGCGCTGCCACGATCTCGCGATCCTGGATCGCGGCCGGCTGGTCGCCAACGGCACGCCGCAGCAGCTGATGCGCGACATCGATGCGCAGGTGCTCGAGATCGACGCGAAGGATGCACTCGCTGCGCGCCGGCTGCTGAGCGCGCGCGACGGCGTACGCAGCGTCGCGCAGCTGGGCACGCGCCTGCACGCATTGATCGCGCGCGACATGCCGGACGCTGCCGCGAACGTGCGCAGCCTGCTCTGCGACGCCGGCATCAAGGCGGATGTCGAGCGCGTCAGCGCGAATCTCGAGGACGTGTTCGTTGCGGCGACGCGGCTTCGGCAACACGAAACGGACAACGCACATGCGTGAACGGCTGACGCGTCTTGCCGCCATCGCGCGCAAGGAAGTGAAGCAGCTCGCGCGCGATCGCCTGACGTTCGGCATGATCATCGGCGTGCCGCTGCTGCAGATCGTGCTGTTCGGTTACGCCATCGATCTCGATGTGCGCCACCTGCGTGCAGCGGTTGCGGATCATGCAGGTACAAGCGCATCGCGCGAACTGGTGCGTTCCGCCGAGGCGAGCCAGATCGTGGACATCATCGCCGCGGTGAGCGGACCGCAGGCGCTGGAGCGCGGGCTGGATGCGGGGGATTTCGATGTCGGCATCTACATCCCGCCGGACTTCGAGCGCCGCCTGCAGGACGGACGGCCGGCAGCGCAGCTCCTGATCAACGGCAGCGATCCGACCATCGAAGGCATCGCGCGCCGGCTCGCGGAACTGCCGCGCCCGTACGCGAAGGCGTCGCCGGCCGATGCGCTGTTCGAGACGCGCACCTTCTACAACCCCGAGCGCCGCTCGCAGGTACAGATCACGCCGGGCCTCATCGGCGTGATCCTCAATCTCACCATGGTGCTGTTCACCGCCATTGCCATCGTGCGCGAACGCGAACGCGGCAACCTCGAACTGCTGATCACCACGCCCGTGCGCACCGCGGAGCTGATGCTCGGCAAGATTGTTCCGTATGTCGTCATCGGCCTGCTGCAGGTCAGCATCATTCTCGTTGCCGGCACGCTGCTGTTCGATGTGCCGTTGCGCGGCTCGCTCCTCGAACTCTATCTCGCCGCATCCTTGTTCATCGTCGCCACGCTTGCGCTTGGCCTCACCATTTCAACGCTGGCGCGCACGCAGTTCCAGGCCACGCAGCTCACCGTCTTCACCTTCCTGCCATCCATCCTGCTCTCGGGCTTCATGTTCCCGTTCGACGGCATGCCGCGTGCCGCGCAATGGATCGGCGAAGTCATTCCGCTGACGCATTTCATCCGCCTTGCGCGCGGCATCGTGATCCGCGGCGCGGATCTCGCCAGCATGGCCTCGGAAGTCGCAGCGCTCGCCGCCTTCGCCGCGTTCATGCTCGTCCTTGCCGCATCCCGTTTCCGGAAACGCCTCGACTGACGTCCGTTCACCGTTTGCATTCCCGCTGCAAAACCTTTATCTAGGGCGATCGGTCCGGCCGGGCCACACCGCACCGGCAGAACAGGGCTTGCATGGAAGACAACGGCGAAGATCGCAACAAGGCCGGAGTGACTCCGGAACTCGGACGCAAGATCCGGCTGCAGATGCTGCTGGAGGATCGCAAGCGCGCGAATGCCGTGCGCGCGAAGGTCAGCTCCGAGCTGCTTGCCGTGCTGCATTCCATGAAGGAGGCGATGCAGGACCTGCGCCGCACGCGGCCGGACCTCGAGGAAGAACTGCGCGGCCGCGGACTCATCTACAACGAACTCTACGCACGGCCCTACGACCGCATCTGCGAGATGCGCACGGAAATGCTGCAGCGGTTCACGCGCGTCTACAACGATCTCGAAACGCTGGCGCGCTCCGACGAGGACAACGACGACATCGCGCTGCGCGCGCTGCAGCCGCTGGTCGACGACCTGCTTGAAGTCCTGCACCTGATGATCGACGGCATGGCGACGGTGCGCGAGAACCGCACCGCCCTCGGCGCGGACCTGCTGCGCAACGGCGATGTCTACGAGAAGCTTTACAACACCGTCTTCGCGCGCATCAGCGTGGTGCGCGACGGCCTGCCCATACTCATGAACGCGGTCTTCGGGCGGCGCATCTTCCGGCGCTGAAATCCATCACTGCATGCGTACGCTCGGGCGGTGCGGCAGCGTCGCCGGGCGCCAGTCGCGCTTGACGAGCGCCGCGATCCTCGCCGCCGGGACCGGCCGGCTGAAATAGAAACCCTGCATCGACGTACAGCCCTGCTCCAGCAGGAACTCCGCCTGTGCCGCACGCTCGACACCTTCTGCAACGATGTGCAGCTTGAGCGAACGGCCGAGCGCGATCACCGCCTCGGTCACGCGCGTATCGCCGTCCGCCTCCGCGATCGGCGCAATGAACGCGCGATCGATCTTCAGCGAATCGATCGGCAGGCGATGCAGGTACGCAAGCGATGAATAGCCCGTGCCGAAATCATCCACCGCAATGCGCACACCGTGCTGGCGCAGCCCGGCAAGCGTGCGCGCCGCGAAATGCACATCGCGCATCAGCAGCGATTCCGTCAGCTCGAGAACGAGGCGCTCGCCATCCATGCGGTGATCGCGCAGCGCGCGGCGTACGTCGGTCGCCAGCACGCCGCTTTCGAGCTGGCGCGCCGAGACGTTGACGGCGACCTGCGGCAGCCGGAGACCGAGCGCGTCCCACTCGGTCATCTGCCGGCAGGCTTCCTGCAGCACCCAGGCGCCGATCGCATCGATCATTCCCGTTTCTTCCGCAAGCAGCACGAAATGAAACGGCGCGAGCAGTCCGCGCAAGGGATGCTGCCAGCGCAGCAGCGCTTCGACGCCGATGATGCATCCCTGCCTTGCATCGATGACGGGCTGGTAATACAGGCGGAACTCGTCGCGCTGCAAGGCGTGGCGCAATGACTCCTCGATCTGCTTGCGCTCGTTGAGCTGCCGGCTGATCTCCGGCGAGAAGATGCGGAAGCGCCGTCCGCCGTGCGCCTTCGCCTCGTACACGGCGGTGTCCGCGTGCATGTAAAGCTGCTCGCTGTTGTCCGCGTCATCGGGATACACGCTGATGCCGACCGTCGCGTCCACCGTTTCCTCGATGCCGCCGTGCAGGCGGTATGGCTGGCGCAGCGCGCTCAGCAGAAGCTGCGCCACGCCTTCCATGTTCTCGTGCGCATCATGCGCATGGAACAGCACCGCGAATTCATCGCCGCTGACGCGAAACACGTATTCCTGGCCTTGCAGCGCATCGCGCAGCCGCTGCCCGGCCTCGCGCAGCAGGTGATCGCCGGTCGACGGTCCGAGCCGGTCGTTGATGCTCTTGAAGTTGTCGAGGTCGATGACCATGAGCACGAGCCGGCGCTCGTGCGCCGCCGCCTGGCGAATCTCGTGCTCCAGCACCTGCATGAACATCGCGCGGTTCGGAAGCTGCGTCGTGGCGTCGAAGTTGGCGAGCCGGTTCATGGTGCGTTCGGCTTCAAGCCGCTCGGTGATGTCGCGCATCACGGCGCGCGCGCCGCGAAAGCGTCCGGCTTCGTCGTGGATGGCGCCGAGCGTGACCTCGCATGACGTCGTGCTGCCATCCCGGCACGCAACCTTGCACACGCGGTTGACCGGATGGTCGCCGCGCTGCGCGCCCGGCAGCGCGGCAAGTACGTCGTCCATGTCATCCATGTCGAGCAGCGCACCGAGCGCGAGCCCCGCTGCAACGTCGTTGTCCGTGTATCCGAGATGCGCCCGCGCGCGATGGTTGAGGTAATCCACGCGCCAGTTCTCGTTGCACTCCAGCACCATGTCGGGCAGCAGGCGGTTGAGATCGCGAAAGCGCTGCTCGGTCTGCCGCAGCGACACCTGCTTGTACGCCAGAAGGCCGGTGAGCAGCGCGGCCAGCAGTGCGACGCTGACGATCCCGAGTATTTGCTCGTGGAACTGCCCGGCGAAATCCGCGACGCGCTCGATGCGCGGTGCGACCTGCAACTGCCAGCTGCGGTCATCGAAGCTCACGCTGGTGCGCGGCAGGTTCACAAACTGCGCGCCGATCTCGCCGGCGGCATACACCGGCCGCGCGCCGTCGGTTACGCGTATGGCATAGCGTTCGAGCAGGCCCGCACTCAGCAGTCCGCTGAACAGCGCATCGAGGCGAAACACGCCGTTGATGACGCCGCGGACTTCACCGTTCTCGCGCACCGCAAGATACGTGGTGACGCCGCGCCCGCCCTGGCGCAGTTCCAGCGGCGGCGTTGCCGCAACACCGGTGCCGTCGAGCCCGCGGCGAAACGCGGACACCGCATCGGGTACATCGAGCACGTCGAGATCCGCCGCCGCTTCGTTGCCTGCCATCGGCACGACAACGCGCATGCGGCCATCGGGATCGATCCAGTTGATGGCCTGGAACGCGGGCCATGCGCGCGTGATGGCGCCGGCCTCGACGCGAAACGCATCCGGGTTGACGCGCCCGCTCCGGCTCAGGCTGTCGCGCAGGACAGTCAGCAGCTTGAGGTGATGGTCGATTTCCTGCTGCAGGCGCACCGCGGTTTCCACGGCCTGCACGCGCGTTGCTGCTTCGAGATCGGCGTCGTTGCGCAGGTACTGCGTGTAGGACACGGACAGCAGCAACCCCGCCGTCAACAGGAACACAAGCACGCTCCAGCCGGCCGTCCGGCGCGCCACGCTCGCGTCGTTGCTGTATCCCCGCCAGTTCCGCACAGCGGCTCCCGCCATCTTGATTTGGGATATGTGGGTTTGTTCTTCCCACAAAGTATATGACCTGGCACACCTTAATTCAGTGAGAACCCTGATTTTTTTTAACCTTATGTGGCGATGGTTCACGGACGGACAATTTCGGCATAATGCGCCGACCCCGTTACCCTCACCGGGAACGCCCCCCTCGAACACGCATGAAGGGACACCCGCTTGCAGTATCCCGATTCCGCGACACTCGATGCCCTCGGCCGCACAACGGGCGGCTGTCTTTTCCACGGCGGCCTTAAAGGCCTTGAGAAGGAAAGCCTGCGCGTACGGCCCGACGGGCAGCTCGCGCTCACCGATCACCCGCAGGCGCTCGGCGCAACGCTCACGCATCCTTTCATCACCACCGATTACTCCGAGGCGCTGCTCGAATTCATCACGCCGCCGCACACGGACGCGCGCACGACGCTCGAATTCCTGCACGACGTGCAGCGCTTCACGTACGCGAACATGGGCGATGAACTGTTGTGGGCGACGAGCATGCCGTGCCGCTTCGGCCGCGACGAAGACATTCCAATCGCACGCTACGGCAGCTCCAATGTCGGGCGCATGAAACACGTCTACCGTCACGGTCTCGGGCATCGCTACGGACGCCGCATGCAGGCGATCTCCGGCGTGCATTTCAACTACTCGCTGCCCGAGCATTTCTGGCCGGGCTGGCAGGAACGTTTCGGCGGCGACAACCTGGAAGCGGTCAGGAACGCCGCGTACTTCGGACTGATCCGCAACTTCCAGCGTCTCGGCTGGCTGGTGCCGTATCTCTTCGGCGCATCGCCGGCCGTGTGCCGCAGTTTCATCGAAGCCGCGGCGGGCGATCTTCCCGGTCTCGAATACCGCGACGCGCACACCGCCTGCCTGCCCTTCGCAACCTCGCTGCGCATGAGCGACATCGGCTACCGGAACAAGGCCGCGCAGGCGGCGCTGAAGGTTTCGTACAACGATCTCGATACGTATGTTGCGAACCTCAGCCATGCCATCAACACGCCATGGCCGCCGTACGCGAAGCTCGGCGTGAAGGTCGGCAATGAATACCGCCAGCTCAACGATCACATCCTGCAGATCGAGAACGAGTACTACAGCTTCATCCGCCCGAAGAACATCGCGCGCTCGGGCGAGAAACCGACGCTCGCACTGAAGCGTCGCGGCGTGCGCTACATCGAAGTGCGCGCACTCGATGTCTCCGCGTTCGATCCCGCCGGCGTCAACCTCGCCGAGCTTTACTTCCTGGAAGTGTTCCTCGCGTTCTGCCTGCTGAGCCCGAGCCCGACCATCGGCAATGGCGAACAGGCGGAGATCGATCACAACCAGACGCTGGTCGCGACGCGCGGCCGCGAACCGGGGCTGAAACTGCGTCACAACGGACAGGACGTCGAACTGCGCGCATGGGCGGATGAAGCACTGGAAGCCATGCAGTCCGTGGCGGAAATTCTCGACAGCTGCGAACCGGACCGGCGCTACACCTCGGCGCTTGCACTGCAGCGCGAAGTCGCTGCCGACCCCGAGCGCACGCCATCGGCGCGCATGCTGAAGGAAATGGCGGACAACCGGGAATCGTTCTTCGAGTTCGCGCTGCGCAAGTCGCTGGAACATCGCGATGCACACCTTGCCAGCCCGCTGCCGGAGAGCCGCGAGAACGACTTCCGCGAGATCGCGCAGCGTTCGCTCGACGACCAGCGCACCATCGAAGCCGCGGACACGCTGAGCTTCGAGGAATACCTCGAGCGCTATTTCAACCAGACGCTGCCGGAGAAAGCGTGAGCCGGACGATCATGAAGGCGTCACGCGCGTGTCGCGATGATCTTCTCGATCGCCTCCCGTAGCGTCGAGGCAAACGCAAGCTTCCCTTCC
>CAZRFE010000001.1:119687-122096 GCA_964599565.1 uncultured Gammaproteobacteria bacterium
GATGATCTTCTCGATCGCCTCCCGTAGCGTCGAGGCAAACGCAAGCTTCCCTTCCACCGGGCGGAACTGCGCGCGCGCCAGCGTCTTCAGCGGCTGGAACTGGAGATCCGCGATCATCACCTGCACATCGCGCCGCGCACACGCATCGGTGAACTTGCCGAGCGCGGAAAGTCCGCCCGCATCCAGCACCGGCACGCCATCCATGTAAAGCACGACGCCGCGCCTGCCTTCTGCCTGCGCGAGCAGTTCCGAGAACACGCGATCCGCCGCCGCAAAGAACAGCGGGCCGGTGATCTTGAACACCGACCAGCCTTCCGGCAGTTCGTTCCACTGTTCCGCCAGTCCCTGCCGCGGCTTCGCGGTGATGTCGCTGACCTTCGTCATCTGCGAGACATCGCGCATGAAAAGGAGCGACGCAAGCACGATGCCCGCACTGATCGCGATCACCATGTCGAACAGCACGGTGAGCACAAGGCACAGCAGCAGCACGAGCACGTCGCCGCGCGGCGCCTTGCGCACGAGCGCTGCAACCTTGTGCGCTTCGCTCATGTTCCAGGCGACGAGCATGAGCAGCGCCGCCATCGATGCCATCGGCAGCCAGGAAAGGAGCGGCGCGAGCGCAAGCAGGCCCGCCATCACGAACAGCGCGTGGATCATGCCGGCGACGGGCGACTCCGCGCCGGCGCGAAAGCTCGCCGTCGAACGCGCGATGGCGGCCGTTGCGGTAATGCCGCCGAAGAACGGCACGATGAGATTGCCGATGCCCTGCCCCAGCAGTTCCGAGTTCGCGTGATGCCGCCGGCCAGTCATGCCGTCCAGCACGACCGCGCACAGCAGGGATTCGATCGCACCGAGCATCGCAATGGAAAACGCCGCCGGCAGCAGCGCGCGAAAGGTTTCGATCGACCACGCAAGCGGCGCGCCATCGGGCCCGGGTTGCTGCCAGGGCCAGTCGAAGTGCGGCAGCACGGGCGGAATGCCGTTCCCGCTCGTGCCATCCGGCAGAAGATAAGTGAACTGCGAGCCGATGGTGTCGACAGGATGACCGGCGCGCGCCAGCAGCAGCGATGCGCCAACGCCGATGAGTATCGCCGGCAGGTGTCCCGGCAGCGGGAGTTTCAGTCGCGGCCAGGCGATGAGCACGCCGAGCGTCAGCGCACCGACAAGCGTCGCGCCGCCATCGAGCGCGCCGAGCGCACCGCCGAGTTCCGTGATCTTCCCGAGCCAGGATTCCGGCAGCTCGTGCACCGGCAGGCCGAAGAAATCCTTCAGCTGCAAGGTCGCGATCACCACACCGATGCCGAAGGTGAAACCGAGCGTCACCGATTCGGGGATGTATTCGATGAGCCGCCCGAAGCGCGCGATGGCGAGCCCGACGAGGATCACACCGGCGAGCAAGGTCGCGATGAGCAGTCCGCCGAGCCCGAACGCGGCCGTTACCGGTTGCAGGATCACGACGAAGGCAGCCGTGGGCCCGGAAATGCTGAAGCGCGATCCGCCCGCGAGCGCGATGACGAAGCCCGCGATCATCGCGGTGTAAAGGCCGTGCTGCGGCGGCACGCCGCTCGCGATCGCAAGCGCCATGGCAAGCGGTATGGCGATGATGCCGACCGTGACGCCCGCGATCAGGTCCTTCAGGAAGCGTTGGCGCGTGTAGGGTTCTTTCAGGACGCTGTCGCGGAATGCGCTCGCGATGCGCAGGGAAAACAGCTGGGTGCGGTGCGGCATGGATGGATGTTTCAACCCCCGGAAGTGGTGGCCGTGACGCATCTTAGATGTTCAACACGTTAATTTTCAATGTTAATATCTTTAACATCATTGATACGGATCAACGTGCCATGGAAAACCGCACCGCGCGGCTGACGCTGCTCATCGACCCGGACAAGAAAGCCGTGTTTGAAAAACTCTGCGCGCAGGAAGACGTGACCGCCTCGCAGATGGTCCGCAAGCTGATCCGCGACTACATCGAGCAGCGGCTGGGGCCCGGCTGGCGCTCGCAGGTCTTCGGTCCGGCGGACGCCGGCACGGAGGAATAAAAAAAGCCGGGATGAATCCCGGCTTTTTCGTTCAGGTCGAGCCCGCTCAGGGCGCGACCTTCACCGTTTCACGATCGGCCGCGAAACGCTTGGCGAAGAAATCGCCCTCGTTCCAGCGGACCATGTTCGCGCGGTTCGCGACGTCCAGCCCGATCAGGAAGTTCGCGGCCGCGAAGCGGTGCGCCGAATCGTGATCGAACGGCAGCGACAGGTCGTCCGACGGGCCGTGGTAATGCTCCTGCTCGAAGTTGCGCATCTGCTCTTCGCCGTTGATCGCAGGATCGCTCGACGTCCAGCCCGGCACCAGGAACACCGCCGGCACGCCCGCCTTCACGAAGCTGTACTGGTCGCTGCGCACGAAGATCACCTGCTC
>CAZRFE010000002.1:0-91736 GCA_964599565.1 uncultured Gammaproteobacteria bacterium
GCAGCGACCAGCGTTCGTACTGCGCGGCGAGAATCAGGAACACCATCACCGCCGCAAGAATCAGCGCGAACGCGCCCGCGCCGCTGGACTGCTTCTCCTGGAACGATGCGCCGGACCAGTCGTAGCTGAAGCCTTCCGGCAGCGTTTCCGCGAGGATCTGCTCGACGCGCTCGATGGCCTGGCCGGAACTCACGCCCGGTGCGCCGCTGCCGAAGATCTTCACCGCCGGCAGGTTGTTGAAGCGATCCATCGTTTCGGGTCCGGCGGAGTATTCGACCGTCGCGAGCGCATCGAGCGGAATCTGCCTCCCGTCCTTCGAGCGCACGTAGATGTCGCCGATGTCGTCCGGCCGGCGGCGGTAATCCGGATGCGCCGACATCAGCACCTGCCAGGTGCGGCCGTACTTGTTGAAATCGTTCACGTAGTACGTGCCGAGCGTCGATGACAGCGTGTTGAAGATTTCATCCACCGGCACGCCAAGCACCTTCGCCTTTTCACGATCCACGTCGACGTTGAGCTGCGGCGTGTTTGCGCGCCACAGCGTCGCGACGTTCATCAGCATCGGGTCCTGGTTCGCCCTGGCAAGGAACTGCTGCGCAACGTCGTTGAGGCGCGCAGGTCCGCCTTCGCCGCGGTTCTGTATGTAGAGCTCGAAACCACCCGCGGCGCCGAGGCCGAAGATCGGCGGTGGATTGAACGCAAGCACGAGTCCTTCGCGGATGTGCGCGGTCTTCATGTAAAGCTCGCCGACGAGCGCGCTCGCCGTCACGTCGCGCTCGTCCCAGTGCACCTGCGGCACGAAGATCGTCGCCGCGGAATTGCGGTAGCCACCGCCAAGGAAATCGAAACCGGTGAACGCGATCGCGTAGTCGTTCGCGGGATTCGACTTGATCTGCTTCACGACTTCCGCAACGACCGCGTCCGTGCGATCGAGCGACGCGCCGTCCGGCAGCATCACCGCGGTGATGTAGAAACCCTGGTCCTCGTCCGGTACGAGCGAACCCGGCGTGGCCTTCCACAGGCCCGCGGTGATCGCAACCATGCCCGCGAACAGCAGCATGCCGAGCGTCGCGCGCCTGAGCATCCAGGCAACGCCCGCCGTATAGCGATGCGTGATGCGCTCGAAGAACGCGTTGAACCACTGGAAGAAGCGACCGGGATTCCTGTGCTCGTGGCGCAGGATCATCACGCACAGCGCGGGCGTGAGCGTGAGCGCTACAAGGCCGGAAATGCCGACGGAAATGGAAATCGAGATCGCGAACTGCCGATACAGCTCGCCCGCGAGACCGCCGACGAACGCGATCGGCACGAACACCGCGATCAGCACGAGCACGATCGCGATCACCGGTCCCGTCACTTCGCGCATCGCCTTGATCGCCGCGTCGTACGCGGGGAGCTTCTCCTCGTGCATGATGCGCTCGACGTTCTCGAGCACGACGATGGCGTCATCCACGACGATGCCGATCGCAAGCACCATGCCGAACAGCGTCAGCGTGTTGATGGAATACCCGAGCAGATGCAGCCCCGCGAACGTGCCGATCAGCGACACCGGCACGGCGAGCGTCGGGATCAGCGTCGCGCGCCAGTTCTGCAGGAACAGGAACACGACCAGGAACACGAGCACCATCGCTTCGGCGAGCGTCTTCACCACTTCGCGGATCGAGACCTCCACAAAGCGCGTCGTGTCGTACACCACGCTGTGTTCAAGGCCTTCGGGAAAGCGAGCGGAAAGTTCATCCATCACCGCGTTCACTTCGTCCGCCACGTCGAGCGCGTTGGTGCCCGGCTGCAGGAATACGCCGACGAGCGTCGCGGCCTGGCCGTTCACGCGGCCGCGGAATTCATAGTCGCGCGAGCCGAGTTCGACATCCGCCACATCCGAAAGCCGCAGGATGGAACCGTCGGGCTCGGTGCGGATCACGATGTTCTCGAATTCCGAAACGTCGGAAAGCCTGCCCTGGCTCGTGATGCTGTAGACGAGTTCCTGGCCGTTCGATACCGGCGGCTGGCCGATCTTGCCCGGCGCGAACTGCGCGTTCTGCTCCTGGATCGCGCGCGCCACGTCGCTCGTTGCGAGATTGAGCTGCGTGAGACGGTCCGGCTTCAGCCAGATGCGCATCGCGTAATCCTTCGCACCGAAGATCTGCACGCCCGTCGTGCCGGGCACGCGCTTCAGGCGATCGAGCACGTTCATCGTCACGTAGTTGCTGGTGTAGATGTCGTCGAAGCGGCCGTCGGGCGAGCGGAACGCGATCACCTGCAGGAACGACGACGAACTCTTCTCGACGGTCACGCCCTGGCGGCGCACTTCGAGCGGCAGTTTCGCCTCGGCCTGCTTGACGCGGTTGTTCACATCAAGCGCTGCCTTGTCGGGATCCGCGCCGATGCCGAACGTGACGCTGATCTGCAGCACGCCGTTCGAGGTGGATGTCGAGCTCATGTAGAGCATGTCCTCGACGCCGTTGATCTGGTTCTCGAGCGGTGCGGCGACGGTGTTCTCGAGCACCTCCGCGGACGCGCCCGGGTAGATCGCCGTGACCATCACGACCGGCGGCGAAATTTCCGGGTACTGCGCGATGGGCAGCGCACGCATCGCGGCGAGGCCGGCGATGATGATGAAGGCCGAGATCACCATCGCGAAGATCGGCCGGTCGATGAAGAAACGCGAGAACATGGAAGCTCCTTTGGGGTATGTCTGCGGCGCTCTCGATCAGCGCGCAGCCGCGACAGCGGGTGCGTCCGCTACCGCCGGGTCGATGAGGGTCACCGGCGCACCGGGGCGCAGCCGCACGAAATTGTCGAGAATCACCTGGTCGCCGGCGGCAAGGCCCGAGCGCACGACCCACTGCTCGCCGTTTTCGTTCGTCACCCATTCGCCGACTTCAACGGGACGGAACTCGACGATGTCCGCACCGTTCTCATCCCTGCCGACGACGAACACGAACTTGCCGCTCGGACCTTCCAGCACCGCCTTCTGCGGCACGGTCACCGCGTTTGGCCGCGTGGCGCCGCTCACCTTCACACGCACGAACTGGCCGGCCTTGAGCGCGCCATCCGCATTCGGAAAGCTCGCGCGCAGGCTGTAGGTGCCGGTCGTGGTGTCGATGCGCGCGGCGGAGAAATTGATGTGCCCGATGCGGTCGAGCACCGTGCCGTCTGCAAGCTCGATGCGCACATCGAGTTCGCTTTCCGCCGGCACCTCGAGCTTTCCGGCGGCGCGTTCGCGCTGCGCGGTCAGCCATTCGTTCTCGGAAATCGAGAAATGCACGTCCATCGGATCCGTCTGCACGAGCGTGGTGAGCAGGCTGTCCGCGCCGGCGGTGACGAGCGCGCCTTCGAACTTGCGCGCAATGCCGCTCACGCCCGTGATCGGCGCGGTGACCGTCGTGTAGCCGAGCTGGATGCGTGCATCGCGCAGCGCCGCTTCGGCAAGCTTGACCGTGGCAGCAGCGAGTTCCGCTTCGGATCGCGCATCGTCGATTTCCTTCTGGCTGACGGCATTCGCTTTCGCGAGCGGTTCGAGACGCGTTTTCTCTCGGTCGGCGCGCGTGTGCTGCGCGCGTGCCTGCGCGAGTTCCGCTTCCGCGGCCGCGACCATCACCTCGAAGGGTTTCGGGTCGATGCGAAACAGCGGTGCGCCGGCTTCCACCACCGCGCCCTCGTCGTACAGGCGCTGCTCGACGATTCCGCTGACACGGGCGCGGATCTCGACTTCACGCGAGCCCATGGTCTGGCCGACGTATTCGCGCACCACGGGGACCTCGTGCGGGACGACCGTGGCGACAGCGACTGCGGGCGGAGGAAAAGCCGCGCCGGCTTCCTGGGCGTTGCCGTCCTGGCAGGCGGAAAGAACGGGCGCGACAAGCAAGAGAAACAGCACTTTCTTGATGTTCTGGAACGGCATCTGGATGACTCCGGCTTTCTGAAAATCCCGAGGTGGATGGGTTTCCACCCTTATGGCGACGCACTATACATACATACGCGAATGTTTGTAAATAGTGGTGTAAACTCCGCCAGCGGCTCGGCAGAATGCGGTCGCTTATTGGTAAATGCGCTTCCGGCGCTTGATTCGAGGCGGAACGGAGGCAGAATTTACGGGACGTCTCCTGACAGCCTTCTGTCAGTAGTGTTACGGAGCGTGGTTGGGTTCAAACCCGAGAGCGAGGCCGTCGTGGCAAGAAAAACCAAAGAGGAAGCGGAAATCACCCGGGAACGGCTGCTCGATGCAGCTGCTCAGGTCTTCTGTCACCGGGGCGTGACGAGCGCGTCGCTGGACGACATCGCGAAGACGGCCGGCGTGACGCGCGGCGCGCTGTACTGGCATTTCCGCAACAAGACCGACCTCATGGAAGCGCTCTGGGAACGCACCAAGATGCCGCTCGATGAAGTCTGGAGCGGCTGCTGCGCGACAGCCGAATGCGATCCGCTCGGCCGCATCCGCAAGAACGCGATCATGATGCTGCGCCGCGCGGTGACCGACGAGAAGACGCGGCAGGTGTACGACATCCTCTTCCACAAGTGCGAGCGCGTGGACGAGGCGGAGCCGGCGCTGGCGCGACGGCTGGAATCGCGCAACGAATGTGCACCGAAGATCCAGACCTTCTTCGAAGCCGCGGTCAAGGCCGGCCAGCTTCCGGCGAACCTCGATCCGCGCAATGCCATGATCGGTTTCTTCAGCTACCTCGACGGGCTGATCTACAACTGGTTCATCCACCCGGACATCATTCACCTTGACGAACTTGCCGAGCATTTCGTCGACACCTACATCGCGGGGCTGAAACATGCGCCGCCGTGCCGGTCCGTGGCGATGAAATCCGCCGCGTCGATGTAACGCCGCACCTACCGCACCTTCGACTCTTCCGCCAGCGCGCGCTCCTGCTGCTGCAGTTTCCACATCTGCGCGTAGTGACCGTTTTCGGCAAGCAACGCCGCGTGCGTGCCGCGCTCGACGATGCGTCCCTGTTCCATCACGAGAATCTGGTCGGCGCCCATCACGGTCGAGAGGCGATGCGCGATCACGAGCGCGGTGCGTCCGACCTGGATGCGGTCGAGTTCCGCCTGGATCGCCTTCTCCGATTTCGAATCCAGCGCGGATGTCGCCTCATCGAAAATCAGGATCGCGGGATTCTTGAGAAGCGCGCGCGCAATCGCGACGCGCTGCTTCTCGCCGCCGGAGAGTTTCAGGCCGCGCTCGCCCACTTCCGTTTCGTAACCATCCGGCAGCCGCACGATGAAATCGTGGATATGCGCGGCGCGCGCCGCGGCCTCGATTTCCTCGCGCGTCGCGGAAGGCCGGCCGTAGCGGATGTTGTAGAAGATCGTGTCGTTGAACAGCACCGTGTCCTGCGGAACGATCGCGATGCACGCGCGCACCGATGCCTGCGTGACATCGCGAAGATCGTGCCCGTCGATGCGGATGCATCCTGAATCGATGTCATAGAAACGATAGAGAAGGCGCGCAAGCGTGGACTTGCCTGAACCGGAATGACCGACGACGGCAACGGTGCCGCCCGGCGGAATCTCGAAATCCACGCCGTGCAGGATCTCGCGGCGCGGATCGTAGCCGAAATGCACGTTCTCGAACGCAACGCGCGGACGGCTGGCAGTGAGCGGCCTTGCACCGGCACGATCCTGCACATCCTGGCGTTCGTCGAGCAGCCCGAACAGGCGTTCCATGTTCGTCAGCGCCTGCTTCACTTCGCGATACACCATGCCGAGCAGGAACAGCGGCGCGGAGAGCTGCAGCAGGTAGGCGTTCACCAGCACGAGATCGCCGATGGTGAGTTCGCCGGAAACGACGCCGGCGGCCGCGCGCCACATCATCGCGGTGACGCCGATGGACACCGCAACCGTCTGGCCGAGGTTGAGCACCGCAAGCGATTTCTGCGCCTTCACACGCGCGTTCTCGAGATGGCGAAGATTCTCGTCGTAGCGCGTCGCTTCGTGCGCCTCGTTGTTGAAGTATTTCACCGTCTCGTAGTTGAGCAGCGAATCCACGGCGCGCTCGTTCGACTTCGTGTCCGCCTCCACCGCCGCGCGGTAATAGCGCGTGCGCCATTCCGTGACGGAGAACGTCCACGCGGCGTACACCGCAAGCGTTCCGAGCGTGATCAGCGCGAATCCCCAGTCGTATGCCACCACGAGCACGATGGTCACGAGCAGCACTTCGAGCACCGTCGGCACGATGGTGTACAGCGTCCAGTCGAGCAGGTCCGCGATCGCGCTGCCGCCGCGCTCGACATCGCGCGCAACGCCGCCGGTGCGCCGGCCGAGATGGAACCTGAGGCTGAGGCCATGCAGATGCCGGAACACCTTCAGCGTGATCTGCCGCGAGACGCGCGCCATCACGCGCGCGAACACCACCTGCCGAAGCTCGGTGAACATCGTCACGCCGATGCGCGCACCGCCGTAGGCGAGCAGCAGCGCAACCGGCAGCATGAGGAGATCGGGTTCGACGTTCAGGCGGTCGACGATCTGCTTGAGCATCAGCGGCACAAGCAGGTTGGCGAGTTTTGCCGCGAGTATCAGCAGCAGCGCGAGCGTGATCCTGCCTGCGTACGGACGCAGGTAAGGCAGCAGCGATCCGATCACCGCGAAATCGCCGCGCGCATTCGCAGCGCGCGCAACGGGCGCAGAGCCCGTTTCGTCTTCCGAACTGCGTTCGTCCGTCATCGTGATTGCTTGCGTGGCTGCCCGGTGCGGGCGTGACATCATGAATCCGCTGCGCGTGAAGTCAAGATCGATGCGGACACGAAAAAGGCGCGGCAGTCGCCCGCCGCGCCTTTCCAGTCAACGATGAACAAGGCGGCCATCACGCACGGCCGCCATGCAGATGCATTGCGCCGCTCATTCAGCGACGCTGGCGTTTCCCGTCACTGGGTGCGGTTACGGTCCTGGCGCTGCTGACCGCTCTGCTGGCGTCCGCCGCCCTGCCGCGGCTGTGCCTGCTGTTGCCGGTCACGATTCGGTTGTGCGGACTTGCGTCCCGGGCTCTGCTGGTTCTGGTTGGGCATGACGAATGTCCTCTTTCACGATTGATGCGTCGGCGAAATGCCTCGGCATGGTTCTCCGGTTTCGATCCGGAGCGTGCAAGCCGTTGCCTGCGGCTCGAAAACTAACCGTGATGAATCGAATGCGTCTGTTCGATGGCGCATACAGGCATTGTCAAAGGCGCGCTGCGTCACTTCCCGAGCAGCCGTTCCGTCTCGCTGCGCACGATGGCATAGCATTCGCAGCACAGCGCCTCCAGGCGTGCGCGATCGAGCACCGTGATGTGCCCGCGGCTGTAATCGATGATGTTCAGCTGCTGCAGCCTGCGCGCCGCCATGGTCACGCCTTCGCGGCGCACACCGAGATTCGTCGCGATGCGTTCCTGCGTCATGTCCAGCGTGCGCGATGCACTGCGGTCGAGCGAGAGCAGCAGCCAGCGGCACAGTTGCTGATCGACGGTGTGATGACGGTTGCAGACGGCGGTCTGCGCCACCTGCGTGACGAGCGATTGCGTGTAACGCAACAGGCGTTTT
Source organism: uncultured Gammaproteobacteria bacterium (assembly GCA_964599565.1). Classification (GTDB taxonomy): domain Bacteria; phylum Pseudomonadota; class Gammaproteobacteria; order Natronospirales; family JAJUFS01; genus JAJUFS01. The sequence continues at coordinate 7,524 of CAZRFE010000002.1, forward strand.
CGAAACGTTGCGTTTCTCTCCAGTTCATCCTTCACCCATTGCGTCTTCACGCGAAACGCGACGCCGGCGGACTGCACGACCGCGCGAAACGGCAGCGAATCGCCGCCTGTCACGATGGCCGCGCCGACCAGGCCATCGTGACCGACGAGCGCGATGTCCGTCGTTGCGCCATCCTCCAGCACGCCGAGCAGCGAAACGATGGCATCCGCCGGAAACCAGGCATGTGCGGCACGCTCGCCGGGTTCGCACAGCACCTCATCGAGCGCGAGCGCCACAGGCTCGGACACCGCAAGCAGGCGTTCGCAGGAGGCATCGTCCAGCGCCGCGAGCAGGCGATTGCCGTGAAAGGGATGCCGTGTTCCGGATGCGTTCTGCACGCCGCCAATCTCCGGGCGCAGTGCCCGGCATTCAACCGGTACGATGGGGTACGCGTGGGGTGTTTCCACGCAGGCCGCGTGGGTGAAGACGTTCAGCCGGAAACATCAGGCAGGCGCGCGGAACGAAACGCGGCGAATGCGCCGATGACGGCAAGCAGCATCAGCACCGCGCTCGCACCACGCGCGTGGTCGAGCCAGCCGAGCAGGACACCGGCGAAAAGCACGACACCCATCACCGTGTTGCTGACGGCAACGTAGCTTGCGCGGTTTTCGCTGTCCGCCATGTCGACGAGATACGTCTTGCGCCCGACGCGCACGCCGTGATGCGCAACCGCCGCCGCGAACAGCAGCGCGGCGGCAACCGCGACATGCCCGAGCAACGGACGCGCGAAACCCGCAAGCAGCAGCGCTGCGATCATCACGAGCACGGACAGGGACGCAGCCGCCGTCATCACGCCGCGCGCACTGCGATCCGCGAAACGTCCCCAAGCGGCGCCGGCAACGAGTCCCGCGAGTCCGTCCGCTGCGAGCATTGCGCCGAGCGTTGTCGCGCCCGCGCTTCCTGCGCGCGCAACAAGCACGACGAGATAGGGAATCGCGAACGCCGTTGCAACGAGCAGCACGCGCGTCCACACGAACGCCGCGAACTGCCGGTCGTGCACCAGCAGCCCGAGCGAACGCACGGCTTCGCGGAATGCGTTGCCGCCGCCGGATGTCGCGCCCGGCATCTCCGGGATGCGCGCATACAGCAGCGCGGCGACGAGCCACAGCAGCGCCGCAATGCCGAGCAGCAGCGCGAACAACATGCGCGATGCGTCCAAGGCGGGCGCGAACACGACGATCGCCGCCACCACGAGCGCGATGGCGCCGGCGATGGACGCGGACTGCCCGGTGAGCCGTCCGCGCCGCGTTCTTGAAACCGTCTTGCCGAGAACATCCTTTGCCGTGACGGAACACACGCCGCGCGCGAGCGAGAAGACAGCGAGCGCGCCGATGATGGCGATGCCGAGCGCCGCGCCTTCGATCGTCAGCGCCGCAACAAGCATCGCGCCGAGCGCGCCCGCCTGCACGATCGCGCCCGCGACCCAGAAAACCTTGCGTACCGCGCGCTCGCGCAGGAACTGCGCGATGAACAGCTGCGGCAGCAGCGCGAGCGATTCGCGCACGGGCACAAGCATGGCGACGAACACGGCCGGCGCGCCGAGCGTGGACAACAGCCACGCGAGCACGAGGCGCGGACTTGCGATGCTGTCGCCGAGTTTCGTGAGCGAGTTTGCGAGCAGTTGCAGGAGAAAGCTGCGCGGCTGCTCATGGCAGGCGGCGTCGGGAATGTCCTTGCAGACGCGCGCGTCCTCGTCGTCGGCGAGATAGCCGTAGACCTGGTGCGCGAGGGAGGTGTGGTTGCGATGTTCCGGCATGCGGTTTTCGTGGCGCTGCCGGCGAACGTCACTCGCTCAGCAGGCGTCGCACCTTGTCGAGCACGGCGATGACGCGTTCCTGTTCTTCGTCGCTGAGCGTTGCAAGACGCTGCTTCAAGCGTTCGACATGATCGGGAAACACTTCGCGGAACAGCGCGTCGCCCTTCTCGGTGAGCACCGCGCGCATGCAGCGGCGGTCTTCGGGGCAGTTGCGCCGCTCGACCAGGCCTTTCTGTTCAAGCCGGTCGACGACGCCGGTGAGCGTGGTCTTGGTGATGAGCGTGTTCTCGCCGATGTCCTTGAACGTCATCCCGGGCTGGTTGCCGAGCGTTGCGAGCACGTCGAACTCGGGTCCCGTCAGCCCGAAGCGCTTGATGTCGCCCATGCTGAACTCGCTGAACGCCTGGTAGGCGCGCACCACTTCGCGAATCACGGCAAGCGCAGGCTCGCGGGCACACTCTTTCGTACGGTCCATCAGACGGTCTTTCTCTACGGGATAGTCCAGCATTGATAAGTCCATGCCTGTTTCAAGTCAAGCCGCTTCAGTAAGCGACACCGATGCCGAAGTGAAAACCGATGTCCGGCGTGTTGTTGAAATTCACAACATTTTCCGTGAGCGCGAACGTGTAATGCAGTGCGCCGCGGCGATGCCGGATGCCGGCGCTCAGCTGGTACTGGTTCGCCGCAAGCTCGGGATCGGTGTCGCCACGGAAGATGCTGCGTGCCGCGGTCGCCTGCAGCACGACGCTCGTCTGCGGTGCAACGCGCCGCTCCCACGCCGCCGTGATGCTCGGAATGTGCCGCCGCATCGCGCCGAAACTGTCGGAGCCGCCGAACCACACATGGTTCAGGCTGAAATAAAGGCCGTCGTCCGCCCACTGGCGCTGGAAGGAAACCTGCGCGCCGATGTCCGCATGCCCGGATGAGAACAGGGGATCGCTCGCGCCGAGCGGCAGTTTCGCCGCGACTTCCAGCACCACGTCCCACGCGCCGGCGGAAAGGCCGCGCTTGCGAAGACCGATCACCGGATCCGCAATCCCGGTGCCGCGCGGTGCTTCCGCGAACGCCACCTCGTGGTCGCCCACCTTGAAGAAACCCTGGAACCGGTCCTGCGCGACAAGATCCCGGCCGAAATCGCTGAACCCGGCCTTGCGGTGAAAACTCTCGATGGCTGCGTCCAGCGAACCGCCGTGATAGCGATGCACGGGCAGGATGCCGTACACCGCCAGCGATTCCGACACACCGTAGTGGAAGGAAAGGCTGAGCACGGAAATGGAGCCATCGAAATAGAAGGCATCGCCGTCCAGCGCTGCCAGCGCCGCGAAATCCGCGTCCGCCAGCGGCGCGCGCGTGCCCCGCGCCTCCAGGTAGTCATGCACGTTGCCGCTCATGATGAAGGTGTTCGTGTACGAGACGTTCGCCTCCGCCGCCCAGCCCTCCGGGTAGCGCGCGGCGGCGCTCGCGGGCAGGAAGTCCAGCCGCTGAAGCGCGAACGGCGTGAGATCGCGCAGCCGCAACGGGCCGAGCAGGCCGGAATCGTCAGTTTCCGATGCCTGTGCAGAAAAGCTCGCCGTCCCGGCGATCACCAGGAACAGCAGGACTTTCAACCACTTGTATGAACGGTGCAGCATTTATCCGAAACCATTTAATCCATTTACGGACTATTAAGTTGAAAAAGTGTCCGGCGGCACCTGCGGGGAGGGGAAGATCAGGGGGAGCTTGGCCAGGGGATAGCGGCGTCACCCCGGAGCACCCGCAGTGCCGACCGGACAGCGCAAATTATAATCCGATTTCGGACTAAATCAAGTCGGACTTTATTAATTCGTAATATTTCTGGTGCGTCCGACTTTTTCGGGGAACCGCCGGCTGCGTTATGCTCGCGGGCGTTTTCACCCCCGTTTTCCTTCCGTCCCGGAGAACCCTGCCCGTGCACCCCCGCCCGCTCGCCTTCGTCGATCTCGAGACCACCGGCACGCATCCGCGCGTCGACCGCATCATCGAGGTCGGCGTCGTGCTGGCGGAGCCGGACGGGACTTTTCGCGAATGGCAGAGCCTCATCGATCCGGACGTCTCGATTCCGCCGTTCATCGAGAACTTCACGGGGATTTCCAATGCGGACGTCGTCGCGTCACCGCGCTTCGAGGAGATCGCCGACGAACTCGCCGCGCTGCTGGAAGACCGCGTGTTCGTCGCGCACAACGCGCGCTTCGACTACGGCTTCCTGCGCCATGCATTCCAGCGCGCCGGGTTGAAGTTCCATCGCCAGCCGCTGTGCACGGTGAAACTCTCGCGGCGGCTTTATCCCGCATACACGCGTCACAACCTCGATGCGCTCATCGGCCGTCACGCACTCGACGTCTCCGACCGGCACCGCGCGCTCGGCGACGCCAGGCTGATCCACCAGTTCCTGGATGTCGCATTCCGCGAACATGGCGAGGCAACCGTGAACGCCGCCATCGGCGAACTCATCAAGCGTCCCGCCCTGCCGCCGCACCTGCCCGCCGCCGAGATCGACGCGCTCGCGGAGACGCCGGGCGTCTACCGCTTCTACGACGAGAACGGCCTCCTTTTATATGTGGGCAAGAGCGTGAACGTGCGCTCGCGCGTGCTTTCACATTTCTCCGCGGACCATGCAAGTAGCAAGGAAATGCGTCTCGCGCAGCAGGTGCGGCACGTGGAATGCACGACGACAGCAGGCGAACTCGGCGCGCTGCTGCTTGAGAACCGCGAGATCAAGGAACGGCTGCCGACGCTCAACCGCCGCCAGCGGCGCACGGAAAGCCTGCTGTCGCTGCAGCTTGCAAAGGATGCTGCCGCGGAACCCGTGGTGAAGATCGTTCATGTCGCAGCCTCCGACTTCGACAACGCAGGCGCACTGCACGGCTTGTTTCGCACGAAGCGTCTCGCGGAGAACGCGCTGCGCGAACTGTGTACCGAACACGGGCTGTGCCCGCGAAAGCTCGGGCTCGAAGCGCGCGGCGCGAAGGGACAGCCGTGCTTTGCACGGCAGCTGAAGAAATGCCGCGGCGCCTGCGAAGGCGCGGAGCCGGAACTGAAACATCACATCCGGCTGATGCAGGCGCTGGGGAAACTGAAACTCAAGGCGTGGCCGTATCCCGGGCGCATCGGCATCCGCGAAAGAAACCCCGACGGCGGCACGGACATCCACATTCTTGAGAACTGGTGCCATCTCGGCACGATCCGCGAACGGGATCTGCAGGGCGACCTGTTCGATTCATCGAAACTGGAAGGCGCGTTCGACCTGGATACCTACCGGATACTCGTGCGCTACCTGCATGGCAGGAAACGCGAACTCGATATCGTTCGCCTCGGCGAACCGCAGCCCGCCTAGCGGCGTTGTTCAGTCCTTGAGTTTCTTCGGCTTCACCTGCACGACTTTCGTACTGAGCTTTCCGGTAATCATCCAGCAGCAGTATTCGGGATATGCGAGCGCGATCTTCTCAATGATCTCGAAACCGGGTTTCCGCCGGCCGCTCTCGACCGCCACCAGTGTCTGTTCCTTCAGTCCGTGCTTGCGCGAAAAGAGCGTACGCCCAAGCCCCGTGGATTCACGCAACATTCGAATCCGTTCACCAATGGTTGACATCGATCGCTTTCCTGTTACGATTGGCAAAGGGTATGACGAGTGTCAAACCCATTGTGATTTAGTGTGAAACAAAGTGACGGGAGTCTAGCCGACATGGAATGTTGCGGCCTAGCGAAGCCTTGCCTTTTCCCTGGCGTTGCCCTCCTCAGCCCCGTTGTCAGCAAGGAACGCTTCGCGGAGATTTCCGGGCTGGAAGTCGGCGTCGTGCGCGGCATGCTGGACCGGGGATACCTTCCGGCCATGAAGATCGGCCGCCATCGTCTCGTGAACCTCTCCGCGCTGCATGCGCAAAGCCTGGCTTGCCTCGCCGCGCGCGAGCAATCAGCGCCGGGACGATGACAGCCTGTCCGCCGCACGTATCGGTTCGGGCAACCGGTAGCGCGTCGTGAAGCGGAGCACGAGTTCGGTTGCGGTGTCCAGGCTGACGCGGTTTCCAACGGAGACATACACCGGTTTCACGTTCGCGCGCGTGCGCAGCACGCGGCCGATGATTTCATCCTTGTCGATGAGCGGCGTCGAGTCGCCGCGCGCGTTGCCCGGTTCATCATGCTTTCCCGTCAGGCGCGACTTGCCGACGCCGAGCGCCGGCAGTCCCGTGATCACGCCGAGGTGCGCGGCGATGCCGAGCCTGCGCGGATGCGCGATGCCCTGGCCATCGCAAAGCAGGAGATCGGGAAGTTCCTGGAGGCGTTCGAACGCGCCGAGCAGCGCGGGAATCTCGCGGAACGAAAGCAGGCCCGGCACGTAGGGAAAGCGCGTCGGTTCACGGTGCAGAACGGACTCGATGACGTCGAGCGAGTCTGCGTCCATCACGACGATGGCGGCGCGCGTGACGGTGCCGTTGTCTTCAAAGCCCGTATCCACGCCCGCCACGCGCCGGATGGCGCCGAAATCGTCACGCGCGATCACGCGCGGCGCGATTTCCTTCTGCAGCGCGATTGCTTCGCGCGGCGAGAGATTCCAGCCGTGTTCGAAGGCAAGCTTCATGCGTGTTCGAGCCCGGCGAGCCATTCGTTGAAGAAATGCGCAGCGTTGTGTTGCAGCGTCTCGCCGTGCCGTGCGGCATCCGCGCGCAGATCGCGCAGAGGCGGACTCGATGGATTCCGAAGCGCGCGGTAATGCCCGACGTACCACGACTCCAGTCCTTCGGGCGTCACTTCCGGATGAAACTGCACGCCGAGCAGGTTTGCGCCGACGGAGAACGCCTGGTGCGGGCAGTCGGGCGTGGATGCGAGCGGCACGCCGTGCTCGGGAAGATCGAAGGCATCGCCATGCCAGTGGAACACGGGCGCACCGGTGAAGTGACGCAGCACGGATTCGCTGCCGGATGCCGTCAGCGTGAGCGGCAGCCAGCCGACCTCGCCGCGCACCGCGGGTGCGACGCGCGCACCGAGCGCGCGCGCCATCAGTTGTGCGCCAAGACAGATGCCGAGCGTCGGCAGGTTGTGTTCGAGACGCCGCTCGAGCAGGCGAAGCTCGCTCGCGAGAAACGGATAGTCCGCTTCATCGTTCGCGCTCACCGGACCGCCGAGCACGACCAGGAGATCGGGTTCTGCATTCTCGATGTCCGCAGCCGCCGCGCGCGGCGCTTCGATGTAGCGCACGCGGTAACCGGCATGCAGCAGGATGTCTTCGAAGGTGCCGAGATCCTCGAACTCAAGATGACAGATGGCGATGCATTCGCGCATGCGTGTTTCCTTCGCGTGAAACGCGGTCAAAGAAGGCTTTGCTGGCCGGAGAGATCCGGTGCGCGAAAGCGCGTGACGTCGAGCACGGGGCGCGGCGCGAGATTCATGCCGTAGCGCCGGCAGGCAAGACGAAACCGCTTGCGGATCATTTCCGCGTATTCGCCTGTGCCGCGCATGCGTTCGCCGAATTCGCTCGCGTAATCCTTGCCGCCGCGCGACTGGCGCACCAGCGACATCACGTGCTCGGCGCGCATCGGCAGGTGCGTCTCAAGCCAGTCCTGGAACAGCGGCGCGACTTCATGCGGCAGGCGCAGGAAGATATAGCTCGCCCAGCGCGCACCCGCCGCGCACGACGCTTCCACGATGGCTTCCATCTCGCTGTCGTTGACGAACGGAATGACCGGCGCGACCAGCACGCTCACGGGCACGCCCGCGGCGGTGAGTTCGCGAACGACATCAAGCCGTGCGCCGGGCGACGCAGCGCGCGGTTCCAGTGTGCGTTTCAGTTCCGGCTGAAGCGTGGTGAGGCTGACGGCCACGCTCGCAAGATGATTGCGCGCCATGTCCGCGAGCAGGTCGATGTCGCGCAGGATGAGATTGCCCTTGGTGATGATCGTCACCGGATGCTCGCACTCCGCGAGCACTTCGAGGCATTCGCGCGTCACCCGGTAACGTTTCTCGATCGGCTGGTAGGGATCGGTGTTCGAGCCGATGTTGATCACGCGGCACTGGTAACCGCGCCGTGCAAGCGTTTCGCGCAGCAGCCGCGCGGCGTCGCGCTTGTAATAGAGAATGCTTTCGAAATCCACGCCCGGCGAGAGATCGACATACGCGTGCGACGGACGCGCGTAGCAGTAGATGCAGCCGTGCTCGCAGCCGCGGTAGGGATTGATGGATTGCTCGAAGGGAATGTCCGGCGAGTCGTTGCGCGTGACGATGCTGCGCGCACGTTCGCCGCGCACTTCCGTTGCCACGCTGTCGGGCACGGCTTCGCGTTCCGTGCTGCGCACGGTTGTCGCGAAGCGCCCGGCGGGATTGAGTGTTGCGCCGCGGCCGCGGCGGACGTGGCGTTCGTGTTCGGACATGCAGGCATTGTTCTATTCCGCGCGCTCGCCCGCAAGCGCGCTCGCCGCAGCCGGCCAAAGGTGTCAGACTGATCGCCCCGCACAAGGAGAATGCCCATGAATCCGAACCTTACGGGTGAGCGCAGCTGGCGCGGTGCGCGCCTGTTCGGCGGCGCACTTGTCATCCTGCTGTTGCTGATGATCGTCATCGGCTGGTACTGGTCGCGCACGCCGGATGTCGCATGGATCGACAACCAGGTGGACGGCACGGCGGCGCCGGTCGGACATGCAAGTTCCGACGCGCTGGTGAAGGTTGTCGATGTGCTGCTTGAGAAACCCGGCGGCTGGCTTTCGAACGACGTGACGCCGCCGTCCGTGCTGCTCGATAACATGCCGAGCTTTGAATATGGCGCCATCATCCAGGTGCGCGATTTCAGCCGCGCGCTCAGGAACGATTTTTCACGTTCGCAGACGCAGTCGCTGGAGGATCGCGATCTTGCGGTCGCGGAGCCGGCGTTCAACTACAACCACCGCTCCTGGCTGTTCCCGCGCACCGAAGCGCAGTACGCCGAAGGCCTGGAAGCCGTGCGCCGCTACCAGGCGCGGCTTGCGAACGGCAACGCGGAGTTCTTTGCGCGCGCGGACAACCTGCGCAACTGGCTTGCGATCGTCGAGAAGCGGCTCGGCGATCTCTCGCAGCGCCTGACGGCGAGCGTCGGGCAGCGGCGCGTCAACACCAATCTCGCAGGCGACCGCACGGCGGCTGCGACATCCGGCGAACTCGATGACGTGATCGTGAAGACGCCGTGGCTTGAGATCGACAACGTGTATTACGAGGCGCGCGGCAGCGCGTGGGCGCTGATTCATTTCCTGCGCGCCGCGGAACTGGATTTCGATGAGGTGCTGAAGGACAAGAACGCCGCGATCAGCATGCGCCAGGTGATCCGCGAACTGGAAGCCACGCAGCAGTCGCTGATGAGCCCGATGGTGCTGAACGGTTCGGGCTTCGGGCTGTTTGCGAATCATTCGCTGGTGATGGCGTCTTACCTCTCGCGCGCAAACGCCGCGGTGATCGATCTGCGCGACCTGCTCGGCCAGGGGTAGGAACGGCTTCAGCCGCGATCTCTTGTTGAAGAAAAAAGCCGGGAGAATCCCGGCTTTTTTTCTCTGATGGGAATTGCGGCGAAAGCCGCCGTCGCTCAATGACTGTACCTGCTCCCCCGCGACGGCACGACGCGATCCGCGCGGCGCCGGCCCGCGGATTCGCGCCGCTCCTGCTCGCGCACCTGCTGGCGAATCTGCCAGCCCATTTCCGCGAACCGTTCGTCGGTCGGCGTCTGTGCAACGTGGCTCGTGTAATCCGTCAGCGTCTTCATGGCGACGGCGAGAATGACTTCAAGCACGTGATGTTCCTCGAAGCCCGCGGCGAGAAACGCATCGATGTCGTCTTCCTCGAGCTGGCCGCGCCTGACGACGACCCGCTGCGCGAAACGGCGCAGCGCTTCCAGCCGTTCGTTGTTCGGGACGGGATAGCTCTCGCGCAAGGCATCGAGCTCGTCTTCATCCAGCCCCGCACCGCGGGCGGCGTACGAGTGCGCGGCGATGGAATACTCGCTGCGGTGTTCGCGGCTTACCGCGAGCAGCACGGCCTGCTGCTCACCGGCGGACAGGCTGGTGTCATGCACGAGCTTGTTGAGTGCCGCGCAGGCGCGCAACGCAGATGGCGAATGCGCGAGCACACGATAGAGATTCGGCAGGAAACCCATCTCGTGCTCAAGCGAATTCATCACGTCGCGCGAGGCGTCCGGTGCGTGGGCGCGATCCAGCGGCTGGAGAATCTTCATGGCGTGTCTCCGTCATGCGGACACTATCGCCATGCGTTCGATGGGGAGAAAAATCAAGGGGGAAAGACGTTCTTCCGCAGCGCTTGTTACATATTCGCCGCGCGCTTGACGCGCACGCGCGGATTGTCCGCGATCCAGCGTATGAAGTTCTCGTTCGACATTGGCTTGCTGATGAGATGGCCCTGCACTTCGTGACAGCCCTGCCGCGACAGGAAGAAGAGCTGCTCGAGCGTCTCGACGCCTTCCGCGATCACTTCGAGATTGAGCTTGTGTGCAAGCGCGATCACCGCGCTTGCAATCGCCGCGTCGTTCACATCCGTCGTGACGTCGCGCACGAAGCTCTGGTCGATCTTGAGCTTGTGAATCGGGAAGCGCTTGAGATAGTTGAGCGATGAATAACCCACGCCGAAATCGTCGACCGAGATCGTCACGCCGAGCGCGTTCAGCTTCTCAAGCGTCTTGACGGTCGATTCGATCTTGCTTGCGAGCGTGCCTTCGGTGATCTCGATGTTCAGCCGCCGCGGGTCGAGCCCCGTCTCATCGAGTATGCGCGCAATCTCGCCGACGAGGTCGCGCTTGGTGAACTGCTTCGATGAGAGATTCACCGCGACGCGCACCGGCGGCAGGCCGAGCGCATGCCAGCCGACGGCGTGACGGCATACCTCGCGCAGCACCCAGTCGCCGACATCGACAATCATGCCCGTTTCTTCCAGCAGCGGAATGAACAGCTTCGGCTCGACGATGCCGTGCTCGGGATGCTGCCAGCGAAGCAGCGCTTCCACGCCGACGACCTCGGAGGTGTCGATCGACACCTGCGGCTGGTAATACATGACGAATTCGCGGCGCTCCACCGCGCGCCGCAGCTGCTGCTCGAGTTCAAGACGCGCGGTGTCCTGCTCGCCCTCCACCTCGGAATAGAAGCGATAGGTGTTCTTGCCGTCCTGCTTCGCGCGGTACATCGCGCCGTCCGCCTTGCGCAGCAGCGAATGCACGTCGCCGCCGTCCGCCGGATGGCGCGCAATGCCGATGGAACCGGTGACATACATTTCGCGGCCATCGACGAGAAACGGTGCGGCGAGATCGCGGATGATCTTGCGCGCCACCTTGCCGATGTCGCTCATGGAATTCATGCCTTCGAGCACGATGGCGAACTCGTCGCCGCCGAGACGCGCGACGGTGTCGTGCTCGCGGACCGTCGCCTGCAGGCGCGCGGCGACTTCACCGAGGAAGCGGTCGCCGAAATGGTGGCCGACGGTGTCGTTGATCATCTTGAAGCCGTCAAGGTCGATGAACATGACGGCGACGGCGCGATCGTCGCGCTGCGCGCGCGCGAGCGCCTGCGCGACGCGGTCGAGCAGCAGCACGCGGTTCGGCAGGCCCGTCACGGCATCGTGGTGCGCCATGTATTCAAGCTTTTCCTGCGCGCGGATGCGCTCGGAGATGTCGACGCCCGTGGCGATGAAATGCGTGATGCGCCCGTGCGCGTCCTTCAGCGGCGTGATGGTCTTCTCTTCGTGGTAGACGCTGCCGTCCTTGCGCCGGTTGACGAGTTCGCAGCGGTAGACTTCGCCGTTCTGGATGGCGCGCCACATGGCATCGAACACGCCCGTATCCTGCTCGTCGGAACGCAGGATGTCGGGCGTCTTGCCGAAGACTTCTTCGCGCGTGAAACCGGTGATGGATTCGAAGGCGGGATTGACGTATTCGATCCTGCCTTCGCGATTGGTGACCATGACCGCATCGGCGGCGTGCGTCAGCGCGCTTGAAAGCTTCAGCATTTCCGCCTGCGCGCGCCGGCGCTTGTAGACTTCCGTCTTCAGGCGCTGGCGCTCCTCGCGCAGTTCGGCCTGCGCGGCCATGAGCTTGTCCTTCAGTGTCGCGGTCTGCTCCGTGAGCCAGTTCTCGCGCTGCTGCAGGTGGCCGAGCGCTTCATTGAAATGCTCGTAAAGCTCCGCGAACTCCGCGACTTCCGCAGCCGGCAGGCGCTGCGCGTAGTTGCGGCCTTCGCCGAGGTCGCGCAGCGATGCGGCGAGCACGGTGAGCGGATCGCCAAGCTCGCTGCGGAAACGACGGGCAATGAGATGCGCCTGGATGCGCACGACGGCAACGATCAAGACTGCAACGGCGAGATAGCTCAGGAAACGCTGGTGATTGGGCGCGCCGTCGTCGAGCAGGACGTATTCAATCAGGCAGAACGCCGCGAACGCGGCGCCCAGGGCGGCCAGCGCAGTCAGCAACAGTGCCTTGTTGATACCGGCGGACGATGCCGCCTTCGACGTTCGCTCGCGCAAACCGTTGTCCCCCCGTGCCGACGATGCCGACGGCACTTCCCCGAGCCGTGAAGACCGGTTGAACCGTTGCGTCCAGCCTCACGCTTATACCAAACCGCATTGCAGGGAACCAGCGCGCGCATTCCTTTCCGCGCGCGCATCGCTACACTGGCCTGCCGTCTCGAGGAGAAAAGACACGATGACAGCCATATCCGCGCCGAACCGCATGCAACGCCAGCTGGCCGGTCTCGACGCCGTTCCCGCATTCCTGCGCAAGCGGCTGCGGCAGTGGTTGATGCACCGCGCCGTACCGTTCACCGGCACGGCGGGCGTCGCGTTCGAGCGTCTCGATGCGGACGGCGTGACCCTGCAGCTCGCGAATCGCCGGCGCGTGCAGAACCATATTCACGGCATTCACGCCTGCGCCACCGCGCTGCTCGCCGAAACGGCGTCCGGCCTCGCGCTCGGCATGCACATTCCCGATGACCGCCTGCCGCTGCTGAAGTCCATGACCATCCGTTACACGCGGCGTGCGGAAGGCGGACTCACGGCAAGCGCAGCGCTGACCGCGGAACAGCGCGCCGCACTGCATGCATCGGAAAGGGGCGAGGTGAACATCGCGGTCAGCGTCCACGACGATTCGAATGAAACACCGGTGGAATGCGAAATGATCTGGGCGTGGCGGCCAAGGCAGCAAAACTGAATGAAAAAACCCCGCGATGCGGGGTTTTTTTTCCTGGTCGTTTACGCGTCAGTCGCTTTCGCGCCGCGTCGATGCCTTGTACAGGAACACGCCGAGCGCCGCGACGACGAGCAGGCCCGGCAGTCCGCCGAACGGCGCGTCCGCAATCGCGACGACATCGCGCTCGCCGGACAGCACGATCGGAATCGCCATGATGATGCCGAGCAGTGCCTCGCCGGTGATGAGTCCCGCCGCGACGAGCGTGCCGTTGCGCAGATTCACCTTGCGATGACCTGCGTTGTCGTTGCGCACGTTCCAGCGCTCGACGATGTGCGCGAGGATGCCGCCGAGGAGAATCGGCGTCATCAGTTCAAGCGGCAGGTAGATGCCGATCGCCGCCGCCAGCACCGGCACGCGGAACGTCGCGCCGCGCTTCTCGAGCCACTGGTCGAAGAGGATCGTGATCACGCCGATCACCGCACCCGTACCCACCATGCTCCACGGCAGGTCGCCGCCGAACACGCCGCGCGCGACGCTCGCCATCAGCGTCGCCTGCGGCGCGGTGAGCGAGTTCGGGTGTTCCGGCGTCGCGGGACCGAAGCCGTAGGCCTGCAGCAGCAGGTTCAGGATCGGCGTCATCACAAGTGCGGAGGCGAACGCGCCGACGGCGAGCATCGCCTGCTGTTTCCACGGCGTGGCGCCGACGAGATGGCCGGCCTTGAGATCCTGCAGGTTGTCGCCGCCCATTGCCGATGCCACACACACCACCGCACCGATCATGATGGCCGCCGCTGCGCCGTTCGCCGCTTCCGGACCCATCATCGCGAGCAGCACGAGCGCGGAGAAAAGCAGCGTCGCGATCGTCATGCCGGACGTCGGGTTGTTCGACGAACCGACAAGGCCCGCCATGTACGACGACACGGCCGCAAACAGGAAACCTGCGACGACCATGATCACCGCCATCGCGAGCGCAACGCCCGCGGACTCGACGATGTTGTGATACAGGAAGTAGATCGGCACGATCATGAGCACGCTGCCGATCGTGATCCATGACATCGGCAGGTCGCGCTCGGTTTCCGGCACGCCTTCCCAGCCGCCTTTCGCGCGGCTCGCCGCACGCGCGCTGCGGATGCCGGAGAGCAGCGAGTGGCGCATCGCGATCAGCGACCACACGCCGCCGACGAGCATCGCGCCGACGCCGATGTAGCGAATCTTCGTGTTCCAGATTTCATAGCCGAGATCGAGCGCCGCGGGGTTCGATGCGACGAACGCCGCGATGTGCGGATCGAGCGAAGGATTGCCGGAGAAGAGCGGCACGAACACATACCACGCGAGCGCACTGCCGGAGAACACGACGATCGCGATGTTGAGCCCCACGATGTAGCCGACGGAGAGCAGCGCAGGCGAGACGTTCGTGCCTGCGTACCACACGCTGCGTCCGACGTATGCCGCCGCTTCCGCGGTGCCCGTCCAAAGATGCAGGCCGGTCTCGCAGAATTTCGCGAACGCACCGCCGAGTGCGGCGAACGCAAGGAACTTCACGCCGCCGCCCTTGCTGCCGGCCTTCAGCACTTCGGCCGTCGCCATGCCTTCGGGGAACGGCAGTTTCTGCTCGAGGATCAGCGCACGGCGCACGGGCACGGAGAACAGCACGCCGAGCACGCCGCCGAGACCTGCGATCGCCGTCACCCACCAGTAGTCGAAGTGATCCCAGAAGCCGATGAGATACAGCGCAGGCACGGTGAAGATGACGCCTGCCGCGACCGCTTCGCCCGCGGACGCCGTCGTCTGCACGATGTTGTTTTCAAGAATGGTGTGCTTGCGGAAAAGCCGCAGCACACCCATGGAAATCACCGCCGCCGGAATGGACGCCGATACCGTCATGCCGGCGAACAGGCCGAGGTATGCGTTCGCACCCGCGAGCACGATCGCGAGCAGGATGCCCAGTATCACCGCCTTGACGGTGACCTGTGCCATGGATTCCTGGTTGTTCATGGATGTCCCCTTCGACCCCTTCGGAAAAAACGCCCCGCCGTTGTCGGCGAGGCGTTTCGCTTTCGTTCTTGTCTTTACGAGATCACCAGCCGCACTGCTTGCCCTGGTTCTTCTCGTCCAGGTATTTCTTCAGCGGCGCAAAGTATTCCAGCAACGGCTCGCCGCTCATCTCGCGCGAACCGGTGAGTTCGGCGAGCGTGTCCTGCCACGGCTGGCTCGCGCCCTTTTCCATCATCGCGTGGAAACGCTTGCCGGCTTCCTCGCTGCCGAAGAACGAGCACTGGTTCAGCGGACCTTCGTGCCCGGCGGCATCGCACAGCGCCTTGTAGAACTGGAACTGCAGGATGCGCGCAAGGAAGTAGCGCGTGTACGGCGTGTTGCCGGGGATGTGATATTTCGCGCCCGGATCGAAATCCGCTTCCGAACGCGCAACGGGTGCTGCGACGCCCTGGTACTGCTCGCGCAGTTCCCACCAGGCGGCGTTGTAACGCTCCGGCGGCACTTCGCCGGCGAACACCTTCCAGCGCCACTGGTCGATGAGCTTGCCGAACGGCAGGAACGCGACCTTGTTCAGCGCCATCTTCATCTGGTTGTTGATGATCGCGCGCTCGTCCATGGATACGCCTTCGACGAGACCCTGCGATTCGAGGTATTTCGGCGTCATCGCAAGCTCGATGGTGTCGCCGATCGCCTCGTGGAAGCCATCATGCGCCGCGCCCTGGAAGATCGGCTCCTGCACGTTGTACGCGAGGTCGTAATAAAGGTGTCCAAGCTCGTGGTAGACCGTCGTCAGGTCTTCATGCACGGGCTCGATGCACATCTTGATGCGCACATCGCCTTCCATGTTCATGTCCCACGCGGAGGCGTGGCAGACGACGTCGCGATCGCGCGGCTTGAGGAACATCGAGTTCTGCCAGAACGATTCCGGCAGCGAACCCATGCCCATGGACTTGTAGAAATTCTCGGCGGATTTCACCATTTCGAGCGCGATGTATTCATCGGCCTGGCGCTGGATCTCGACCACATCCTGCGGATAGGTGTCGCCACCGCGCGCCTTCATCAGTTCGTCGGAACGGTCGTTGCGCGTCTTCTCGAGCGCCGCGGTGACGTTCAGATCGGAAACGCCGGGATACGGCTCGACGAGCGGATAGATGTTGCCCCACTCCTGCGCCCACATGTTGCCGAGCAGGTGCGCGGGAATCGGTTCGCCCGCGGGTACCTTCTCTGCGCCGTATTCCTGCGCGAGCTCGTCGCGCACGTAGCAGTGCAGCGCGTCGTACAGCGGCTTCACTTCACCCCACAGGCGTTCGACTTCCGCGGCGAATTCATCCGCCGGCATGTCGTATCCCGAGCGCCACAGTGCGCCGGTGTCCTCGTAGCCAAGTTCCTTCGCGCCTTCGTTCGTGAGCTCGACGAAACGCTTGTACTTCTCCTGCATGGGCGAGGAGATGGTGCGCCAGCCGACCCAGGCCTCCAGCTTGTCCTCGTAGCTTGCCTTCGGATCGTCGATGACATTCTCGAGTTCGCCGAGGCTGTAGCAGGTGCCGCCCTCGTCCTCGGGGCAGTACTTGCCGGCGCCGTACATCGCTTCAAGCGATGCGGCGAGCTGCGCAAGTTCCGCGACCTTCTCGGGCGCGGACGGCGCGGGCATCGACGTGCCGGTCTGCAGCAGCTGGATCGCACGCGCCGTCGGTGCGGAAAGCTCAAGCCCGCCGAAACGCTTCGAGGCTTCCACCGTCTTCGCCAGCCAGTTGAGATAGTCCTCGTTCGACTTCGCGCTGAGATACTGCGTGTCCGGCGTGATGTAGGTCGCGGCCACCCAGGCGGCCTTGCCGCTTTCGACCGTCATCGCGCGCAGGTCCTTGTTGACCTTGGCCACGAAGGCGTCGGCTTCCGCAACCGTGGCCTGGCTTGCCGCCGCGGCTTCTTCACCGCCTGCGTTCGTGCCTGCATCCTGCCCGCAGGCAGCGAGCAGCAGCGTGACGGCGGCGAATCCCGTGATCCGTGAGAAATGTTTCATGGCGATTTCCTGTTGTTGCAGTCGGGCCGGAAAAATGCGTTCGAGTGTATTCCGCGCCGCGTTGCGCGACAAATCAGGCATGCGGCGACGCAAAAGAAAAGGCCGCCCGGGGGCGGCCTTTCCGTAAGGCGTGACGGGTCAGCGCACGCCGCCCATCATCTTCTTCAAAAGCGGCGTTGCGAGCAGCATGAGCACGCCCGCGCCGACACCGATCCAGGTCATCTGCCAGAACTGCGCCGGCATGTCCGCGATATCGCCGCCGCCGACATGGCCGCCGAGCACGCCGGCGATCAGGTTGCCGAGCGAGACGCCCATGAACCAGGTACCCATCATCTGGCTCACGTACTGCTTCGGCGCGAGCTTGGTGACGTTCGACAGGCCGATCGGGCTCAAGCAGAGTTCCGCCGTCGTGTGCAGCAGGTAGGTCAGCAGCAGCCAGGTCGGCGCGACATCCTGCTGGATCGCGAGATTCGCCGCGAACGCCATGACCGCGAAACCGAGGCCGAGCTGGACCAGGCCGAGTGCGAACTTCGCGGGTGCGGACGGCTCGAGGTTGCGCCGGCCGAGAGCGACCCAGATCCATGCGAACACCGGCGACAGCACGATGATGAAGATCGGGTTCACGGACTGGTAAAGGCCCGCGGGATGTTCGCCGGACGCAAACCAGCTGCCGAGGAAGGAGCGGTCGGTGTAGTCGCGCGCGAACAGGTTGAACGTCGAGCTCGCCTGCTCGAAGCCAGCGAAGAACAGCGCCGCTGCGACAAAGAACACCGCGATCACCGCCACGCGCTTCTTCTGCGCACCGTCCAGCCCGCCGAAGATCAGCACGTAGCTGAAGAAATACACGGCAAGGCCGACGGTGACGAGACCGAGCGCGTTCGCGAGCTGGCCGGCGTTGAACGTGAACACCTTCAGGAGCGCGAGCGCACCGAGGATGGCGAGCGCGCCAAGGCCGCCCCAGAACGCGATCCAGTTGCGCTTCTGCACCACCGGCGCCGACGGATGCGGATACTTGCCCGCGTCGCCCAGCATCCTGCGTGTGAAGCGGAACTGGAACGTGCCGAGCGAGATCGCGATGCCGGCGAGGAAGAAGCCCGCGCGGTAGCCGAAGTAGTCCGCGAACGGCGCAACGATCAGCGGCGCAATGAACGCGCCGAGGTTGATGCCCATATAGAAGATGGAGAAGCCGGCATCGCGACGCGCGCCGTTGGGATCGTGCTCGTACAGTCCGCCGACGACGGCGGAGACGTTCGGCTTGAGCAGGCCCGTGCCGATGACGATCAGCGCAAGGCCGAGGTAGAAGAAGGTGACGCTCGGCGCTGCTATCGCGAAATTGCCCGCCGCGATCAGGATGCCGCCGTAGAACACGGCGTTCTGCTGGCCGATCAGCCGGTCCGCAGCCCAGCCGCCCCACAGCGCGAACAGGTAGACGGCGCCGAGGAAGATGCCGACGACAGCGCCTGCCGCCTCCTCGGTCATGCCCATGCCGCCATCCGCGAGCGACGCGCTCATGAAAAGAATCAGCAACGCGCGGATGCCGTAGTAGCTGAAGCGCTCCCACATCTCCGTCATGAAGCAGGTCATCAGGCCTTTCGGGTGGCCGAAGAAGGTCCCCTCGCTGGGCGCGTTGGGTGTGCTCATTGTCATTTCCCCTGAAAAATCAACGTATTTGGCTGTAACCGGTTAAATGCGACGCCCAAGGATTCCCGCTTCTATCGGCCGCGTCAACTTTGTAACGCTGCAACAATCCGTGAAATGCCGTGGATTCTGGGCCCTGGCGCCACCTATTCGGGGGATCGAGTGCGTGAATCACCTTGCCGCAGTCGGGCCACCCCCTTATAACGGCTGCCTGTCGAACGAACGGAGATATCCGATGCGCACCTGGCTTTCCTTGCTCGTCATCGCCGTCGCCGCGGCCGGCTGCAGCCGCCCCGACGCGCCCGAAAAGGCACCGGATACGGCGGCGCTCCAGCGCGGAAACGGCATCTTCAGCCAGCCTTACCTGGAAACGACGCTCGAGAACGGGCTGAAGGTGATCATCGTGCCGACGGACTACCCCGATGTCGTCACGCTGCAGATTCCCGTGCAGACCGGCTCGCGCAACGAAGTGGAACCCGGCAAGTCAGGTTTCGCGCATTTCTTCGAGCACATGATGTTCCGCGGCACGGAACAGTATCCGGCCGAGGTATACCGCGAGATTCTCAAGAACGCCGGTGCCGACCAGAACGCCTACACCTCCGACGACCTCACGAACTACCACGTGACGTTCACGAAGGCCGATCTTGAAACCGTCATCAGGCTCGAAGCCGACCGCTTCCGGAATCTTGAATACACGGAAGACCAGTTCCGCACCGAAGCGCTCGCAGTGAAGGGCGAGTACCTGAAGAACGCCGCGAACCCCGTCTCGAAGATCTTCGAGCGCATCCGCGATCTCGCCTTCGAGACGCATCCCTACGAGCACACGACGATCGGCTTCTTCGAGGACATCGAGAACATGCCCGAGCAGTTCGCGTACTCGCACGAATTCTTCGACCGCTGGTACACGCCGAAGCAGACGACGGTGATCCTCTCCGGCGACCTCGACCCCGCGCGCACGCTTGCACTCGTCGAACAATATTGGGGCGGCTGGCAGACCGGCGAAGACAAGGCCATCGACATTCCGCAGGAAGGCGCGCCGGCAGGACCGCAGTACGAACACATCCAGTGGGAATCGCCGACGCAGCCCTGGGTGGTGGTGGCGTTCCGCGGCCCGGCGTTCGACGCCGCGGCGAAGGACATGCCGGCGATGGATCTCATCGGCGCGCTGTATTTCTCGGATACATCTGATCTCTACCGCGAACTCGTGATCGAGAAACAGCTCGCGGACAATCTCTCGACGTATTTTCCGAACCGCAAGGATCCGAACCTGCTGATGGTTCTCGCGCGGCTGAACACGCCGGATGCAGCGCGCGAAGTCAGCGGACGCATTCTTGAAACGCTCGCGCGCGCACGCTCCGAGCTCGTCGATGCACAGAAGCTCGCGGACACGAAGTCCAACCTGAAGTACGCGTTCGCCGCGGCACTCGACAACTCCGAGGCGATCGGTGCAACGCTCGCGGGATTCGCGCATTTCGAGCGCAACCCGGTCGAGACGGTCAACACGCTCTACGGCACGTACGACGCACTGACCGCGAAGGACCTGCGCGACTGCGCGAACCGCTATTTCGTCGATGCGAGCCGCACGATCATCACGCTGTCGAACACCGCATCGCTCGGCATGAACGATCTGCCGTCGCTTGACGGGATGGTCGCGCAGCGAAGCGAAGCCGCGAACGCCCCATCCGCGGCAGGCGATGCGTGGAGCGATGCCGCGAACCGCGCGGCGATTGCAGAACGGAGAAATCCCGCGCCTGCGGATATCCAGACCGTCGAGCTGCAGGGCAACGCGGATCTCGTCGACGTCAACATCCTGTTCAAGGTGGGCGCTGCGCAGGACCCGGCCGGAAAGAAAGGTCTCGCCGCGCTGACAGCGATGATGGTTTCGCAGGGCGGCACGAAGTTCCATGACATCAACGCGGTGAATCGCGCGCTGTATCCGCTGGCGGCGGGTTTCATGCCGCAGGTCGACAAGGAGATGACCTCGTTCCGCGGTACCGCCCATCGCGACAACCTCGATGCGTATTACGCGGTGATCTCCGAGCAGCTGCTGAATCCCGGCTGGCGCGAGGAAGACTTCCAGCGCATCCGCACGCAGATGCAAAACGGCATCCGCACGAACCTGCGCGGCAACAACGACGAGGAATTCGCGAAGGAAGCGCTGTATGAAACCATCTACGGCGATGCGCACCCGTACGGCAGCTACAACGGCGGTCATGCGGCCGACCTCGCAGCGCTCACGCTCGATGACGTGAAGCTTTTCTACGCGAAGCACTACACGCCGGCGAATCTCGTGCTCGGACTCGCCGGCGGATACACGGACGAATTCCGCGAACGCATGATCGACGATCTCGCCGCGCTGCCGCAGGGCGGTGAAGCGGAGCTTGCGCTTCCGGCACCATCGGCGATCGACGGCAACCGCGCGCTCATCATCGAGAAGGACACGCAGGCTGTTGCAGTGTCGTTCGGTTTCCCGATCGACGTCGTGCGCGGTGACGGCGACTGGGTTGCGCTGTGGCTTGCGCGGAGCTGGCTCGGCGAGCATCGCTCCTCGAACAGCCATCTCTACCAGCGCATCCGCGAACTGCGCGGCATGAACTACGGTGATTACGCATACATCGAGTACTTCCCGCGCGGCATGTACCAGTTCCAGCCTGATGCGAATCTCGGCCGCCACCAGCAGATCTTCCAGGTCTGGCTGCGCCCGCTGCGCTCGAACAACGACGCGCACTTTGCAACGCGCGTCGCGATCCACGAAATCGGCAAGCTGATCGAGAACGGCATGACGAACGAGGAATTCGAAGCGACGCGCAATTTCCTCGACAAGTACGTGGCGCAGCTTGTCAGCACGCAGGGCCGCCAGCTCGCTTATGCAATGGATTCGCGTTACTACGGCATCGATGCGTTCACCGATTACGTGCGCAACGGTCTCGCGGAACTGACGCCGGAGAATGTCAACGCCGCGATACGCCGTCACCTGCGGACGGACAACATGCAGTTCGTCTACGTGACACGGGACGGCGGAGACCTGCGTGAAAGGCTCGCGGGCAACGTGCCGTCACCGATGCAGTACGGCGCCGACATGCCGGCTGCGGTGCTCGCGGAAGACCGCGTCATCGAGACGCTGGATGTCGGCATCGACGAGAAGGACATTCGCACCGTTCCCGCGGAACGCCTGTTCGAATGACATGACCACGCTCACGAAAAAGCCCCGCATGCGGGGCTTTTTTTCATTGCTGCGTTCGCTGTTCGTGTGGCGATGGATGCTCGGCGCCATCTGATGCGGCTTCCGCCGCTTCCACGACCACCAGCGCGATCACGAGCAGGAAAAAGGCCGCGAAACAGTACTGCTTTACCACACTTCTCATCAAAGCCCCCTTTTTATCGCCATGTCCTGTCTTTGTATTTCGCCCGATCATAGAAACCGGAGGCGCAGGAGGTAAAGCGGGTTTTCACGATTTCCGCGTAAGAATTTTCCTACACACGCAGGCGGAACCGCGCAGACCTCCTTTTGCGTCGCGGAGGTCAGTGACGTCGCGAAGCGTGTGCCAGCGTACGCCCGGACCTGTCCTCGCCGCAGACCGTGCGCACCGTTGCTGAAAGATCGCGCAGCGCGACAACCCTTGGCGTGACGATGCCGCGATGCGCGGGCAGCGCAATGGCGTAGATGCCTTCCGCCGGGAAATCGAGCCGGTAATCCATGATGTAAGGCTGTGTGTAACGCGTGCCGCGCACGCTGCCCGGCCGGTCGACGTAGACCAGCATGGTGCTTGCCGCGGTGCTGGCGCGAAGGCCGGTGCGGTAGTTGTCGCATGCCGGATTGTCGATCGCCGGTTCGTAGAAAGCGCCGATGCGTGCAATGCGCAATCCGCGCGGGGACGCAAGCTCGCCGGGGTTCGCGTCATCGCTTGCCGCGAGGCGCGCATGCCGCTCGACATCGGCCGACAGCGCATCCAGCGGTATGCGTACTTCGTCGCGTCCCGGCTTCGAGCGGAACAGTTCGACGTCGCTGGTCTTGCCGAGCAGCCGGCCGGGAATCGGCTTCAGGAACAGGCTTCCCTCCGGAACATGCACGCCGCGCTCGATGGTGATCACGAAATCGGATTGCGCGGGCAGGATACGTGCCTCCTGCCCGGTGCAGCCGCTCACCAGGTACGCGATGAAAAAAGGCACTGACGCTCGTGCAATGCTTGATGCCCTGCGCATGGTGCGCAGCGGGCGTGGCAGACGCATCGAATCCGGCTCCGTCGACAGGAAGAACTTGCCGGCGGCGCTGCGAGGGTGTCCAGGGAAGCGCGCAACGCCGCTGCAGCTTCACGCTACGCGGATGCGGGATACGGGAAATACGCGCGACCGATGATCGGCCGCGGCAGGATGCGGGAGAAAAGCCGGCGGATTACAGGATCAACGGAGGAAACTGAGTGCTTCTGCTCAGCAGGTTCAGGCGTCGTCGCGCTCGCGTTCACGCTTCTGCGCTTCGACTTCCTGCCAGCCGCGCACGAACGTCCGGCTCATGACGATGCCGATCTCGTAGAGTGCGTACATCGGCAGCGCGAGCAGCGTCTGCGAGATGACATCCGGCGGGGTGAGGAACATGCCGATGACGAAACAACCGAGCAGCACGTAGGCTCGCTTCTCGACGAGTGCCGTCGGTGTCGTGAAGCCGCTCCACACGAGCAGGACTGTCGCGATCGGCACTTCGAACGCGACGCCGAAGGCGAAGAACATGGTCAGCACGAAATCGAGGTATTCGCTGATGTCCGTCGCCATCAGCACGCCTTCGGGCACGACGGCAGTCATGAAGCTGAACACCATCGGCAGCACGAACAGGAATGCGAACGCAACGCCTGCGTAGAAGAGCGCGATGCTGGTAACGAGCAGCGGCGCGAACAGCCGTTTCTCCTGCTTGTACAGTCCGGGCGCGATGAACGCCCATACCTGGAACAGAAGGTACGGCATGGCGATGAAGATCGCGATGACGAATGCAAGCTTGAACGGCGTCAGGAACGGTGTCGCGACGTTCGTCGCGATCATGCTTGCGCCTTCGGGGAGATAGTCGCGCAGCGGTCCCGCGATCAGCGAGAACAGCCGTCCTGCAAACGGCGCAAGCACCGCGAACACGATGACGACCGCGACGACCGCACGCAGCAGGCGCGAGCGCAGTTCGTTGAGATGCGCAAGCAGGCTGTCGCGCCGCTCGACGCCGCTCACTGGTCTTTCCCGTCGCGTTCTTCGCGCGCGGACTTTTCCTCGCGCTCGACTTCGCGTTCAAGTTCGCTGCGCACGGTGGCGAGCGTTGCCTTCGCGCGGCCGGCGAACCGGCCGAGCGTGCGCATGATGCCGGGCAGCCGCTCGGGGCCTGCAATGACGAGCGCGAGCACGGCGATGAGCACGAGCTCGCTGAAACCGACGTCGAACACGGGTTACTTCTCGTCGTCCGCGTCACGCCGCTCGATGTTGCGGCGATGCTGCTCTTCCTCGCCGTCCTTCATCGAATCCTTGAAACCCTTCACCGCGCCGCCGAGATCGGAGCCGATGTTCTTCAGTTTCTTCGTGCCGAAGATCAGCACGACGATCACGAGAATGATGAGCAGCTGCCAGATGCTGATGCCGCCGAATCCCATGTTGTTTCTCCTGCCTGGTGTGTTGCCTGTCCGGACGGACAGGGCGATCGATGTTCGCGCGGATGTCACAGACGAATGTCGAATCCGCGCATGGCGAGATATTCCTTCACGCCGCTGACGGTGTGCTCGCCGGAATGAAACACGCTCGCGACCATGACGCCGTCGGCGAGCCCCGCGCCGAGTACTGACGCGATGTCCTCCGGTTCGCCCGCACCGCCGGCGACGATCAACGGCACGGTGCTGATCGCGGCGGCCGTTTCCACGAGCAGGGTGTCGAAACCCTTGCGCGTGCCGTCGCGGTCGAGGCTTGTCAGCGCAATCTCGCCCACGCCGTAATCCGCCAGCCGTTCGATCCACGTGCGTGCGTCCATGCCGGTCGCTTTCCTGCCGCCGTGCGTGAGAACTTCCCACGTCGTTTCCGCGCCCTTCTTCCGCCGCACGTCCACGGCGCCGACGATGCATTCGCCGCCGAAACGGTCGACGGCGCGCGGCACGAGCTCGGGGTCGATCACCGCGGCGGTGTTCAGCATGACCTTGTCGGCGCCCGCGTTCAGCATGCGCCTTACGTCCTGGCAATTGCCAATGCCGCCACCGGCCGTCACCGGCACGAACACGCGCTCGGAAATGCGCGACAGCACGCCGGCGAGCACGTCGCCGCGATCGCCGCCGCCGGTGACGTCAAGCATGGCGAGTTCGTCCGCGCCCTGCTCCTCGAACGCGCGTGCAACGGCCACGGGGTCGGCGCGGTCCTCGACATCCTGCATGCGGATGCCCTTCACGACACGGCCCTTGACGATGTCGAAACAGGGAATGATGCGGCGGGCAACGCCCATGTCAGCGCGCGTCCTCGACAAGGCGCCGCGCCGCGGCCATATCCATGTCGCGCAAGGCGCTGTTGACGATGACGCCTGCCACGGAAAGCGCGCACGCAGCTTCCAGCGCGGCGCGCGAATCGATGCGGCCGCCGACGAAGATGTCCACGCTGACGGCTTCCGCGATCTCGCGCACCCGCGCCTCGTCCAGCGCGGCTGGCGCTCCTGCCCCGTCCACGTCCTGGTAGACCAGTCCATCCACGCCATCCGACTGGAAATGCCCGGCGAGATCGACGAGATCATGGTTGGAAAGCTTGGAATGCGCATCGCCGATCAGCCGGCCGTCGCGAACCTTCATGCCGACGAGGATGTGACCGGGAAACTCCAGGCACAGGTCCTTGAGCACGTGCGGGGCGCTGGCAGCGCGGTGTCCGAGCACAAGCCAGTGCGCACCGGCATCAAGATGCGCCTGCACGTGATCCTCCTCGCGCACGCCGCTCGCGACCTGCAGCGAAACGCCGTCCATGTGCCGCGCCAGGCGTTCGACCAGTGCAAGGCCCGCCGGCGCCTCGCTCGCAAGGCTGTCTTCATCCACGAGCTGCATGCGCGTGATGCCCGCCGCCGCGAGCCGCGCGGCGAGGTCTTCCGGCGTTTCACGGTGCGGCTGGCCATCGGGCCCGACGATCTGCCCTTGCTTCAGCGCAAGTTGAGGTATCAGCAGCATCTTCCACTCCCCTTGAACGGTTTCGTCTTTCGCGTCATTCCGCAGGCTCGCCGTTCCCGTTGATGAAATTCGCGAGGAACCGCAAGCCATTGTCATGGCTGACTTCCGGGTAGAACTGCACGCCGACGAAGCGCTCCCGCGCCAGCACGGCGGGAAATTTCTCGCCGTGCTCGGTCGTCGCCATGACGAGATCTCCCGCCGCCCGCGCACGGCGCCGGTGCGCGAAATAGAACCAGGCATCCTGTGGCACGCCGTCCCAGCAGGCGTGTCCGCTGCAGCAATGCACGCGGTTCCAGCCCATGTGCGGCAGGCGCACGTCCGCGCTGTCGCCGGCGTTCAGCGGCAGCGTCTCGAAATCCATGAGGCCAAGTCCCTGCCTGCCGAGCGCGTGCATGCCGACGCTGATGGCGAGCAGCGGTTTCTCGCGCATGAGTTCGGGAAGTAGATCGGCGATGCCGAGCCGGCGCAGTTCGTCCACGCAGTCGTTCAGCTTGCCGCCGCCCGGCAGCACGACGCAGTCGGCGCGGCGCAGGGCGTCGGGGTCGGAACAGCGAAAGACCGTCGCGCCACCGCCCGCCTTGAGCAGGGCTTTCTCCACGGCCTGCAGGTTGCCTAGGCCGTGATCGATGATGGCGACGCGGGACATGATGAATTCCGATAGGGATGGTTCGGAGCGTGAAAGGAACCGGAGGTTGTGGCGCAGCAACGGTCAGTGACGGATGCGGCTAGTCTATTACGCCCCATCCGGAAGGCAAAGGTTTGGCGCAATCACGATGCGAGCCAGAACGTGACGGGGCCGTCGTTGACGAGGCTGACCTGCATGTCCGCGCCGAAACGCCCGGTGGCGGTCCGCACGCCGCTGGCCGCCGCCGCGCCGCAGAGCAGTTCGAACAGCCGACGCCCCGCATCCGGCGACGCCGCCGGCGTGAAGCTTGCGCGCGTGCCCTTGCGCGTGTCGGCAGCGAGCGTGAACTGCGGCACCAGCAGCAGCTCGCCGCCGATGTCACGCACGCTCAGGTTCATGCGGCCGTCGCCGTCCGCGAACACGCGGTAGCCGAGGAGGCGTTCAAGCAGGCGTCGCGCATCGGCGTCGGTGTCGTCCTTCTGCACGCCGACGAGCACCAGCAGGCCGCGGCGGATGGTGGCAATGGTTTCATCGGCAACGCGAACCTGCGCGGATTCCACCCGCTGCAGCAACCCGATCATCCGAGCAATGCCTTCAGCCGGTCCACGGCGCGCAGCAGTGCCGCGGTGATGCCCGGCTCTGTCGCGGAATGGCCCGCATCCGCGACCCATTCGAACGCCGCCTCCGGCCAGGCAAGATGCAGCGCCCATGCCGCCTCCGGCGGGCACACCATGTCGTAGCGGCCCTGGATGATCGCGCCGGGCAGGTGGCGGATGCGGTGGATGTCACGCAGCAACTGGTCCGGCTCGAGGAAACAGCGGTTGATGAAGTAATGCACTTCCAGGCGCGCGAGCGCGGCGGCCCGGTCGGGCTCGGAAAACCGGCGGATGGCGTCCTCGTCCGGCCGCAGGGTGGAGGCGCGCGTCTCCCAGATCGTCCAGGCGTGCGCGGCGCGGTTGCGCACCTCCGGGTCCGGATGATCCAGCATGGCCGCGTAGGCGTTGACCAGGTTCTCGCGCTCGGCCACCGGCACGGGCGCGAGGAAGTCGGGGTAATGCTCGGGATAGATCTGCGGCGCGCCGTGGTAATAGAACCAGTCGAACTCGGCTTCGCGCGCAAGGAAGATGCCGCGCAACACCAGCGCCGTGACGCGCGCGGGGTGTTTCTCGGCATAGGCGAGCGACAGCGTCGAACCCCAGCTGCCGCCGAACAGCGCCCAGCGCTCGATGTCCAGCGTCTCGCGGATCGCTTCCATGTCATCGACAAGATGCCAGGTGGTGTTCGCGCCGGTTTCCGCAAAGGGCGTGGAGCGGCCGCAGCCGCGCTGGTCGAACAGCACGATGCGCCAGAACGCCGGATCGAAGAAGCGCCGGCTGCGCGCATCGCTGCCCCCGCCCGGCCCGCCGTGCACGAACAGCACCGGAACGCCGTCGGGATTGCCGCACTCCTCCACGTATATCGTGTGCCCCTCGCCAACCGGCAGCATGAAATGCCGGTACGGCTCGATCTCGGGATACAGCTGCATCTGCTCGCCTCGAATTTTCGCCCGCCGCAGTGTAGCCCAGCGCGTCGCGAGCTTCAGCGTTCGCCAGGACGCAGGCTTCAGCAAATGCTTACACGCCGCCACGCGCCGCGCTGATAGGCGATCCCCTGCATGCGTGGGAAGCTGGCATCGCCTCGGGTTCGCAAGGTGGCGAACGTCAGGGATGAGCGAGGGACGGGACCGGGCCACGGACGAGCAGGACGCCGGTCCCATTGCACTACGCACTCAATCACCTCCAGCCATGAAGGCACTTGCCCCGGTTTTCACCGGGGCTATTTTTTGTCCATGCCGCAGGCAGGACGATGATAGTGTTTCGGGCGGGGGATCGAGATGTCCGGACATGACTGCCTGAACTGCGGAACACGCCTGCACGGTCCCTGGTGCCATACCTGCGGACAGAAGCAGATCGCACCTGAAGACCGCACGCTGAAAGCGTTGCTCGGCGAACTTTTCAGCGCTCTCACCGATGTCGATGGCCGCGTGATTCGTTCCTTTCACTGGCTGCTGTTCCGCCCGGGCCGGCTCGCGCACGATTACCTTCACGGCATCCGCGCGCGTCATCTCTCGCCCGTCTCGCTGTTCCTTGCCGTCAACGTGCTGTATTTCTTCGCGCCCAGCCTGTCGGACTTCAACCTGCCCCTGCACGACCACCTGCACGGGCATTTTCATTCCGCGTTCGCGAACATGCTCGTCGACGCACGGCTCGCCGAACGCAACACCGACCTTGATACCTACGAGGACATCTTCCATGCAGAGGAAAACAACCTCGCGAAGCTGCTGATACTGTTTCACGTGCCCCTGCTGGCCGCGGGTCTTTGCCTGCTGCACTATCGCTGCCGCCGCCCCGCTGCGGATCATGTGCTGGTGGCATTCTGGTTCATGGCATTCGCGCTGCTGCACCTTCAACTCACGCCGCTGCTGCTGCTTGCCTGCGCCTGGCTCGTGCAGGCCACACGGTTTTCACAATGGCTGCTCAACATCGTGCTGCTCGCGCCGCTGCTTGCCTGGACTTTCTTCCTGCTCAAAGGCGCGTACGCCCAGGGCAACCGGCTGGCGGCCATCAAGACGCCGCTCGTCATCGGCGTCGCGCTGGGATCGCATCTCGTTTACCGCGCTATCCTGTTTCTTGTCACTTTCGCGCGCACCTGAACGCGCGCCCAACCGGAGAGACACGATGAAACGCCGAGACTTCGTCAAGGCACTGGGCGCAGGCTCGCTGCTTGCAGGCGGGCTCGCCGCCTGCGGCAGGAAGCAGGATGCGGATGCCGGCAGCGCCGCTCGCAGCAACGAGACCTTCACCTGGCGCATGGTCACCACCTGGCCGGAAAACTTTCCGGGACTCGGCACGGGTGCTGCGCGCCTCGCGGATGCGATCACCGCGATGTCCGGCGGGCGTATCCAGGTGAAGGTCTACGCCGCCGGCGAACTCGTGCCTGCACTTGAAGCATTCGACGCGGTATCGCAGGGCACGGTCGAGCTCGGTCACGGCGCCGCGTATTACTGGAAAGGCAAGGCGCCTGCCGCGCAGTTCTTTGCCGCTGTTCCCTTCGGCATGAACGCGCAGGAAATGAATGCCTGGCTGTATTACGGCGGCGGCATCGATCTGTGGAAGAAAGTCTACGAGCCGTTCGGCATCCTTCCCGCACCGGCCGGCAACACCGGCGTGCAGATGGGCGGCTGGTTCAACAAGGAAATCGCGAGCGTCGCCGATCTTGCGGGACTGCGCATGCGCATTCCGGGACTCGGCGGCGAAGTGCTTGAGCGCGCCGGCGGCGTGCCGGTGACGCTGCCCGGCGGCGAGATATTCACCTCGCTCAAGACCGGCGTGATCGATGCCACCGAGTGGGTTGGTCCGTGGAACGATCTCGCCTTCGGCCTGCACCAGGCGGCGAAATACTATTACTACCCCGGCTGGCATGAAGCGGGCTCCACGCTCGAATGCCTGATCAACAGGACGGCGTTCGAGAAGCTTCCCGACGACCTGCGCGCGATCGTGCTGCGCGCGTGCGAAGCCATCAACCTCGACATGCTCTCGGAATTCACCGCGAAGAATCCCGGCGCGCTCGATGCGCTCAGGAACGAACATGGCGTCGACGTGCGGCCGTTTCCCGCCGAAGTCATGCAGCGGCTGAAATCGATCTCGCGCGACGTGCTCGCGGAACTTGCAGCATCCGATCCGCTTGCGAAGGAAGTGCACGATTCCTATTTCGCGTTCTTCGCGAAGGTGCGCGCGTGGCACGAGGTTTCGGAGCGCGCTTACTTCGAGATGCGATAACGCAGCCGCGTGACAGTTACAGCGCGCCGGGCAGCCATGTGGCAAGCGCCGGCCACAGCGCGACGATCGCGAGTACCAGCAACTGGATGGCGACGAACGGCACCACGCCGCGATAGATGACGCCGGTGGTGACTTCCGCGGGTGCTACGCCACGCAGGTAGAAGAGCGAAAAGCCGAACGGCGGCGTGAGAAACGATGTCTGCAGGTTGAGCGCGACGAGCACGCCGAGCCAGACCGGATCGACGCCCATCGCAAGCAACGCCGGACCGACAATCGGCACGACGACAAACGTGATCTCGATGAAGTCGAGCACGAAGCCGAGCAGGAACATCACCAGCATGACGACGATGAGCGCGCCGGTGACGCCGCCGGGCAGATCCGACAGCAGCGCGCGCACGGCATCGTCTCCACCGAAGCCGCGGAACACGAGCGAGAATATCGACGCGCCGATCAGCACGAGGAACACCATGCTCGTGATGCGCATGGTGCTGCGCATGACCTCGTGCAGCATGTCCACGCTGAACTGGCGGTACGCAAGCGCGAGCAGCAGCGCGCCGACGGCGCCCACCGCCGCGGCTTCCGTCGGCGTTGCAACGCCGGCGATGATCGAGCCGAGCACCGCGACGATCAGCAGCAGCGGCGGCAGCAGCGCCTTCACGATCTGCCTTCCGAGCGGCCGCGCTTCGCCGTCCGCCATCGCCGGCATGCGCTGCGGCGACAGCACCGCGACTGCGCCGAGGTACACCGCGAACAACGCGACCAGCAACAGGCCGGGCAGCAGCGCGCCGAGGAAAAGATCGCCGACGGAAACCGTCTCCACCGAAAAGCTTCCCTCAAGGCGCTGCGATTCCTGGTACGCCGTCGAGATCACATCGCCGAGCAGCACGAGAACGATGGACGGCGGAATGATCTGCCCGAGCGTGCCGGCCGCCGCGATGGTGCCCGCCGACAGCGCGGGATCGTAACCGCGCCGAAGCATCACGGGCAGCGAAAGCAGACCCATCGTCACGACCGTCGCACCGACGATTCCCGTGCTTGCGGCAAGCAGCGCACCGACCATCAGCACCGACAGGCCGAGCCCGCCGCGCAGCCAGCCGAACAGCCGCGCCATGGTGTCGAGCAGTTCCTCTGCGATGCGCGAGCGTTCCAGCACCACGCCCATGAACACGAACAGCGGCACGGCGACAAGCGTTTCGTTCGTCATGATGCCGAAGACGCGGTTCGCAACCGTATCAAGCAGGAAGAGATCGAATCCGCCCGCCATCCAGCCGATGCCCGCGAAGATCAGCGCGACGCCGGCGAGCGTGAACGCAACCGGGTAACCGGCGAGCAGCAGCACGATGACAGCGCCGAACATCGCAAAGGCAAGCCACGTCATCCGCCATTCCTTCGCAGCACATCGATGGAACGCAGCAGCAACGCGATGCCCTGCAGCGCGATCAGCACCGCGGTCACGGGAATCACGGTTTTAAGGAGATAGACCCACGGCAGCCCGCCAGGCTCGCGCGACGCTTCCAGCACACGCCATGATGCGGCGACGTAATCGAGGCTCGTGACGAACAGCAGCGTCGCGAACGGCAGCAGCAGCAAGATCGTGCCGGCGATGTTCACGCACGCGCGCCGGCGCGGGCCCCAGCGATGGTAGAAGACATCGACGCGCACGTGCGCTTCATGCTTGAGCGCGCAGGCCGCACCGAGCATGAACACGAACGCGTGGAAGTACGTGACGGACTCCTGCATCGCGATGGATCCGGCGCCGAACGCATAGCGCATCACGACGATCGCGAACGTGACCAGCACCATGGCGAGCGTGCACCACGCAATGCCGCGTCCGATCCATTCGTTCAATGCATCGATGAGATCCGCGGCGCGCATCACAGCTCGAGCATCAGTTCGCGTTCTTCGCGCGACGGTTCGAACCCGCGGCCGCCGTAGTGATCGAAGATCGCCTGCACGACCTCGTCGGGCGTTTCCGCCATCGTGAGCAGGCCGAGATCCGCAGGATCGATCATGCCTTCGCCGGCGAGCGATTCGCGGAACCAGTCGAGCATTCCCTTCCAGAACGTCGCCTTCACGAGAACGACGGGAATGCGCCGGCTCTTGCCGGTCTGGATGAGCGTGAGAATCTCCGCGAGTTCATCGAGCGTGCCGAAGCCGCCGGGCATCACGATGTACGCCGAGGCGTACTTCACGAACATGACCTTGCGCGAGAAGAAATGGCGGAAGTAGAGCGCGATGTCCTGGTAGGCGTTTGCCGCCTGCTCGTGCGGAAGCTGGATGTTGAGCCCGACCGACGGCGATTTTCCCTGCGACGCGCCCTTGTTCGCCGCTTCCATCAATCCCGGTCCGCCGCCGGTGATGACGGAAAAGCCCGCGTCCGACAATGCGCGCGCGATCGCGACCGTGAGCTCGTAGTCCGGATGCTCGGGCTTCGTGCGCGCAGAACCGAACACGCTCACCGACGGCCGGATGGTGACGAGCTGCTCATAGCCTTCCACGAACTCGGCCATGATCTGGAAGATCTTCCACGACTCGCGCGTCAGGCTTTTCTCGTGCTCCGCCGTGCGGTGCAGGCGTTCGTGAAACTTCTCGTCGCGTTGATTCATCTGTCCGTGTCTCCTAGCGTCATGCGATGACGCTGCCAGTTTTCGCGGCGCCTGTCCCGTGCGCAGGACAGTCCGCGCCTACTTTTTCCAGAATGCCGGGGTGAACAATATCAGCAACGTGAATATCTCGAGACGTCCGAGCAGCATCGCGAGCATCAGCACCCACTTCGATGCATCCGGAATGCCGGCGTAGTTCGTTGCGACGTCGCCAAGACCGGGACCGAGATTGTTCAGGCAGGCGGCGACCGCGGAGAATGCGGTGACATGGTCGAGCCCGAGCGCCATGCAGACGATCATCAGCAGCGCGAAGACGACAACGTACATCGAGAAGAAACCCCACACCGCGGAAACGATTCTCTCCGGGACCGCGCGGTCGCCCATCTTCGCGGCGAACTGCGCGTGCGGATGCACGAGGCGGCGCATTTCGCGCACGCCCTGTTTTGCGAGCAGCAGCCAGCGGATGACCTTCATGCCGCCGCCGGTCGAATACGCGCAGGCGCCGATGAAGCTGGAAAGGATCAGCAGCACGGGCAGCATCGCAGGCCAGCCCGCGAAATTGTCCGCCGCGAAACCGCTGGTCGTCATGATCGAAACGACATGGAACATGCCATGGCGAATCGACAGGCCCGTGTCATCGTGATGGCTGCTGACGGACAGCCATGCCGCAACGAACACCATCAGCCAGAACAGAAGCAGGATGTACGCCCTGAATTCCGGGTCACGCCAGTAATGCTTCAGGCTGCCGCGCTGGAATGCCTGGAAATGCAGTGCGAAGTTCACGCCGCCGAGAACCATGAAGACCATCGCCACGTATTCGACGGCGGTGTTTGCGAAGTACCCGATGTTGAGATCGTGCGTGGACAGCCCGCCGAGGGAAACCGTGGAGAACGCATGGCTCACCGCGTCGAACCCGTTCATGCCGGCGATGCGGTACGCGATCGCGCACACGACGGTGAACAGCACATAGATGAACCACAGCGTCTTGGCCGTCTCGGTGATGCGCGGCGTGAGCTTGGTGTCCTTGGTCGGACCCGGCGTTTCCGCGCGATACAGCTGCATGCCGCCCACACCGAGCAGCGGCAGGATGGCGACGGCAAGCACGATGATGCCCATTCCTCCCAGCCACTGCAGCCACTGGCGATAGAACAGGATCGATTCCGGCAGCACGTCGAGACCGACGATGAGTTCCGACCCTGTCGTCGTCAACGCGGCGATGGACACGAAGACGGCATCCGTCACCGAGAGCGCGAGACTGCCGCTGAACAGCAGCGGCACCGCGCCCGCGGTGCCCAGCACCGACCAGAACAGCGCGACGATCAGCGCGCCATCGCGGCGGCGCAGGTCGCGGTGCACGCCGCGCACGGGCAGCCACACCAGCGCACCGATGATGAACACGACGAGAAAGCCTTTCAGGAACGTGTCGTATTCGCCGTCGCCGTACAGCATCGCAACGCCGGCGGGCGGCAGCATCGCGATGCTGAAGATCATCAGCAGCATGCCCAGCACGCGTTGCACGGCGGCGACGTTCATCCGTTCATTGCCTCCAGAATTCCGGAATGAACAGCACGAGCACCGTCAGCACTTCCAGGCGGCCGACAAGCATCGCGACGATGCCGATCCATTTGCCGAAGCCGGATACCGAGGTGAAGGTTGCATACAGTTCGCCGAGTCCCGGGCCGAGATTGTTCAGCGTTGCCGCGACCGCGGAGAACGCCGCCACCTGGCCGAGCCCAGCCGCCATGAACAGCAGCATCAGCAGCACGTAGATGATGGTGTACGCGGCGAAGAATCCCCAGATGGCTTCCATGACACGATCGGAAACCACACGTCCGCCGAGCTTCACCGGCGCGACGGCGGCCGGATGCACGATGCGCAGGATCTCGCGCACGCCCTGCTTGTAGACCATCATGAAACGCACCGTCTTCATGCCGCCCGACGTCGAGCCCGCACACGCGCCCATGATGCTGACGAACATCAGCAGCACCGGCAGGAACCCCGGCCAGTCCGCGAAGCTTTCCGTCGCGAACCCTGTCGATGTCATCACCGAGACCGTCTGGAACGCCGCGTTCATCAGGCGGTCGACGACGGACGCCTGCGGGTTGTGCAGCAGCAGGTAGGCGGCCGCGATCAGCGAAACGGCAAGCAGGATGAGAAGGAACGTGCGCGTCTCCGCGTGCCGGAAATACGCACGCACATCCAGCGACTGCAGCACGAGGAAATGCAGCGCAAAGCTGATGCCGCCGGCGATCATGAACACCATGCAGATGATTTCGATCGCATCGCTCTGGAAATACGCAATGCTCGCATCGTGCGTGGAGAAGCCGCCGGTCGATACGGTGGCGAATGCATGGCCGATCGCATCGAACAGCGACATCCCCGCGATCCAGTAGCCGAACGCGCACAGGAACGTGAGCAGCAGGTAGACGCGCAGGAACGCGCGCACCGTTTCGGCAAGACGCGGCGTGAGCTTGTCCTGCCTCGACGGACCGGACGTTTCGGCGCGATAAAGCTGCATGCCGCCGACGCCAAGCACGGGAAGTACGGCGAGCGCGATGACAGCGACGCCGAGACCGCCGATCCAGTGCAGCTGCTGCCGGTACCAGAGGATCGCGTGCGGCAGTGCGTCGATGCCGGTGATGACGGTCGCGCCGGTGGTCGTCAGCCCCGACACCGCCTCGAACACCGCATCCGTGAACGGCAGGTTCGGCGCGGCGGCGAAATGCAGCGGCAGCGACGAGACGGCGCCGAGCACGACCCAGAACAGCGTGACGACAAGAAAGCCTTCGCGCACGCGCAGCTCGCGCCGGTCACGGCGGCGCGGCAGCCACAGCAGGATGCCGGCGGCAAGCGTGCCTGCGAATGTCCAGAGGAAAGGTTCCAGCGCGCCGTCGCCGTAGATGAGCGCGACCACCGCCGGCGGCAGCATCGTGGGGCTGAACGCCATGAGAAAGATGCCGACGATGCGCTGGATCAGGCCGAGCCTCATGCGAAACCTCGCGCCTTCAGTCCAGCGCCGCTTCCACCTGGAAGAGTTTCTCGACGTCGCGGATGCGCTCGCGGTTGACGAGGAAAAGTATGACGTGATCGTCGGCTTCGATGCGCGTGTCGTGGTGCGCCATCAGCACGTTGTCCCCGCGCACGACTGCGCCGATCGTGGTGCCTTCCGGCAGCGGGATTTCCTCGACCATCCGTCCGACGACGCGCGACGTCTCGCGCGTGCCGTGCGCGATCGCCTCGATCGCCTCCGCCGCGCCGCGGCGCAGCGAATGCACCATCACCACGTCGCCGCGGCGGATGTGCGTCAGCAGCGCGCCGATGGTGACCTGCTGCGGCGAGATCGCGATGTCAATGGCGCCGCTCTGCACGAGGTCGACGTACGACGGACGGTTGATCAGCGCCAGCACCTTGCGCGCACCGAGCCGCTTCGCGAGCATCGAGGAGAGAATGTTCGCCTCCTCGTCGTTCGTCACCGCGCAGAAGACATCCGTCGCCTCGATGTTCTCCTCGACCAGCAGTTCCTCGTCGGCCGCATCGCCGGAGAGCACGATCGTCTTGTCGAGATCTTCCGAGATGTCGCGCGCGCGCTCGCGGCTGCGTTCGATCAGCTTCACCTGGTGCGTGGATTCCAGCGCGTTCGCGAGCCGCACGCCGATGTTGCCGCCACCGGCAATGATGATGCGCCGGATCGGCTTGTCGAGCTTGCGCAGTTCGTTGATGACGGAGCGGATGTCGGCGCGCGGCGCGATGAAGAACACTTCGTCGTCGGCCTCGATGACGGTGTCGCCCTTCGGCAGTATCGCCTGGCCGCGGCGATACACGGCCGCGACGCGCGTATCGACATCGGGAATGTGGTTCTTCAGGTTGCGCAGTTCCTGGCCCACGAGCGCGCCGCCGTAATACGCCTGCACGGCGACAAGGCGCACCTTGCCGCCCGCGAAGTCGAGCACCTGCAGCGCGCCGGGATACTGGATGAGACGGCGGATGTAATCGACGACGAGCTGCTCGGGCGAGATCAGCATGTCGACCGGCAGTGCGTCCTGCGTGAACAGCTGCGGGGTGTTGAGGTATTCCGCGGCGCGCACGCGCGCGATCTTCGTCGGCGTGCGGTAGAGCGTGTAGCAGACCTGGCAGGCGATCATGTTGGTTTCATCGCTGTCCGTGACGGCGACGACCATGTCGGCTTCGTCCGCGCCGGCGTCGCGCAGGACATCGGGGTGCGAGGCGTGTCCGCAGACGGTGCGGATGTCGAGTCTCTCCTGCAGGTCCTGCAGGAGCTCGGTGTTGCGATCGACGACGGTGATGTCGTTCGCTTCTTCGCGGGCGAGGCTGTATGCGACGGTGGAGCCGACCTGCCCGGCGCCCAGGATCAGGATTCTCATGGGGCGCGAACCTTACGGTGATGTCGCGTTGCCTGCAAGCATCGAATCACGCAGTCCGCCTTCTGCTTCCGGCCGTTCGTGAACGGCGCATGGTGACAGACACATTATATATGTGCATCCCGGTTTTGCCCGCTTGACGCGGGCACGGATCATCGGGACGAGTCGCCGGCGCGCGATGCTCCCGAACGCCGAGCATCAGACAACTTCAAGGTTGGCGAATCCAAGCACCAGCCACTTCGTCCCCGCATCATCGAAATTCACCTGCACGCGCGCCTGCGAACCCGCGCCTTCGTAGTTCAGCACCACCCCGTCGCCGAACTTCGGATGCCGCACGCGCGAACCGAGATTGAGTCCCTTCGGCGGCGCCTCCAGCGGCGCTGCGGCGCGGCTTGCCGTGCGGCCGGCAAAGGCAGGCCGGCTCACCTTCACCCGCGGGCGTATCTCGTAAAGAAGATCCTGCGGTATCTCGCGCAGGAAACGCGACGGCACGCCCATCTGCTCCACGCCCCACAGGCGGCGCTGCTCCGCGTACGTGAGATAGAGGTTCTTCATTGCGCGCGTCATGCCGACGTAGCACAGGCGGCGTTCTTCCTCGATGCCGAGCCCGTCTTCCAGCGAACGCTGGTGCGGAAACAGTCCGTCTTCCATGCCGCACATGAACACCAGCGGAAACTCCAGCCCCTTCACCGAGTGCAGCGTCATCAGCTGCACGCAGTCCTCCCACTCCGCGGCCTGGCCTTCGCCGGCTTCGAGCGCGGCATGGCTCAGGAACGCCGCGAGCGGCGGCAACGCTTCATCGGCTTCGGCGACGTTCGCGGGATCGAAGCCGCGGCCCGCGCTCACCAGTTCCTCGAGGTTCTCGATGCGCGATTCCGAACGCTCGCCCTTCTCGCGGCTGTAGTGATCGATCAGCCCCGAACCCTGCACGACATGATCGATCTGCTCGTGCAGGTCAAGGCCGCGCACCGCGACATCCATTTCATCGACAAGATCGAGGAACGACCTGAGCGCATTCGCCGCGCGCGCGGGCAGCAGGTTCTCCGCGATCACCGCCTGCGTCGCCGGCCACAGCGACAGCGCGCGCTCGCGCGCGATCGCGCGCACGAGATCCATGGTCTTCGCACCAACGCCGCGCGTCGGCAGGTTCACGACGCGCTCGAACGAGGCGTCGTCGTTGCGGTTTTCAAGCAGCCTGAGATACGCGAGCGCGTCCTTGATTTCCTGGCGCTCGAAGAACCGCAGGCCGCCGTAGACGCGGTACGGCACGCCCGCATGGATCAATGCTTCTTCGAAGATGCGCGACTGCGCGTTCGAGCGATACAGCACCGCGCACTCCGCGCGCGGCCGTCCTTCCTGCACCCACTGGCGGATGCGCTCGACGACGAACTGCGCTTCGTCCTGTTCGTTGTACGCCGCGTAAAGACGGATCGGGTCGCCTTCCTCGTCGCTGGTCCACAGGTTCTTGCCCATGCGGTCGCGGTTGTTCGCGATCACCGCGTTCGCGGCCTTGAGAATGTTTCCTGTCGAGCGGTAGTTCTGCTCGAGACGCACGACCTGCGTGCCGGGATGATCCTGCTGGAAGCGATGGATGTTCTCGACGCGCGCGCCGCGCCAGCCGTAGATGGACTGATCGTCATCGCCGACGACGAAGGGTTTTCCTGTCTCGCCGACGAGCAGCTTCACCCATGCGTACTGGATGGTGTTCGTGTCCTGGAACTCGTCGACAAGCACGTGCCGGAACCGGCCGTGGTAATGCGCGAGCAGCTCCGGGTTGTCGCGCCACAGTTCGAGTGCGCGCAGCAGCAGTTCCGCGAAATCCACGAGGCCTGCGCGGTCGCACGCTTCCTGGTATGCGGCATAAAGCTGCACCATCTGGTTGTGCACCGGATCGTGTCCGCCGGCGATGTGTCCCGGCCGCAGGCCTTCATCCTTCTTCGCGTTGATGAACCACTGCACCTGCTTCGGCGGCCAGCGCGATTCGTCGAGGTCCAGCGACTTGACGATGCGCCTTACCTGCCGCAGCTGGTCTTCCGAATCGAGAATGCTGAAACCCTGCGGCAGGCCCGCCTCGCGCCAGTGCATGCGGAGCAGCCGGTGGGCGATGGAATGGAACGTGCCGATCCACATCGCGCCGGCCGGCGTGCCGATGAGCTGCTCGATGCGATGGCGCATCTCGGCGGCAGCCTTGTTCGTGAAGGTGACGGCGAGAATGGAGAACGGCGAAACGTTCTCCACGTTCACAAGCCAGGCGATGCGATGTGTCAGTACGCGCGTCTTGCCGGAACCCGCACCCGCCAGCACGAGCACGGAGGGTGAATTCGCGGTAACGGCTTCGCGCTGCGCGTCGTTGAGCGGTTCGAGGATTGCAGTGACGTCTTCCATCGCGGCAGTTTAACAGAGTGCCGTTGCGGCCCTTGCGCGGCTAGAATGCTGCACGCGGACAAATCGCCGGAAAATCATGCCGAAGCACCGCGCCGGACGTCGCGAGCATTGCGGGCATCGGGGAATGTTCCGCGCGAAGCGCGCACTCCTGTTACTTTGCGACATCCTTCACCCGGAGCCTTGCACCCGATGGATCTGAACACGCTTGCCAATCTCGCTGAAATCTTCGGCGCGCTGACCATCGTCGGCGGTGCGGTGTTCGCCATCCTCCAGATGCAGCAGGCGCGCCGGCAGCGTCGCGACGCCGCGGCGATCGCGTTCATCGATTCGGTGCAGGACGGCGAGTTTGCACGCGCCTACCTGCGCGTGCTGCAGCTGCCGGATGAAATTTCCGTCGCGGAGCTGCGCGAGCGCGACACGAAGTTCGAGGAAGCAGCGATCTTTCTTGCGACGAACTTCGAGACCGTGGGCCTGATGGTCTACCGCGATCTCGTCGAGTTCGAGATCGTGCGCGACCTGATCGGCGATGCCGTAGTCGCGATCTGGCGCAAGCTCAAGCGCTGGACGCTGGAGCAGCGCGGCCTGCAGGCGCGCGAGACGGTGTTCGACTGGTTCGAATGGCTCGCGCGGCAGCTCGAGGACGACCACGCGCAGGAAAGCCACCGCGCGGTTTTCGTCCTGCGTCGCAAGTGGCGCCCGCGCCGCTCGATCTTCTGACATGAATCCCCTCTACACGCGCACCGCGCTTTTCGCCTGGCTGACGGTGTTCGTCGCGGTTTTCGCATGGTCTGCCATCGCGCCCGCCGACCGCGCGACATGGTGGCTTGAGGTCGTGCCCGCGCTTGCCGGATTTGCGCTGCTCGCCGCCGTGTACCCGCGCTTTCGCTTCACGCCGCTCGTCGCCTGGCTGATCCTCGCGCACGCCTTGATCCTCATCGTCGGCGGTCATTACACCTACGCGGATGTGCCCGCGGGCTTCTGGATGGCGGACACATTCGGCTGGGAGCGGAACAACTACGACAAGCTCGGGCATTTCGCGCAGGGTTTCGTTCCCGCGCTGATTGCGCGCGAACTCCTGCTTCGTCTTCACGTCATTGCGCGGCGGCGCTGGCTGGCCTTCATCGTGATCTCGGTCTGCCTTGCGATCAGCGCGTTCTATGAACTCGTCGAATGGTGGGTGGCGCTCCTGTCCGCGCAGGCCGCCGATGCCTTCCTCGGCACGCAAGGTTATGTATGGGACACGCAATCGGACATGGCCTGGGCGCTCGCGGGCGCACTGCTCGCGCTCTGTCTGCTTGCCGGCGTCCACGACCGCCAGCTCGCCGCGCTTGCGGAGAAATCACGCTAACTTCCTGCCTTTCATCCAAATTTCACTTGCATTCGGGGCAAAACTGCTATGCTTTCGGGGCGCCGACAAGCGACGCCGACGATCTTGATGTTCCGTGCCATTGAGTTGAGATTGCCGACCTGATGCGTAATGGCACGTGTCTCGATTGGATGGTTTGAACATGAATATCTATGTGGGCAATCTGCCGTACCGCATGACCGATGATGAACTTCGCGACCTGTTCGCGCCGTTCGGCGAAGTGACCTCCGCCAAGATCATCATGGACAAGATGACGGACCGCTCCAAGGGCTTCGGCTTCGTGGAAATGTCCGACAAGGCGGCCGCCGAGAAGGCGATCCGCGAAGTGAATGGCAAGGACATCGGCGGACGCCCGCTGCGCGTGAATGAAGCGCAGCCGCGCGAGAATTCGCCGCGTCCGCGCTTCCGCAACGCCTGATCCGCGCAAGCCGGATCCGCTGTACCCGGACGGCGCCTTCGATGGCGCCGTTCCTTTTCACCGCACCGATGTTTCCTGCACGGCACCTGCATGTTCACTGAAATGTTCCTGCTTGCGGTCTTCGCGGCCTTCGTTTCAACGCTCACGCTGTTCTCCGGGTTCGGGCTCGGCACGCTGCTCTTGCCGGCCTTCGCACTCTTCCTGCCCGGCGCCGCCGCCGTTGCCGCGACCGCCGTCGTGCATCTCGCGAGCAATCTCTTCAAGGGTTCGCTGCTTCACCGCACTGTCGACTGGCCGCTGGTCGCGCGCTTCGGCGTGCCTGCAATCATCGCGGCGCTGCCCGGCGCGCTGCTGCTGGATGCACTGTCCGGCATGGCGCCCGTCCACACGTGGACATTTCGCGGCGAGAACGTCATGGTGACGCCGCTCTCAGTGTGTCTTGGCGGAATGATCCTGCTGTTTTCGGTCATCGAACTTGCAGACCTTGATCGCTGGCTGCGCCTGCCGAAGGAATTTCTGCCGCTCGGCGGCGTCCTGTCCGGATTCTTCGGCGGGCTTTCCGGTCACCAGGGCGCGCTGCGTGCGGTATTCCTCGCACCGCTCGGGCTCACGGCCGCGGCGTTCGCGGCCACCCAGGCGCTGATCGCGATCGGCGTGGATGCGGTTCGACTCCTTGTATATGGCACGGCGGACATCGGCGGGCTGAACGCCGCCACCGCGCCACTCATCGGCGCGGGAATCGCGGGCGCGATCGCCGGCGCGCTGCTCGGCCGCCGGCTGCTGCCGAAGATGACGATCACGATCGTCCGCCGCATCACCGGCGCGCTGCTGCTCGTCACAGGCGCGGGACTTGCAACGGGGCTCATCTGAAATGTTCGACGTGCGTGCACTTGATGAAACCGATTACACCGCGCTGCGCGCGGCGGTGAATGCATGGACCGATGGCGTGAACGTGCTGCCGCTGTTCCCGCGCCATGTCTTGCGGCATTTCTCCGGTACGCAGTTCATCGCGCTCGAAGACGGAAATCCCTGCGGCGTGATCAGCGGGTTCATCTCGCAGTCCGTGGCCGGCGAAGCGTACGTGCGCGTCATCGCGCTCGCGCCATCGGTGCGCGGTCGCGGTGCGGGCCGAAAGCTTTATGAACGGTTCTTCGATGCCGCACGAACGCACGGCTGCGATGTCGTGCGCGCCATCACGTCACCAGGAAACCGTGCGTCGATCGCTTTCCATCGCGCGCTCGGCTTCGACGTGGAGCCTGGCGATATCGTCATCGACGGTGTGCCTGCAACGCGCGATCACGCAGCGCCTGGCGAACACCGCGTGCTGCTGGTGAAGCGTCTTGCTGAATGAACCGTCGCTCGCCATCCGCGTCGATGCCGCGGGCAACGCCGTCGCGATGGCCGGCAGGCAGCAACTGCGCATCGCGTGCGCGGATGCCGGCGATTTCACCGCCGCACGTACGCTGCTCGCAGCACTCGGCGGTTGCCTCGCGGCGAGCATGGCGCCGCTGCTTGCGCGCCACGGTGCGGACATGACAACACTGCACATCGCCCTTGCCGTGCGCGATGCAGCGCTTTCCTCGGGCGTTGACGTGACGATCACGCTGCCCGCGTGCGAAACGGCGGTGCGTACACGCTGCGAACGCGCAGCGCGCCACTGCCCGGTGCTGCGTGCGCTCGCCATTCCCGTCAACCTGCACTGGCAAACGGACTGAACATGCGCTCTCACCTCAACACCTTCGGGCAACCGGGCGCCGACCGGCGCACCATCGAACGCGCCGATGACACGTGGATCGATGCGCAGCGCGAATCGCTGGATGCGCGCTTCGTCATCGTCGATGCGCAGCGAAATCTCGTCGATGAAACGCCCGCGCTCGTGCGGCTGCCGCACGAAGCGCTGCCGCCCGGCTGGCCTGCGTGGCAGTCCGTGTTTCTCGGTCACGTGGACGATGCGCCGCTGTTTGCGCTCTCGCCGCCCGCGGAACACATTGCGCATCTCGAGCGCCACGGCCGCTTCGAGGAACTGCGTCCCGTCGCAACGTTGCTGTCCGGAACCGATGCCGCACTCGTCGCGCACGCGCGCGGCGTCATGCACTGGCATGCCACGCACCGTTACTGCGGCGGCTGCGGACATGAGCTCGACGGTGCACGCGGCGGTCATGCACGGCGCTGCATGAACGATGCCTGTGCGATGACCGAGATCTTTCCGCGCATCGATCCCGCCGTCATCGTGCTCGTGACGCACGAAGACCGCTGCCTGCTCGGCCGGCAGCACAGCTGGCCGGCGGGCCGCTATTCCTGCCTTGCCGGCTTCGCGGAAGCGGGCGAGACGCTGGAGGAAACCGTGCGCCGCGAAGTGTTCGAGGAATCGGGCGTGCGCATCGGCGATGTCGTCTATCACTCCTCGCAGCCCTGGCCGTTCCCGCAGTCGCTGATGATC
Source organism: uncultured Gammaproteobacteria bacterium (assembly GCA_964599565.1). Lineage (GTDB taxonomy): Bacteria > Pseudomonadota > Gammaproteobacteria > Natronospirales > JAJUFS01 > JAJUFS01. The sequence continues at coordinate 51,318 of CAZRFE010000002.1, forward strand.
GGCTTCGAGGCGCGCGCGCAATCGCCCGACATCACGCTGCACGATGACGAACTCGAGCACGCGCGCTGGTTCACGCGCGCGGAAATCCGCAGCGGCATCGCCGACGGCACGCTGAAGGTTTCGGCGAAACTGTCGATCGCGTACCGGCTGCTGCACGACTGGTATGCCGAGGCCGCGGATCCGGCGGACCTTGCATGCTGAACCGCAACCGCCAGGTCCGGAATGCATTTCTCGCGCTTGGTCTTGTCGCGCTCGTGTGGGGCTACAACTGGGTGGTGATGAAGATCGCGCTCGATCACAGCGGGCCGATGGATTTTTCCCTGCTGCGCAATTTCTTCGGCGCGCTGACGCTGTTCGTCGTTCTCGCGTTGCGCCGCGAGCCGCTCACGCTTCCCGATGCACCGGGCAAGGTGCTGCTGCTCGGCCTGCTGCAGACGACCGGTTTCGTCGGCCTGATCGCCATCGCGCTGACGGACGGCGGCGCGGGCAAGAGCGCGGTGCTCGCCTACACCATGCCGTTCTGGGCATTGCTGTTCGGTGCGTGGTTTCTCGGCGAAAAGGTGCGCGGCCTGCAATGGCTCGCCGTCTTGCTCGCAGCGATCGGCGTCGTGTTTCTCATCGCGCCGTGGCAGTCGGGTTACGCGAACGTGAGCAGTCTCACGTCGCTGCTCGCCGGCCTTGTGTGGGGCGCGAGCATCATCATCGCGAAGCGCATCCCGCAATCGAAACCCGGCGCGCTGCTCTCCATCACGGCATGGCAGATGCTCATCGGCAGCGTGCCGCTTGCATTGCTTGCGTGGTACGTGCCCGAGCAGGACATCGACTGGACCGCGGGTTTCATCATCGCGCTTGCGTACAACGCCGTGCTCGGCAGCGCGCTCGCGTGGCTGCTGTGGCTGTATGCGCTGCGCATCCTGCCCGCGGGCGTTGCCGGTCTTGCATCGCTCGGCGCGCCCGCGGTGAGCGTGCTGGCGGCATGGATACAGCTGCACGAGACGCCGACGCTGCCGGATGCGCTCGGCATGCTGCTGATCTTCGCCGCGCTCACCGTGCTGACGCTGCGCGCACTCGCAAGACGCGCCGGCAACGCCTGACACCGTGACCCGGAGAGGACCAACTGTGCGAACAATCATCCTGCTGCTCGGCCTGCTCGTGGCATTCAACGCTCCCTGCGGCGAAGCCGGCGACATCGACGCACTCCGCGCGACATTGCGCGAGGCGAATTCCGCCGATGACGGCGAGGTGCTGGCCCGCACGGCGCGACACCTGCGTCTTGCGCATCCCGGCCATCCCACCTACAGCTACCTGCTGGCGCGCGGTGAAGCGCTCGGCAGCAGGCCCGGCGAGGCATTGCAGGCTCTCATGGAACTCACCGCGCGCGGCGTGGACATGGTGCGTCATGTGGTTGACGATCCGGCGTTCGACGCCATGCGCGCGCTGGACGGTTACACCGATCTCGTTCGACAGGCGGATGCGTTGCGCTCACCGATCGGCAATGCCGAACGCGCCTGGCAGTTCGGCGCACCCGACACGCTGCCGGAAGCTGTTGCAGTGGACGAGCGGGGACGCGTATTCATCGGCAGCGTGCGCAAGCGGGAGATCATCGTGCGCAATGCCGATGGCACACTTGATCACTGGCGTCACCCCGCGCTGTGGAGCGTGCTGGGGCTGCACCTGTCGCCCGGTGGGCAACTGTTGTGGGCGGCAACATCCGCGATGAATGTCACCGGCGGCATCAGCGCTGCGGAACATGGACGCAGCGCACTGGTTGCACTGGACATCGCGACGGGCGAACTGCGCGCACACCATCCGTTCCCTGCCGACGGCGAACACGTACTCGGCGATTTCATTTTCATTGGCGACGACACACTGCTGGCAACGGACAGCTTCGGTGGCGGCGTGCATGCGCTCGATGTGCGCAGCGGCAGATACATGACGCGCATCGCACCCGGCGTGCTGCGCTCACCGCAGGGCCTTGCGCGCATCGGTGATGCCGTATACATCGCCGACTACAGTCTCGGGCTTTACCGGCTTGACCTCGCGACAGGTGAATTGTCGCGGGTGGCCGACGGCGTCGCGGCGCCCTACGGCATCGACGGCCTGTATGCCCACGATGGTGCCTTGATCGCCGTGCAGAACGGCGTGGCGCCACAACAGGTGGCGCGCTTCACGCTTTCAGAGGATGGCATGCGCATTGTCGCGCGCGAAACGCTGCTCGCGAATCATGCCGACTTCGAGGAGCCAACGCTCGGCATGGTGCGCGATGACCGCTTCCACGTTGTCGCAAACAGCCACTGGAACCATGTCACCCGCGACGGCGACCTGCCGGCCGACGGTCTCGTTTCGCCGGTGATCCTCTCCATCCCGCTGTCGCAAACGCCGCCATGATCGAAACGGTGAACGTTCCCGCTCCGGGCATCACGCTCGCGGGGAGCCTGCACCGCGACGGGAACGTTGCGGCCGCCGGCACCGTCGTGCTGATCAACAGCGCCATGGGCATGCCGCGCGGTTTCTACACGCCGCTCGCGAACTTTCTCGCGGGCGAGGGCATCGACACGCTGACATGGGATTACCGTGGCATCGGCGATTCGGTGAAAGGGTCGGTCAAGAACACGCCTTCCTCGATCCACGACTGGGGCGAGCAGGACCTCCCCGCAATGATCGACTGGCTGCGCGCGCGTTACCCAAAGCGCCGGCTCGTCATCGTCGCGCACAGCGTCGGCGGACAGATACTCGGCATGACGCCGAAGACGAATCTCGCCGACCGGCTCGTGATGATCGGCTCGCAGAGCGGTTACTGGCGGCTGTGGTCCGGCTGGCAGCAGCTTCGCATCGGTTTCATCTGGCATGTCGTGATTCCGCTCGTTGCATATGCTGGCGGACATTTCCCCGCGCGCTGGTTCGGGCTTTCCGTCGACCTGCCGGTGGAAGTCGCGCGCGAATGGGCGCGCTGGGGACGCGATCCGGATTACCTGATGGGAAAGCATCGCCGTGCGTCCGCGATCCATTACGCGGACATCGACCGGCCGCTGCTCAACGTGTGGATCAGCGATGACGACATCGCCTCGTACGCCGCCAACCGCACGCTGCTCACCTGGTATCCGCGCGCGCAGGTGACAAACTGGAACCTTCGCCCGGAAGATCTCGGCGTGGATCGCATCGGGCATTTCCGCCTGTTCCGCGACACCATCGGGCCGGCGTTCTGGCCGGGCCTCGTGCGCTGGATCGGCAACGGTGACGCGTAACTTTCAACAGGAGTTCCCATGTGCCTGCTTGCCTTCTCCTGGAACGACCATCCCCGCTACGCGCTGATCTTCGCGGGCAACCGCGATGAGTTCCATGCGCGTCCGACCGCGGCGGCCGGCTGGTGGCCGGATTCGCCGAACGTCTTCGGCGGCCGCGATCTCGAAGCCGGCGGCACGTGGCTCGGACTGCGCCGCGATGCGCGCTTCGCGGTGGTGACGAATTTCCGCGAACCGGATCGCCGTCCTGCAGGCAAGCGCACGCGCGGCGAACTGGCAACACGCTTCCTCGCCGGCACGATGACATCCCTCGAATACCTTGAACGATTGCACGCGCACGCGGACGACTACGCGGGTTTCAATCTCGTCTTCGGCGACATCAACGACCAGCTCTACTATTTTTCCAATCGCGCCGACGATGCCCTGCCGCTGCCGGGCGGCGTGCACGCGCTTTCCAACCACCTGCTGAACACGCCGTGGCCGAAAGTGCGCAAGCTTGAGGAACGCTTCGAGAAGGAAGCCGCGCGCGACGAACCGCGCGTGGATGCGCTGCTGGATTTTCTCGACGACCGCGAACCGGCGGACGACGATGACCTGCCGTCCACCGGGCTTGCGCGCGACTGGGAACGCCGGCTGTCCGCGGCGAAGGTGACCGGCGCCGAGTACGGCACGCGTTCAAGTACGGTGATTCTTGTAGACCGGAACGGCGAATGCGTCTTCCACGAGCGCCGTTTTGACGTAAGCGGCGAAAACGGCGGCGATGCGCATGTGAATTTCGGACCGGCCTGACGTTCCGGTAACATGCGGGCATGCCCGCAGACATCCGCACGCCGCTGCCTTTCGGCAGCTGGCCTTCGCCCATCACCGCCGCACTCGTTGCCGGCAAATCCCTACGCCTTGGCCAGCCGCAACTTCATCGCGGCGCCGTGTACTGGACGGAAACGCGGCCCGATGAAAAAGGCCGCACCGTTCTCGTGCGCTTCACGCCGGACAGCGAATGCACGGACATCGTGCCCGCGCCCTTCAGCGTGCAGAGCCGCGTGCATGAATACGGCGGCGGCGCGTTCGCGGTGCATGACGATTTCACCTGGTTCGTGAACCGGCAGGATCAATGCATTCACGTGATCCACGATGGCGTTGCATGCCGCCTCACTGAATCCTCCACGCGCTGCTTCGCGGATCTCCAGTACGACGCACACCGTCACCGCTTGCTCGCAGTCTGCGAGGACCATGACGCCGCGCTGCCGGAAGCGCGCACCACGCTGGTTGCAATCTCGTGCACGGACGGCGCCGTCACGACGCTGCGCGAAGGTTGCGATTTCTACAGTTCGCCGCGGCTGTCGCCCGGCGGTGGAAAGCTTGCGTGGCTGGAATGGAACCATCCCGACATGCCCTGGGATGCAACGCGGCTTCTGATTGCGAACCTCGATGACGACGGCGCACCGGTGAACGCACGCTGCATCGCCGGCGGCGCCGGCGAATCCGTCGTGCAGCCGTTGTGGCGCAACGACGAGGAAATCCTGTTTGCATCGGATCGCAGCGACTGGTGGAACCTTTACGCATGGCGCAACGGCACCGCGCGCGCGCTGCATGCAGCGGACGCGGAGTTCGCGTTGCCGCACTGGGTGTTCGGCATGCGCAGCTACGGCCTGCGCAACCAGGACACCATCGTGTGCGCATGCACGCGAAACGGCACGTGGCATGTTGCGGAGCTCGACATCGACAGCGGCGATGTCCGCGAACTCGACCTGCCTTACACGCAGGTCGAACACCTGCATGCCGCGGACGGCAGCGTCGTGCTGCATGCCGCGTCCGCGGAACGTCCAGCCTGCATTGCATTGCTTGATGGCGACGGCGTGCGCGAGTTGCGCCGGGCCGCGGACGTCACGTTCGACGCCGGGTTTCTCGCAGCGCCCGAAGCGGTGAGTTTCGCAACCGGCGATGACGACATCGCGCACGGCCTTTACTACGCGCCCGCGCATCCACACGTTCGCGGCACGGACGGCGATGCGCCGCCCCTGCTCGTGAAGGTGCACGGCGGACCGACATCCGCAACGTCTTCCGCGCTCGATCTCAAGATCCGCTACTGGACATCGCGCGGCTTTGCGGTACTCGATGTGAACTATCGGGGCAGCACGGGCTACGGGCGCCGCTACCGCGAAAAACTCCACGGCGAGTGGGGCGTTGCGGACGTCGCGGACTGCATCAACGGCGCACGCGCGCTCGCCGCGCGCGGACTCGCCGATCCTGACCGCCTGCTCATCAGCGGTTCGAGCGCGGGCGGCTACACCGTGCTCGCCGCGCTGACCTTTCATGATGTGTTCGCCGCCGGCGCAAGCTATTACGGCATCGGCGATCTCGCGAGCGCGATGCGCGACACGGAGAAATTCGAATCCCGTTACGGCGACCGCCTGATCGGCCCGCTGCCGGAAGCGGAAGCCACATGGCGCGCGCGTTCGCCGCTCCTTCACGCCGAACGGCTCACGCGGCCGGTGATCTTCTTCCAGGGGCTGGATGATCGCGTCGTGCCGCCCGACCAGTCGGAACGCATGTTCGAAGCCGCGCGCGCAAACGGCGCGGTCACTGCGTACCTGCCGTTTCCCGGCGAAGGCCACGGCTTTCGCCAGGCGCAGACCATCGAAGCGGCGCTTGACGCCGAGTACGCGTTCTACCGCGGCGTGCTCGGCCTTTCCCCGGCGCCTGCAGAAGTCGACACGCGCTGACATGCGCTGCGCACTCGCCATGCTGTTGCTGTTGAGTGCCGGCATGACGCATGCGGCCGTCGTCGTCGACGTCGAAGGTGTCGGCGGTGCGCAGCGCGACAACGTGCTCGCGTTTCTCGGCATCCAGCAATACCGCGACCGGGACGATCTCGGCGAAGCGATGATCCGCCGCCTGCACAGCCGCGCGCCTTCGGAAATCCAGCGCGCGCTCGTTCCCTACGGCTACTACCATGCGAAGGTCGACGCGAACCTCGAGTACCGCGGCGATACGTGGCGCGCAAGCTACGTCATCGACCGCGGCGCACCGGTGCGCATCCGCACCATCGACGTGCATGTCAGCGGCGACGAGGAAGCGCGCCGCACGTTCCGCGACATCATCGCGGACCCGCCGCTTGCAGAAGGCGACGTGCTGCTGCATGCGGACTACGAGAACCTCAAGGCCACGCTGCTCAACCGCGCAACCCAGCGCGGCTATCTCGATGCGGCCTTCAGCGTGCAGCAGCTCGCGGTGAACACCGACACGCTGAGCGCCGCGATAGAACTCGAACTTGTGCCCGGCCCGCGCTATTACTTCGGCGAGCTGCACATCGAGCAGGACATACTCGATGACGATCTCGTGCGCCGTTATGCGAGCTTCTCGCCCGGCGATCCGCTGGATTTCGAGAAGCTGCTGGATCTCCAGTACGCGCTCACCGACAGCGAATACTTCGCCGTCGTTCACGTGGAAGCGCTGCGCGCGGAAGCCGACGAACGCCGCCGCGTTCCCGTCGCCGTGCGCGCAGAAGCAAACGAGCGCAGCCGCTACACGTTCGGTCTCGGCTACGGCACGGATACCGGGCCGCGCATCAGTCTCGGCTTCCAGCGCCGTTACGTGAACACGCGCGGGCATCGCTTCGGGATTCAGACGCAGTTCTCGGAAGTGGAGAACACCTTCTTCGCGCGTTACACGATTCCGCTCGCGGAACCGGCGACCGAATCCTTCCAGTTTTTCACCGGCACGACGCGGCGCGAGCGCGCGGACACGGAATCCGACCGTATCGTGTTCGGCGCGAGCCGCGTGCGCACGCTCGGCGACTGGGAACAGACGCTTTACCTGCGCGCCGAACGCGAGGACAGCATTCTCCCCGACGAGACGTTCCGCACTGAAAGCGTGATACCCGGTGCGACGTGGATGAAGATTTCCGCGGACGATCACTTCTACACGCGCGACGGCTACAAGCTGTATGCGGACCTGCACGGCTCCGCGCCCGCGCTCGGCTCGCGCACCGAGTACGCGCAGCTGCACCTGCTCGCAAAACGCATCTTTCCGTTCGGCGAGCGCTGGCGGCTGCTGCTGCGCGCCGAAGCCGCAACGACCGTGCTCGGCGACACCAGCCGCCTGCCGGTATCGCAGCGCTTCTTCGCCGGCGGCGATCAATCGGTACGCGGCTTCGATTACAACAGCCTCGCGCCCGCCGATGCCGATGGCAACATCGTCGGCGGCCAGTACCTTGCAACCGGCAGCGCGGAGATCGAATACCGCTTCGCGGAAAGCTGGGCGGTTGCAGCCTTTGTCGACACGGGCAACGCCATGGACGACCTCGACGAGAAGCTCGAACGCGCCTACGGCGTCGGGCTTCGCTGGCTGTCGCCGGTCGGCGTCGTGCGTCTCGACCTGGCGCGGCCGGTCACCACCGACACGCTGCCCGCAAACGATATCGAGATTCACATCAGCGTGGGGCCGGACCTGTGAACGTGCGCATGCGGCTTCCACGCTGGGCAAGGCGATCGCTCGCCGCGCTGCTCGCGCTCGTGCTGCTCGTCGCGGCGATTCTCGTCGCGGCGTTCCACAGCGAAACGGCGTTTCGTTTCGCGCTGGACAGCGCACGTCCCTTCATTCCCGGCGAGATCGGGTATGCCGGCGTGCGCGGCACGCTGGCCGGGCCCGTGCATGTCGACGGTCTCGATTACCGCGTGGCGGGCACGCACATCGAAGCGCGCATGCTCGCGTTCGATCTCTCGCCGTGGTCGCTGTTTCGCGCGCGCATCCGCATCGACCGCCTCGATGCGGAGGGATTGACCGTCACGCTCGCGGATGGCGATGCGCGCACCGACGATGCACCCGCGCGCCCGCGCGACATTCTTTCCGCGCTCGCGCTTCCCGTGCACATCCAGGCGCACGACATCAACGCAACCGATGCGCGCGTGCTCGGCGCCGACGGCAGGACGATCGTGGAACTCGATCATCTCCGGGCCGCGCTCGACTGGAACGATCAGCGCGCCGCGCTCACCGCGCTGGATGCATCGGGCCCGCAGTTCGACGTGAAAGGCGATCTCGTGCTTGCCCTGCAGGCGCCGAACGCCACGCGGCTTTCATTGCGCGGACACTGGAAAGGCGCGTCGTTTCCGCTGCGCGCAACCATGCGCGGCGACGGCGACGCGAACGACATGGCGCTTGCCGTCGAACTCGAGGAACCGGCGCGCGCATCGCTCGACGCAAGGCTGCACGACCTGCTCGATGCGCCGTCATGGCAAGGCACGCTCCACGTCGCAGCGCTTGAACCCGCGGCATTCGCCGCCACGCTTCCCGCAACGACGCTGCGCGGTGAATTCCGTTTCGCGGGCGACTGGAGCGATACGCGCATCGAGGGGCGCGCCAGCGGCGACTGGCCGCCGGCGAACGGCATCGATGCGACAATCGACGCCGTGGTGAACGAGAAGCGCGTGCGCGTCGATGCATTGCACGGCCGCGTTGCCGCGTTCGATGCAACCTTCGATGCAAAGGGCGACATCGACTACGCCGATGCGCTCGCCTACCGTGCCGAGGGCACGATCGCGCGCTTCACCTGGCCTGGCCTTGAACCGTTCGCGCTTCGCGATGCGCGCTTCGATGGCCGCGGTGACGCGACGCGGCTGGATCTTTCACTCACCGCCCGTGCGGGCGCGAACGCCGCGGGACGCATCGCGTTCGACGGCGGGATTGCATTCGCGGACCTGCGGGCGAACGCGGACATCAATGCAAGCGACCTGCGTTTCGCGTTCGACGGCACGACGCTGGAAGCCGCCACGGTCTCTGCGACCGTCTCCGGCACACCGGACGATTACACCGCAACGCTCGCAACACATCTTGGCGTCAACGAACTCCCGGCCGCGGACCTGACACTGCGCGCGCGCGGCAACCGCGCGCGCATCGATACAACCATCGATGCACTTGAATGGCTCGATGGCACGGCGAACGGGCGCGTGCTGATCGCGTGGCGCGACGGCATCGAGATCGATGCCGATGTGCACGGCAAGGCGTTCGCGCTGGCGCACATCGATCCGCGCGTCGATGGCCACATCGGCGGACGTGTCAGCATGCATGCGGCACTCGCCGGCGATCAGCCGGATATCAGCGTGGACCTGCAGGCGCTGTCGGGCGAGGTCGCGGGCACCGCGCTCCAGGGCAGCGGCGCGCTGCGCCTTGCAGGCGGACGGCTGACGACACGCGGCGTGAACATTAGCGCGGGCGATGCGCGGCTCGAGCTGGAAGACAGCGCGAAGGGTTTCGACTTTCACATCGACGTGCCCGCATTTTCGGACGTGCACGCCGCACTCGACGGGCGCGTGACGGCGCAGGGACATTTCGAAGGCAGTCTCGATGCACCGACCGTGCAGCTTTCGCTCGACGCGCACGATCTCGCATGGCGCGACATGCGCGCCGCAGCGCTTCGCATCGATGCAGACATCCATGACGGTGGCATCGCGGCATCGACGTTGCGCATCGACGCCGGTGCGCTCGAATCGTCGTGGGTGAAGGCGAATGCGCTCGCACTCGAACTTCGCGGCGATCGCGCAGCGCATCGCGTTGCCTTGAACATCGAGGGCGGCGGAAACGATGGCGCGGGTGCGCTCGAGTTCGCGGCGAACGGTGCGTGGCGCGATTCGCAATGGCGCGGGCGCATCGACGCCTTGCACGTCATGCATCCCGCAACCGGTGCGTGGCAGCTCGATGCGCCTTCCCGCGAGGAGATCGTCATCGGCGGGAACATCGCGAGCGCGCCGGAGCATTGCCTGCAGGGTCCCTCGGGGCGCGCGTGCATCGGTCCTGTGCACCGGTCGCCCGATGCGTTTCGCATGAACGCGAACCTGCAGCAGCTTCCGGTCGGCATCGTCGCAGGCCTGCTGCCGGCGGGTCTCGATTACGGCGGCGCGGTGAGCGGCGAGATGCACATCGCATCCACGCCGGCGGGCTTCGACGGCAGCGGCGAATTCCGTCTCGGTGCGGGCGCGGTGCGCCAGGCGGGCGATGACGCGGAAACCCTGCTCGGCTGGGAATCCGGCCATGCGCGCGTGAACTTCGACGGAAAGCTCGCGCGCGGCGAACTCGCCATCGAGCTGCTGCAAGGCGATCGCATCACCGGCAGCGGCACGCTTGAGCGCATCACGAACGGCAAGGACAGCGACACGCGAATCGATGCGCGCCTTGATGCATCGATCGGAAACCTCGGCATCATTCCGGCACTCGTCCCGGAACTGAGCGATCTGCGCGGTCACGTGGACGCCGGCCTTCGCGTCGACGGCCCGCTGCGCGAACCGCGCATCCGCGGCGAGGCATCGCTGCGCGATGGCAGCGCGCGCGTGCTCGCGCTCGGTACGGAATGGCGCGAGATGGAATTCACGCTTCACGCGGAAGGCCGTGAAATTTCCCTGGAAGGACACGCCGCGTCCGGCGACGGCCACATCGATGTTCGCCTCGAGGCGCGCGATGCCGGCACGCGTCTCACCGGCAAGGCCGCGCTGACGGGCGAGAACTTCAAGGCCATCAGCACGCCGGAAGCGGATGTCGACATATCCCCGAATCTCAATCTCGCGCTGGACGGCAACGATCTTTTCATCGACGGCAGCGTGTTCGTGCCGTATGCGCGCATCACGCCGCGCGACCTTTCCACCGCCGCGCAGGCAAGCCCGGACCAGGTGATCGTGAACGCAGAGGATGCGGCGAACGACGACCTGCGCGTGCACGCGGCGGTGACGACACAGCTCGGCGACGATGTGCGCGTGGATGCGTTCGGACTCGCCGCGCGGCTCGAAGGACGCCTGACGGTTGCAAAGCTTCCCGGGAATCCCGCCACCGGCAACGGACGGCTCATCGTCGCCGAGGGACAGTACGAGGCGTACGGCCAGGACCTCACGCTTGCGAAAGGCGAACTCATCTATACCGGCCAGCCCCTGTCGAATCCCGGCCTCGATGTGCGCGCGGAACGCAAACCGCAAGCAGACATCATGGTCGGCGTCGCCGTGCGCGGGCCGCTGTCGCAACCCGCCACAAGCGTCTACTCCGATCCCGCGATGCCGCAGACGCAGGCACTCGCCTACCTGCTGTTCGGCCGCTCGATAGAACAGGCGACGGGCGAGGAAGAAGGACAGATCAGCGAAGCGGCGATCGCGCTCGGTCTTGGCGGGCAGAAACTGCTTGGCAACGTCGGACGCAAGCTCGGCGTCGAGGAGTTCCGCGTCGAGGAAGTCAGCGACCGCGAACGCGCGGCGCTCGTGCTCGGCAAATACCTTTCGCCGGATCTTTACGTCAGTTACGGCATCGGCCTCTTTGATGCGGTGAACACCGCGCGCATCCGTTACCGCATTTCAAGCAAGTGGACGCTGGAGGCGACATCGGGACTGAAGAGCAGCGCGGATTTCATCTACACCATAGAAAGATAGCGACGCGGTCAGGGACTGAACGCCTTCACGAGGAAATTCCTCACCGCCACCACCTCCTCCGCGCACACCGAATGCGGCATGTCGTATTCATGCCACTGCGGTGCATAGCCTTCCGCTTCCAGGTAATCGCGCGTCTCGATGCCAAGTGCGAGCGGCACGACGGGATCCTGTCGGCCGTGCGCAAGAAACAGCGGGATGTCGCGGTTTCCTGGATTGAAATGCATGCCGGTCGCTTCGGGCGACATCAGGAACGTGGACAGCCCGAGCACGCAGGCCAGCCGGTGCGAGCCTGCAAGCGCGGCGGCAAGCGCGAGCGCACCGCCCTGGGAGAAGCCCGCAAGCGCGATGCGCTCCGCGGGCACGCCGCGTTCGCCTTCGCGCGCGATCAGCGCATCGATCGCCGCCATCGCCTTGAACAGCCCTTCGCGATCCAGCGGTCCCTTGCGTTCAAGGCTGGTGATGTCGAACCACGCGCGCATGCGGTAGCCGCCATTCAGCGTCACGGGCCGCACCGGGGCGTGCGGGAAGATGAAACGCACCGCGAGTTCCGCGGGCAGCGCAAGCTCGGGGATCAAGGGCTCGAAGTCATGGCCGTCCGCGCCGAGCCCGTGCAGCCAGATGATGGTGTGTTCCGCGGCTGCGGGTCCGTGTTCGACAGTCTGCAGTTCCCGTGACATAAGCCCTCCGTCCTGCGGCGTTCCGGCAGCGAATTGCCGCTGCCCGCCACCACAGCCGTATGGTAACTTGACGCCCTTTCTAATCGGAGAAAAAACCATGCTCGAGCAGCTCGCGAATCCGGAGATCTGGGTGGCGCTGGTCACACTGTCGCTGCTCGAGATCGTGCTTGGCATCGACAACATCATTTTCATTTCCATCATCAGCGGCAAGCTGCCGCAGGAGCAGCAGGCGCGTGCGCGCCAGCTCGGCCTGATGGGCGCGGTCGTCACGCGTCTCGCGCTGCTCGCCTCCGTGTTCTGGCTCGCGAAGCTCACCAATCCGCTGTTCAGCGTGTTCGGTCATGAAATTTCCGTGCGCGATCTCGTGCTGATCGGCGGCGGACTTTTCCTGCTCGCGAAGAGCACGTTCGAGATACACGGCAGCCTCGAGGTCGAGGGCAGCGAGACGCCGCACACGCCGAAGCACATCTCGTTCTGGTCCGTGATCGTGCAGATCATGATTCTCGACATCGTGTTCTCGCTCGATTCCGTCATCACCGCCATCGGCATGGCGGACGTGCTGTGGGTGATGGCTGCCGCGATCATCATCGCCGTCGCCGTGATGCTGATGTTCGCGGGCGTGATCAGCGATTTCGTGCACCGGCACCCGACCATCAAGATGCTCGCGCTGTCCTTCCTGATACTGATCGGCGTTGCACTCGTCGGCGAAGGCCTGGAGATGCACATTCCGAAGGGTTACATCTACTTCGCGATGGCGTTCTCGCTCGCCGTCGAGATGCTCAACATGCGGCTGCGCAAGCAGCCGGTGCGCACCGCGGAACCGAACAAGAAACCCGCGCGCTGAATGCATCCCGAGCTTCATACGCGGCGGCTGCGCATGCAGCCGCTGCATGCGCAGCACGGCGACGCGCTGTTTGCGCTGTCCCGCGATCCCGAGGTGATGCGTTACTCCAGCCTGCCGCCGCAGTCGCGCGCCGAGACCGACGCGCTGCTCGCGCGCTGGATCGCGGAAGGTCGCGAAGGCAGGTCATGCTGCTGGATGTTGTTCGATGCGGATCGTTTCATCGGCCAGGTATCGCTGTTCGGCATCGATCACGACAATCATCGCGCCGAGATCGGCTACCTGCTCATGCGTGATGCGTGGAGCCTCGGTTACGCGAGCGAAGCCATTCCCGCCGCGATTCGCCATGCCTTTGGCCGGCTCGCGCTCTGCCGTCTGGAAGCCGACGTCGATCCCGGCAACCTCGCATCCTCGCGCGTGCTCGAGAAGAACGGCTTTCGCCGCGAAGGCTTCCTGCCAAAACGCTGGTTCAAGGACGGACGCTTCCATGATGCATGGCTTTACGGCCTGCTGAACGAGCGGCGCATCAACCAGCTGTCGCGGGCGACATGAAGACGCCTGTCGTCATGGCCTGGAGCGGTGGCAAGGATTCCGCGCTCGCACTGTGGCGCCTGCGCAACGATCCGCGTTACACCGTCGTCGCGCTGCTCACGACACTCTCGGAACCGTACCGGCGCATCGTCATGCATGGCGTACGTGAGAACGTGCTTGACGCGCAGGCGGCAGCCATCGGCCTGCCGCTGGCGAAGATCTGGTTGTCCGCGAAGCCCGGCAACGATGAATATGAAGCGAAGATGGGCGCGGCGCTGCGCGCGTTCCATGATCGCGGCGTTCGCCACGTCGCGCACGGCGATCTCTTTCTTGAAGACGTGCGCGCCTTCCGTGACGCCAATCTCGCGCGCCTCGGCATGAGAGGCGTCTATCCGCTGTGGGGCGAAGACACGCGCGCGCTTGCGCGCACCTTCACGCACCGCGGCTTCAAGGCGATTCTTTCATGCGTGGATGGCGAGAAGCTCGGGCCGCAGTTCGCCGGGCGCGAGTTCGATCATGCCCTGCAGCAGGACCTGCCGGCCGGCGTCGATCCGTGCGGGGAATACGGCGAGTTTCATTCCTGCGTCTATGCGGGACCCATCCTGCGCACGCCGCTGGCATTGGTGCGAGGCGCGCGCGTCACGCGCCTCGAACGGTTTCATTACTGCGATCTTCTTGTCTGATCGCGCGCCGCGCGCGCAACCAGTCCGTCTTCCGTCATCACGACCTCGTATCTCGCACCGTCGCGCATCGGCATGTACGCCGCGCTGCCGTAGATCGTGTCGACAAACGGCAGAAGATTTCCGTATTCCTGCGAGACCTGCCAGACGTCGATGCCTTTCTCGCGCTCGCTGAGCCCGTAGATGCTGCGTGCGGCCTGCTGCTCGTCGCGCGTTTTCGTGTAGCGTCCGCTGAAACGCTCAAGCCGATAGCGCGGGTCGAGGCCGAGCATCGCGCCTGCGCCCTTCCATTTCAGCACGCGCGCATCGAGCTGCCATTCATCGCCGTGCACGCCGAATGCGCGCTCGTTGCCGTCCGCGGTCTGAAGCAATGCCTGGTAATGCTGCGGACCGATCTGCTGGAACGCGAGTATCGCAACCGGTTCCTCGTAGTTGAGGCGGTGATAGGTGTGCACGTTCATGCCGATGGCGGCAAGCGCAAGCGCGATCGCGCCGATGGCGGCGCCGAATGCGCCGCGTACCGGGCCGCGCAGGAAATGGCCGCGCAGGAAACGCACGATGCCGCTTGAGAACAGCCACAGTCCGACAGCGGCCAGCACGCCGATCACGGCAAGCCAGTAGATTCCAAGTCCGAGTACGTCGTGCATGGCGCCTCCCGCGGGGATTCTCCGCAGGGTTTATACTGCCGCAAATTTCACGGGGCCGCGAAGATGCAGTACACCTTATATATGAGAACGCTGCTGTTCGCCGTGCTGGCGCTCCTCGCGTCCGCCTGCGGGCAGAAAGGCCCGCTCGTCGCACCGCCCGGCGACCCCGCGATCGAGGCGCAGACCGTGCCCGGCGATATGCCGGCCGATGACATGACGATTGAAGAAATCCATGACTGACAATGCAACCCGCCCGTTCGTGATGGTGGATGGTTCGTCCTATCTCTATCGCGCCTTCCATGCACTGCCGCCGCTTTCGAATTCGCGCGGCGAACCCACCGGCGCGCTTTACGGCGTGGCGAACATGCTGCGCCGGCTGCCGCAGGAATACGGCACGGACAATGTCGTCGTGGTGTTCGATGCGAAAGGCCCGACGTTCCGCGATGAACTCTTCAAGGAATACAAGGCGCACCGCCCGCCGATGCCCGACGATCTGCGCGCGCAGATCGAACCCCTGAACGAGCTTGTCGAAGCGCTCGGCTTTCCGATCCTGCGCATTCCCGGCGTCGAGGCCGACGACGTGATCGGCACGCTCGCGATGCAGGCGCTGAAGCAGGCGATTCCCGTCGTGATCTCCACCGGCGACAAGGACATGGCGCAGCTTGTCGCGCCCGGCATCACGCTCGTCAACACCATGACGAACCGGACCATGGATCGCGACGGCGTGAAGGAGAAGTTCGATGTCTGGCCCGAGCAGGTCATCGATTACCTCGCGCTGGTCGGCGATACCTCCGACAACATTCCCGGCGTGCCGAAGGTCGGGCCGAAGACCGCGGCGAAATGGCTGAACGAACACGGCACGCTGGAAGAGATCATCCGCAACGCCGCGAACATCACCGGCAAGGTCGGCGAAAGCCTGCGCGACAACCTCGCGCAGCTTGCGCTGTCGAAGGAGCTGGCAACGATCCGCTGCGATGTTGCGCTGGATCGCGCGCCCGCGGATCTCGTGATGCAGCCGCAGGCAACGGAACGGCTGCGCGAGCTGTTCACGCGCTTCGAGTTCAAGGCCTGGCTTCGCCAGCTTGATGAAACGCCCGGCGATGCAAGAGCAACCGTGGTGACGGAAACCGTCGTTGCAGCGTCGGGCGGAACCGCGGCAGCGGAATCCGCCACCGTCATGCGCGGCGATTACGAGATCATCTTCACGCGGGATGCATTCGATGCGTGGCTGAAGAAACTCGAAGCCGCGGATCTCATCGCGTTCGACACCGAAACCACGTCGCTCAATTACATGGACGCCGAGATCGTCGGCGTGTCGTTCGCCATCGAAGCCGGCAAGGCCGCGTACGTTCCGCTCGCGCACGACTACATGGATGCACCCGCGCAGCTTGACCGCGCGGAGATTCTCGGCGCACTGAAACCGGTGCTTGAAGATCCGCGCAGGCGAAAGCTCGGCCAGCACCTCAAGTACGACATGCACGTGCTGCTCAACCACGGTGTGCGCCTCGCCGGTTTCGCGCACGACACCATGCTCGAATCCTACGTGCTCAATTCCACCGCGAGCCGCCACGACATGGACACGCTCGCGCTCGCGCATCTCGGCGTGCAGACGGTCACGTTCGAGGAAATCGCGGGCAAGGGAAAGAAGCAGCTCACCTTCAATGAAATCCGCATCGAGGACGCGGGGCCGTACGCCGCGGAAGACGCGGACATCACGCTTCGCCTGCACGAGACGCTGTATCCGCGTCTTGCGAAGGAACCCGCACTTCGCACGCTCTATGCAGACATGGAAATTCCGCTCGCGCCAGTGCTGATGCAGATGGAGCACGACGGCGTGCTCATCGACCGCCAGCAGCTTGCGGACCAGAGCCACGAGCTCGAGATGAAGATGGCGGATCTCGTGCGCCAGTCATACGAGGCCGCGGGCCGCGAGTTCAACCTCGGCTCGCCGAAACAGCTGCAGCAGATCCTGTTCGAGGAACTGAAGATTCCCGTGATCCGCAAGACGCCGACGGGCCAGCCGTCGACCGCGGAAGACGTGCTCACGGAACTCGCGGATGACTACGCGCTGCCGCGGCTCATCATCGAGCACCGCGGCATGTCGAAGCTGAAGTCGACGTATACCGACAAGCTGCCGGAAATGATCAACGCGAGGACCGGCCGCGTGCACACCTCGTATCACCAGGCGGTCGCGGCGACGGGCCGGCTGTCATCCGCGGACCCGAACCTGCAGAACATTCCCATCCGCACCGCGGAAGGTCGCCGCATCCGCCAGGCGTTCATCGCGCCGGACGGCGCGAAGCTGCTCGCCGCGGACTACTCGCAGATCGAGCTTCGGATCATGGCGCACCTCTCGGGCGATGCGGGCCTGCTTGGCGCATTCAAGGACGAACTCGACATTCACCGCGCAACCGCCGCAGAAATTCGCGGCAAGTCACCGGCCGAGGTGACGGACGAGGAACGCCGCGCGGCGAAGGCGATCAACTTCGGCCTCATCTACGGCATGTCCGCGTTCGGTCTTGCCAGGCAGCTCGGCGTCGGCCGCAATGAAGCGCAGCAGTACGTCGATCTCTATTTCGATCGCTATCCCGGCGTGAAGGCGTACATGGACGACACGCGCGCGCTGGCCCGCGAACAGGGTTACGTCGAAACGGTGTTCGGTCGCCGGCTCTACCTGCCGGACATCAAGGCGCGCAACGCGCAGCTGCGCCAGTATGCCGAGCGCACCGCGATCAACGCGCCCATGCAGGGCACGGCGGCGGACATCATCAAGCGCGCGATGCTCGCACTTGCCGCGTGGCTGCCGCGTTCGGGGCTGGATGCGCGGATGATCATGCAGGTGCACGACGAACTCGTCTTCGAGGTCGCGGAAAAGGACGCGGAAAAACTGCGCGCGGGCGTCGTGGAGCATATGTGCGCCGCAGCAAGCCTGAATGTGCCGCTGAAGGTGGAAACCGGCGTCGGCGACAACTGGGACGAGGCGCATTAGTCCGCTGCAGCGCACCGGCGCTGGTCTAAGCTATCGATGAGAACAGTGAAAAATATTTAGTCCGGAGGGGAACTAAATTCAGACGGTCCAGTCTGAGTTACCGAGCGCAGCAATTGCGCTCTTCGCTCCCTCCATGAGCGAATCTGGCGTTCCGGTCTCCCCAATCGGGACGCCGTGTAACCCGGTCTCGATCCCCCTCAGGCCGGGTTTTTTTTGCCCGCGTGCGCTTCGGCGCCGCGGGCAATTTTAATTCTGCCCGGTAACCTGCGCGTCTTTTGCCCAGCCGAGCCATTGCGCGAGCTGGCTGCGCGCCTCATCGACCCCCTGCCCCGAGGTCGCCGAGAAAAGCTGGATGGACGCTGCCGGCAGGTCCCGCCGGACCTTCGCGAGCGCCTGGTTCTGGTGATTGCGGGTGAGCTTGTCGGCCTTGGTCAGCAGCGCGTGGACGGGCAGCCCTGCGTGCGCGGCCCAGGCGAGCATCTGCTCGTCGAAAGGCTTCAGCGGATGGCGGATATCCATCACCAGCACGATGCCCGCCAGCGGTTCCCGCCCGTTGAGGTAGGCCTCCATGAGCTGCCGCCAGCGCGCCTTCACGCTGTCCGGCACCTGCGCAAAACCGTAACCGGGCAGGTCGACGAGCCGGCCGCTTTCCGGTGCGTCGAAGAAATTGATGAGCTGTGTGCGGCCCGGCGTCTTCGAGGTGCGCGCGAGTCCCTTGAGGCCCGTGATGGCGTTCAGCGCGCTCGATTTGCCGGCGTTCGAACGGCCTGCAAACGCGACTTCCGGACCGGCTGGCGGCGGGAAGCCCTCCGCGCCGGCCGCGCTGGTGAGGAACTGCGTCTGTCGAAAGTCCGGCATGGTGGTGTAAAATCGCGCCTTTCAAAAGGGCGGCGAGTGTATCACGCTCCACTGCACGGCCCATTTCCACCCGAATCCAACCGCGGAGACCTGCCTGATGAAATTCCTGCTTGCCCCCGTCACAGCTTTCGTGGGCGCGGTGATGCTTGCCGCAGCACCTGCCAGCGCCGGCGACAACCTCGTTGGCGGCGACGCCACCGCCGGTGAAGCGAAAGCGGCGGTCTGCGCGGCCTGCCATGGTCCGGGCGGCAACAGCATGAACCCCGAGTGGCCGAGCCTTGCCGGGCAGCACACCGGTTACCTCGTCGAGCAGCTGAAGGCCTTCAAGCAGCCGGCGCAGGAAAGCCCGCGCTTCAACGCCATCATGTACGGCCAGGCGCAGCTGCTGAGCGAGCAGGACATGCTCGACGTATCCGCGTACTTCACCGCGCAGCAGGCGAAGCCGGGCGCGGCCGATCCCGCGCTCGTGAAAAGAGGCGAACGCATCTACCACGGTGGCGTTCCCGCCGACGGCGTGCCCGCCTGCATCGCCTGCCACGGCCCCGCCGGCAAGGGCAACGCCGCGGCGAAATACCCCGCCGTCGCCGGCCAGCACGCCACCTACATCGTCAACCAGCTGAAGCTGTATGCCGCGGACGAACGCCGCACCGATCCGAACCAGATGATGCGCAACATCGCCGCGTCGCTGAGCGCGGACGACATGCAGGCGGTCGCCTCGTACATGCAGGGCCTGCAGTAAGCGACGCGCAGGCACAGCAGAAAGGGCGGCATCGGCCGCCCTTTTTCGTCACTGGAGATTCACATGCACCGACTGCTTTCACTGCTCGCCGCTTTCGTCCTGCTCGCCGCACCGCTGCATGCCGCCGAGGAAGGCACGGAACAGCGCGCACTCGTCGCCGAGCGCGATTACGTTCCCGTCGTACCCGCGCAGCCGACGTCCGCGGCGCCCGGCGAAGTCGAGATCGTCGAGTTCTTCTGGTACGGCTGCCCGCACTGCTACCAGGCGGAGAAGCACATCCAGGCCTGGCTCGCGCAGAAACCTGCGAACGTCAAGTTCACGCGCGTACCCGCCACGTTGAACCGCGGCTGGGTGCTGATGGCGCAGGCGTATTACACCGCCGAACAGCTCGACGTGCTGGACGTGATGCATCCCGCGCTGTTCGCGGCATTCCATGAAGACCGCGTCATGCTCGATACGCCGGAAAGCGTCGCGCAGTACTTCAAGGAAAAGGCAGGCGTCGAGGACGACGCCTTCGCCCAGGCGTTCAATTCCCCGACCGTTGCATCGCACGTGCAGCGCGCCGACATGCTGGCGCGCCGCTATCGCGTCAACGGCGTGCCGATGCTCGCGGTAAACGGCAAGTTCGTCACCGACCCGCGCCGCACCCGCGGCTACGCGCAGATGGTCGACGTCGCCGCCCGGCTCGCCGCGCAGGAACTTGCCGCGCAATCGGAATGATGCGCAGGCCTTCGAACAGCACGGGCGCCGCCGCGCCCGGTTTTTCTGGAATGCGTAAAATTGTGTCTTTGCTCCCCAAATGGCAGAGTAAGGCCATCGAATCGGCGAGCGGCGGCACGTGTCACAGGAACCGATGAAGCAGGACCGCCCGGCGCGCTCGAACGCAATCCGGCTGGCCATTGTCTATTTCGTCGTCACGGTGCTGTGGATACTCGGCAGCGATCACCTGGCGAACCTGGTCGCGCAGAATGCCGCGCAGCTGCACATCATCCAGAGCGTGAAAGGCATTGTCTTCGTCACGGCCATGGCCGTGCTCGTCGGCATCGGCGCGGCGCGGCTCGCGGCGGCGGAAGCGGCGCGCCAGCGCGCGCTGATGTTCGCGTCGACGGATCCGGTGACGCAGCTGCCGAACGCGCGCACGTTCTACGCCGCCATCGCCGCGGCACTCGCCGAAGACGACCGCCAGTGCTGCGTGCTCGTGCTCGACGTACGCGGCTTCTCGCGCATCAACAACACCTTCGGGCGACAGACCGGCGACCAGGCGCTGTTCACCGCCGGTCACCGGCTGCGCGCGCTCGTCAATGCAAACGCAAAGGTCGCGCGGCTGGAGGAAGACAAGTTCGCGGTGCTGCTCGACGACGCCACGTCCGAGAGCGCAATGAAGTTCGCCAACCGCATCATCGATCGCTTCCGGCAGGAAATGCGCGTCGCGGGACAAAGCCTGCTGATGGACATCAACGTCGGCTTCGCGCTTTCCGGCGATGACGGCGATCACGTCGCGAGCCTGCTGGACGCCGCCGAGCTTGCCTTGCGTGCCGCCAAGGAAAGCGGCCGCAACACCGCCTGCCGCTTCAGCCGCGAACTGATGCTCTCGCGACGCGAACATTTCCATCTCGAAACGGAACTGCGCCAGGCGCTGATCGACGGCACGCTCGCCCTGCACCTGCAGCCCGAGTTCGAGCTTGCGAGCGGACGTCTCGTCGGCGCGGAAGCGCTGCTGCGGTGGATGCATCCGAGCCGCGGCGCAATCAGTCCGGCCGTGTTCATTCCCGTTGCGGAACACGCCGGCCTCATCGAGCATGTCGGCGAATACGTGCTGCGCGCCACGTGCCGCACGCTCAGCGAATGGCGCCGCGCAGGCCTGCCGAGCCTTCGTGTCGCGGTGAACATCGCCGGCCAGCAGCTTGACGACGAACGTCTCGCCTTCTACCTCCGCCAGGCCGCGGAGGAATGGAACGTGCCGCTGTCGCTGCTTGAAATCGAGATCACCGAAACGATGGCGATGCGCAACCCCGAGCGCGCACTGGAAGTGCTTGCGCACCTGCGCAGTCTCGGCGTGACGATCGCGCTGGACGATTTCGGCACCGGGTATTCCTCGTTGAGCTACCTGCTGCAGCTGCCGGTCGACAAGCTGAAGATCGACCGCAGCTTCATCGCGGGCCTGGAAGACGACGTGCGGCAATCCATCTTCGTTCGCACCATCGTCGCGCTCGGCCACGATCTCGGCATCAGCGTCGCCGCCGAAGGCATCGAATCCGAAACGCAGCACCGGCACCTGCTCGAACTCGGCTGCGATCTCGGCCAGGGTTATTTCCTCGCGCGGCCGATGAGCACGGACGACTTCGAACGCCTGCTGCGAAAGCACCACGACAACGACATCTCCGGCTGATCGTTTCTTCTCCTTCCGCCACCAGTCGCGTGAGCTATGCTCTTACCGTCACGAGGTTCGAACGAACCTGGCGAAACGGAGCATTCCTGGTCATGGGCGCGAGCGACGTCACACTGCTGCTTCGACGCGTCAACAGCGGCGAACGGCGCGCGTGGGACGAACTCATACAAATCGTGTACGCAGAACTGCGCCGCATGGCGCGCAGTCACATGCGGCGCGAAGCATCGGGCCACACGCTGCAGCCGACCGCACTCGTGAACGAAGCGTGCCTGCGGCTCATGGACGGCAACGACTGGGAAAACCGCAGGCATTTCTTCGGTGCGGCAGCCGAAGCCATGCGCCGCGTACTTGTCGATCACGCGCGCAGGCGCGGTGCAGAGAAACGCGGCGCCGGCCTGCAGCGCGTCACGCTCACGAACCTCGATCTCGAAACGCCGGACGCGGACGTCGACGTGCTCGCACTCGAAGACGCGCTCGCGAAACTTGAGAAGGAAAGCCCGCGGCTTGCGCAGCTCGTCATGCTGCGTTTCTTCGCGGGTCTCAGCAACGAGGAAGCCGCGGAGGCGCTCGGCATGTCGCTAGCCACCATCAAGCGCGACTGGAGCTTCGCGCGCGCCTGGCTGCTGGAACGGCTCGACAGCTGACGGAACGGCATTCATGACGGCATCAACCGATCTCGAACGGGAGCAGGATCTGTTCTCGCGCTGCCTTGAGCGTTCGCCGGACGAGCGCGAACAGGTGCTTGCCGAATGCACGGACGATGCACTGCGCGAACGCGTGCGCAGGCTTCTCGCGCATCACAGCGACACACCCACGCACGATTCGGGATTCCTGCAGCTCGCCGGCGCGGAGCCGGAACACATCGGTCCGTATCACATCCTCAGCCGCCTCGGCGAAGGCGGCATGGGCATCGTGTATGCGACCGAGCAGCACGACCCCGTACGCCGCAAGGTGGCGGTGAAGGTGCTGCGCGGCGGTTACCGCAGCCGCGAAGTGCTCGCGCGCTTCGAGGCGGAGCGGCACGCGCTCGCGCTGATGACGCATCCGAACATCGCGCGCATTCTCGATGCCGGCACGACCGCGGATCACCGTCCGTTCATCGCCATGGAGTTCGTACCCGGCGAACCGATCACGCGCTACTGCGATCGGCACGCGCTGTCGCTGAAGGCGCGGCTGCAACTGTTCCGGGATGTCTGCAACGGCGTGCAGCACGCGCACCAGAAAGGCGTGATCCATCGCGATCTCAAGCCTTCCAACATTCTCGTCACCGCGATCGACGGGCAGCCCGTGCCGAAGATCATCGACTTCGGCATCGCGAAGGCGATGACGCAGCGCCTGACGGACCGCACGCTGGAAACGCGCGCCGGAAGCTTCCTCGGCACACCGGATTACATGAGTCCCGAGCAGGCGGAGTTCTCCCCGCTTGATGTCGACACGCGCGCCGATGTCTATGCGCTCGGCGCGGTGCTGTACGAACTTCTCACGGGACAGACACCGCTCAACCTCGGCGGCGACCTGCTGCACACCGATGTGCAGCGTGCGATTCTCGAGCGCGACCCGCTGCCGCCGAGCGCGCGCGTGGAGCGTGCGCGCGCACGCGAGCTTCGCGGCGAGCTCGACTGGATCACGCAGAAGGCGCTGGAGAAGGATCGCAATCGCCGCTATGAATCCGCGGCGGCGTTCGCGAACGACATCACGCGTTTCCTTCGGAACGAGACACCGGAAGCCGGCCCGCGCACCGTCACCTACCGCGCGGGCAAGTTCATTCGCCGCCATGCATTCGGCGTCGGCGTGATTGCGAGCGCGTTCGTCATGATCTCCGCGTTCGCCGTTGCAATGGCATGGCAGGTGAACCAGACGATCGCCGAGCGCGACCGCGCGAACCTCGAAGCCAGGAGCGCGCGCGACGCGAGCAGTTTCCTGATGGGAATCTTCGAGGGCGCAAACCCTGCGCGGCACGGTCAAGGCGCGGGCTACGACATTGTCCAGCTGCTGCGCGATGCAGACGAACGGCTCGATGCGCAGTTCGCGCAGCGTCCGCATCTCATCATTGAAATGCGTGCATCGATCGCATCGGCGCTGCGCGGCATCGGCGAACTCGAACTTGCACGAAAGACCGCCCTTGTCGCTATCGAACAGCTGCGCGAATTCCGGCCCGAGCCCGGCATCGGGATCGCCATCTCGCTTTCAAACATCGGGCAGATATTCATCGACAGCGGCGAACTGGCCACCGCGGAAAGCCTCATCCGCGAGAGTCTCGGGATGTTCGAGACCATCCGCGCGAGCCAGACGTCGCCGTCCGCACGCATCAGCGCGCGCACGGGACTTGCGCGCGTGCTCAACCTGACGGGACGTCATGCGGAAGCGGCCGCGCTGCATGAAGAAAACTTCCACGACCGCCGCGCGATCATCGGCGACTCCGACCCGCGACTCGCCGTCGACTGGTACCACGCCGGCACGACCTACCTGCGCCTCAACCGTTACCCGGACAGCGCGCGCACGCTGCATCACGCAGCCGAACTGCTCATCGCGCAGCAGGGCGAAACGCATCCCCGCCTTGTCTACGTATGGACAGCGATGATGGCGGCCGCAGGCGGACAGGGACGTTTCGAGGAAGCCGCGGAATACGCGCGCAAGGCGCACGAACTTGCGGACATGCATTACCCGGGAAACGGCGCGATGCAGGCGATGGTGATGAACGCCAACGCGTCGGTGCTGCTCATGAGGAATGACGCGCGTGGCGCGGAGAAGGCGGCACGCGCAGCGCTCGGTCTCCTGCCGGCCAGTGACACGCAACGTCCTTACACGCTGGGCGTGCTCGGCGTCGCGCTCCTTCGTCTTGGCAGTTTTGACGACGCGGGACGGTATCTGTCGGAATCCATCGCCTCGTTCGATGCCGCCGCCGGCTCCGATGCCGCGCACGCAGCGTTCCATCGCGCAGGCCTTGCGTACGCCGCGTGGTCGGGCAATCCGTCGCCGCAGACACTGGCGGCATTGCAGGAGAGCGTCGACGCCCTCGATCCGCCGACTGAATTCGAGCGGCTGCATTTTGCAACCGCCGCCGCCTGGCTTGCACGCGCACTCGCACCCTCGGATCCCGGCGCGGCTGCCGAATGGCGCGAAAAGGCGTACGCCGTGCTCGCGACCATCTATCCGCCGGGACACCCGCAACGCGAAACGCTGGCAGGCACCGTTGCACCGGCGACGCGGTGAATTCCAGCGCGCGCTGCGGGCCTGCTGGACATCCGCACCTCGCTGGTTTTCAATGCGCGTCCCGTTCACTGCCTGAATTCTTCATGCACGCCCCGCTGCCCGAGTTCCAGGAAACGCCTTCGGTGCACGACGCCGCGGATCTCGTGCGCCTTTTCGATGCTGCGTTCCGCGCGACGGAAAACACCGTGCTGCTGCGCGCCGCGGACGCATGGAAGGATGCGCGCGTGGAGAACGCGCGCGAGCCGCTCTACCTTCCCGCGAACGGACACTGCCCGTTTCATCGCATCGTCTACGCGCACGGTTTCTTCGCGAGCGCGCTGCATGAAGTGGCGCACTGGTGCATCGCAGGCCGCGCACGCCGCATGCAGGCCGATTACGGCTACTGGTACCAGCCGGATGATCGCGACGCGAAGCAGCAGATGGAATTCGAGCGCGTGGAAGCGAAACCGCAGGCGCTGGAGTGGGCGTTCAGCATTGCCGCGGGCTTTCCCTTCCAGGTGAGCGTGGACAATCTCTCCGGCGTGGAGTTCGACCGCGCGGCATTCCAGCGCAAGGTGCATGCAAGGCTTCGGCACCATGCATCGCACGGCTTTCCGCCGCGCGCGCAGCGCTTCATCGACGTGCTCGCCGCGCACTACGGCCAGGCGTTTCGCCTGCCATGAGCGGTGCGCAGCATTTCGATGTCGTCATCATCGGCGGCGGCGCGGCGGGATTGATGTGCGCAATGGAATGCGGTGCGCGCGGGCGGCGCACCATCGTCATCGAGCATGCCAGGCGCATCGGCAAGAAGATTCTTCTCTCCGGCGGCGGACGCTGCAATTTCACGAACGTGAACGCCACCGCCGCGAACTATCTTTCATCGAATCCGCATTTCGCGAAATCCGCGCTCGCGCGCTACACGCCATCGGATTTCGTCGCACTCGTGGAGAAGCACGGCATTGCGTACCACGAGAAGAAGCTCGGCCAGCTGTTCTGCGATGAATCCGCGAAGCAGATCGTCGAGATGCTTGCCGATGAATGCCGCCGCAGCGGCGTGCAGATACTCACGCAGTGCGCGACGGACGCGGTAGCGCGCACGGACGGCGGCTTTTCGCTCGAGACCGAACGCGGTGCGTTTACCTGCGCATCGCTCGTCATCGCCACCGGCGGCCTGTCCTTTCCGAGCATGGGCGCGTCGGACTTCGGCTATCGCATCGCACGGCAGTTTCACATCGACGTGCTCGCAACGCGCGCCGCACTCGTTCCGCTCACGCTCGCCGGCGACGATCTCGCGATGGCGAACGCGCTCTCCGGCGTTTCCATCGACAGCATGGCGCAGGCGAACGGCGCGGCTTTCCGCGAGAACGTGCTGTTCACGCATCGCGGCCTGAGCGGTCCTGCCATCCTGCAGGCGTCGTCGTACTGGAATGACGGCGACGCGCTGTGCATCGATCTCCTGCCCGGCGTCGATGCCGCCGCGTGGCTGCTGCACGAGAAACGCGAGCGCGCACGCATGCGTCTCAGGACCGCGCTCGCGGAACGGCTGCCGAACCGTTTCGTCGAGGAGATCGAGGACCGCTGGTTTGCGAACCGCATCCTCGCCGAGTGCGCGGACACTGCACTGCGCGCGCTCGGCGAGCGGCTCAATGCATGGCGCGTCGCGCCCTTCGGCACGGAAGGCTACCGGACGGCGGAGGTCACGCTCGGCGGCGTGAACACGAACGCACTGTCATCGAAGACACTGGAAGCGAAGCAGGTTCCAGGGCTTTACTTCATCGGCGAAGTCGTCGACGTCACCGGCTGGCTCGGCGGCTACAACTTCCAGTGGGCGTGGGCGTCGGGTTTCAGCGCGGGACAGGTCGCGTAAGCGGCACGATACTTGCAACAACAGCAGGAACGCACGCCGACGGATTGCTGCATGCAGCATCGACCGGCCGCACATCCGCCCGCACCCGTTCCGAATCCGGGATGGGAAGCGGAACGACGTTCCGCTCATGGAACTGCAGGTTTCCGGAGAAAACGCGATGAACGACCTTCGAACCGCACTTCGCAACCTCACGCGCACGCCCGGCGCCGTCCTCTCGATCGTGCTCATACTCGGCCTTGGCATCGGCGTGAACGCGAGCGTCTTCAGTCTCTACAAGGCCGTCCTCGTGGACTCGCTGTTCTTCGGCGCAAGCGACGATCTCGTCCAGCTCGAGCAGCGCATCGACACGCAGGGTGCATACGCGCTGCCGTTCTCCGTGAAGGAAATCGAAGACTACCGCGCCATGAGCAAAACGCTCGTGGCCGTCGAGGAAATGCACGGCATGTCGTTCACGCTGCTCGGCCTTGCGGAGCCGTACCGCGTGCAGACCGACGTCGTCTCGGCGGGTTTCTTCGACACGCTCGACATCCGCCCGCTGCTCGGCCGCACGTTTCTTCCCGGTGAAGACGCACCGGACTCCGCGCCGACCATCGTGCTGAGTTACCGGTTCTGGACGGAAAAGGCGGGCGCCGATCCCGGCATCATCGGCCGCTCGCTCACCATGAACGACCGGTCGCACACGGTGATCGGCGTGCTGCCGCCGGACATGGACATCGACACGACGGACGCCTACGTCACCACCGCGCATTGCCCGACGCGTTCCAGCGCGATGATGATCGGCGACCGCGACATGCGCATGATGTCCGTCTTCGCGCGCAAGCGCACCGATGTCTCGATGGCCGAGGTGCGCGCGGAGCTGGATGCCATCGCGGCGCGTCTCGCCGCGCAGCATCCTGAAAGCTATCCCGGTCATTACCGCGTGCTGGCGGATGGCCTGCAGGATGCGCTCACCGGTCCTTTCCGCACCACCGGCCTGCTGCTGATGCTCGTTTCCGGCCTGATTCTTCTCGCCGCGCTCGCGAACGTTTCCAATCTCACGCTTGCGCGTACCGCACGCATGGAAAGCGAACTCGCCATACGCGCGGCGCTCGGTGCATCGCGCGCGCGGCTTGCACGGCTGCTGTTCATCGAGCATGCGCTGCTCGGCGTGCTCGGCGGCATTGCCGGTCTCGGGTTCGCGGCCGTGACCACGCGGCTGCTCGCCGAGTTCGCGACCAGTCTCAACCCGCTCGCCGCGCGCGCAACGCTGGATCTCGACGTGCTGGCGTACGCGCTGCTGCTGTCGCTGCTGGTCGGCATTGCGGCCGGGCTGCTGCCGGTCATCGGCCTTCGCGGCAACGCGCAGCCGCAGATCAACATGCGCAATTCAACCGCATCGATGCGTTCACGGCGAACGCGCGATGGGTTGATCGTCGTGCAGATCGCGCTCACGCTCATCGTGCTCACGGCATCGCTGATGATGCTGCGCACGCTTTCGAACCTGAACAGCGTGCAGCCCGGCTTCACCGTCGAGAACGTGCTGAGCGCGCGCCTGACGCTCAACCCCGCGCGCCATGCCGGTTCCGATGGCCGGCTCGCGTTCGCGGACCGCCTGCTCGAACGCCTGCGCGCCGCACCCGGCGTCACGCACGCAAGCCTTGCGTCCGTCATGCCGATGGAATCCACCGATGCGTTCGACGTCACGCGCATCGCGCTGCCCGACGAGCCGAACCGCGACAGCGGCGCGTTGCCCGCCGTCGATTACCGCGTCGCCGGCGAACAGTATTTTTCGACCATGAACATTCCGCTGCTGCGCGGCCGCGGCATCGAACGCCGCGATGACATGAACGCACCACCGGTCGCGGTCATCAACCGCACGCTCGCGAACCTGCTGTGGCCGGGCGAGGACGCCGTCGGCCGGCGCATACGTCCGGAGGAATCGCTCTACATGGGCGGCACGTCGGCAACGTATGAAATCGTCGGCGTGGTCGATGACGTGCGCCAGTACGGTCCGCGCGAACCGGAAGGACCGGCGCTGTATGTGTCCCTGCGCCAGGCGGGATTCTTCGGGCGCGTCATCATGCGCGGCAACGCCGACATGGCAAGCCTGAAGAACGTGCTGCGTGATGCGGTGCGCGCCGTCGATCCGCAACAGCCTGTCGATCGCGTGCTGACCATGGTGGAAATCCAGGCCGTGGCCGTGCAGTCCACGGAACTGCTCGCGCTGCTCTTGAATCTTTTCGCCGCGCTCGTGCTTGCGATCGCGATCGTCGGCATCGGCGGTCTCATTGCATTCAACGTCACGCAGCGGCTGCGCGAGTTCAGCATACGGCTCGCCGTCGGCGCACAGCACGGCGATCTCTACCGCCTGCTGCTGCGCCACGCGACCTTCCTGATCGGCTTCGGCAGCGTGGCGGGTCTTGCCGGCGCGCTCGTCATCGGCCGCGGCCTGCAGGGATATCTCTACGGCATCGATGCGCTCGATCCGCTCAGCATCGCGCTCGCCATCGTGCTGCTGTTTGTGACCGGCAGTCTTGCGGCACTCGTTCCCGCGCGACGCATCGGCAAGCTGCAGCCGGCGGAAGTGCTGACGGAGCAGTAAGCGTTACCTGCCTTCACGTTCGGCAGGCAGCGACGCGTAGTACAGCGCCGCTGCCTGCATGTCTTCGTGCGTCATGCCGCGCGTGACGGTTTCCATGATGTGTGCGTATGGCGTGCCGCCGCGCTTGTTCGCCTTGAACAGTTCGAGCTGCAGCAGAAGATAGTCCGCGTACTGCCCGGCGAGTTCGGGGTAGACGGGATTGCGCGCACTGACGTCCGGCCCGTGGCACTGGCGGCAGGCGGGAATGCCGCGCGCCGGCAGGCCGCGTTCCGCGATCTCGCGGCCGCGTTCGATGTTTCCTCGTACCTGCCTGTTCGTTGTCGCCGCGCGCTGCCGTGCGTAGTGTCCTGCAAGCGCGCGCATCGCGTCTTCTTCAAGGTCGGATGCAACCGGCTGCATGATGCCGCTGTGGCGCGTGCCGTCCGCGAACGCGCGCAGGCTTTCGAAAAGATAGGTTTCGCGCTGTCCGGCAAGACGCGGAAACGCATCCGCGCGTCCCGCGCCGTCAACGCCGTGGCAGCGCACGCAGTTGTCGAGCACCGAGCCGAAGGCATCCGTCATCGCGTGGAGATCGTTCGGCGATGCATCGGCAACGCCGCTCGCCACCGCGACCTCGGAACGCTCGCCGTACGCGAGGCGTTCGTATTGCGCGGCATCCATTTCCGGCAATGCGCGCAGGAAGCTCACCATCGCCCACACTTCATCGTCGCGCTCAAGCGCGGGCCACGCCGGCATGCCCGTGAACTTGATGCCGTGCTTGACGATCCAGAACAGTTCTTCCGTTTCCCAGCGGTCAAGCTTCGCCGGCAGGTACGGCGGTTCGGGCGTCATGCGTTTCGCCACCACCGCCGGCCGCTTGCCCGGCGCGCCGTGGCAGGGCGCGCAGCCGGTTGCGTAATGACCCGCGCCTTTCAGCACCTGTGCCGCATCGTCGAGCGGCGGTATCTCGATGCCCGCCGATTGCGTGCGCAGCGCCTTTCGCTTCGCGAAATCGAGGAACCAGTACGTGAGCTGTGAATGCCCCGAGCTTGCGGAAACGAACGCAAGCCCCGTCCATGCGTAACCCACCGCGCCGACGGTGAGCACAAGCGCGATCACCATCACGCGGAACAGCGCGCGCTGCCATGTCCCGCCCGCGGCATCCGCTACGAAGCGACGCAGTTCGATGCGCATGCGTTCAGCCAGCCGCAACAACGCCGCGCCTCCCTTTCATGAGGCCCGCCACGCGATAAAGCGCACCCGCGAGATACGCCGAGCCGCCGACGAACAGCATGATCACGCCGCCGATGTGCTGATCCTTGAGCGCATCCACATCCGCGCCGTGATGCACGTAAAGCGCGCGGCCACCGAGCGCGAGCAGCACGCCGAGCAGTGTCATGTGCATGGACGCAAGCAGCAGGCCGCTGATCGCCGCGATCGCGCGCTGCCGCTGCTGCGGTACCGAGCCGCCGAATGCCGCAAGCCACACCAGCAGCCCCGAGAAAAGAAAGCTTCCCTGCTCGATGACCAGCATCGCAAGCGATTGCCGCGCGGCATGATGCAGGAGCGGCGCATGCCACACCCACACCACGACAAGCTCGATGAGCGATGCGGGCACGGGCGAGAACAAACGCGGTGCACGGCGCACGGGATCGGAACGCGTGCCCGCCACCGCGAGCGCGAGCAGCGGAGCCGCGATCGCGATCACCGAAACATGCATGACCATGTGCGCGGCGAAGGAACTTCTCGCGAGCGCAGGCAGCGGCCCGAGCCATGCCGCGGCGAGCACGATGAATCCCGTGAACAATCCCGCACGCTGCATCATGCGCAGCTCCGGATGAACGCCGCCGCAAGCGCGACATACACGGTTGCAACGAAACTCAGGGTGCTGAGCAGGAAGGTCGCGAAACCGAGAAAGCGGTGACGGTCTTCCGGGCTGTCGTCATCGTGCGGCAGTTCGCCGTCGCCATGGCGGTGACGGCGCAGACCGTGCCAGGCGGCATACGCAATGCCCGAAAGCGCGAGCACCGTATAAAGAAGAATGATGCCGCGCACGCTATCGAGCGGTGCGCCCCTGCCGGCGAACTTCGCGCACCACACCGCCGCGGTCATGTAGCTCAGCAGGAAATGCACGAACCACAATCCCGGCCCCACGGTGAGCAGCCACAGGCTTTCGCGATGCTCCGGCAGGCGCTGGCCGCGACCGTGTCGATGGGAAAGATCGAACCCGTGCATCTTCTTCATGTGGCTACCTTCGGGAAGCCCGCGATCACCGCAACCGTCACGAACACCGTCACCACGACGAAATGCCAGTACAGCACGATGTTGTGAATCTCGATGTCATGCCGCGCCGTCATGCGTCCCGCGGCGCGGCGCGCGATGACGTAGAGCTGCATCAGCACGCCAAGCGCAACATGCAGCGCCGTCCATCCCGACAGCACCCACACGATGGCGGGATAGACATGCGTTGTCGGCGCCATGCCCGCAAGTTTCGGTGCGGCGAACAGCGCACCCGCGGCGCACAGCGCACACAGCGTTGCGAGACCGAGCGATGCGTGGAAGCCCGCCGCATGATCGCGCGCATTGAAGGCTCGCCCGAGCATCGTCAAAAGCCAGGCCGCGAGCGCAAGGCCGAGCGCTGCAACCGGCAGCACGCCGAGGCTCGCCGCAGATGCCGGCGGAAAATCCGCGTGTATCGTCCAGAAGAAGAAATACCCGAACACGAGGCTGAAATACGCCGTCATGTCGCCGATCATGGTGATGAGCATCGCCCACCAGCCGACGGATTCCGCGCCGGACGAATAAAGCGGCAGCACGAGACCGCGCCCGACATCCTTCCTTGCCTTCTCGGGAACCACCGCCGTTCCCGTCCACAGCCAGTAGAGAATCACGAGCAATGCAAGCACGCCGCTGGCGCCGGCGGCCACGTACCAGGAATACGTCGCCGCGATGAACGCACCGCCCGTGAACACCGCCGCGATCATCGGCAGGAAACTCGCGCCCGGCACGCGCAGGCACTGCACGGGCACGGCATCGACCGCGGAGGTGAGCAGCGTCTCGCGCTTGCGCTCCTCGGCATCGGCGAGATACCAGCGTCCCGCCGCCACGTCGTCCTGCAGCGTCGCGTCATCCCACAGCGGATAGCGATCGGAAACGGCGGGAATCGAACGCAGCCCCCACGGGCGCAGCGGCAGCGTGCCGAGCCATTCCAGCGTTCCCGCCTTCCAGGGATTGTGATGCGCGCGCTGCTTGCGCGGCTGCGCGGCGCTGAACACGAACACCAGGACGCCCGCGGCGAGCACGAACGCGCCGAGCGTGGAGACGAGATTCAGCGTATCGATGCCGAGCGAGCCGGGATACGTGTACACGCGGCGCGGCATGCCCGCGAGCCCGGTGAAATGCATCGGCAGGAACGCGACATTGAAACCGATGAACATCAGCCAGAAGGAAATCTTCCCGAGCTTCTCCGACATCATGCGGCCGGTCGCGAGCGGGAAGAAGTAATGAAACCCCGCCGCGACCGGAAACAGCATGCCGCCGATGAGCACGTAATGCAGGTGCGCGACGATGAAGTACGTGTCATGCGCCTGGAAGTCGAACGGCGCGATCGCGATCATCACGCCGGTCAGTCCGCCGAGCACGAAGATGGCGAGCGCGCCGGTCACGAACAGCGTCGGCACCGAGCGCACGAACCGCCCGGCAAGCGCCGTTGCAAGAAAGCAGAAGATCTGCACGCCCGTCGGAATCGCGACCGCCTCCGATGCCGCGGAAAAGAAACCGAGCGAGATGTTCGGCAGCCCCGTGGTGAACATGTGGTGCACCCAGAGGCCGAAGCTGATGAATCCCGTGCCGATCGCGGCAAGCACGACCCACGAGTAGCCGACGACAGGACGCTGCGCGGCGGTGGGCACGATCATCGCGATGAGCGCGACGGCGGGAAGGAAGATGATGTACACCTCCGGGTGCCCGAAGATCCAGAACAGGTGCTGCCACAGCAGCGGATCGCCGCCGCGCGCGGGATCGAAGAACGGCCAGTCGAACGCGCGCTCGAGTTCGAACAGGAGATCGCCGGCGATGAGCGGCGGAAACGCGAACAGGATCATGCCCGCGACCACCAGGATGTACCACGCGTAAAGCGGCATGAGATTGATGCGCATGCCCGGTGCGCGCGTGCGCAGCACCGCGACGATCAGCTCCACGGCCGCGGCAATGGAGGCGATCTCGATGAAGGAAAGGCCGAGCAGCCAGATGTCGTTGCCCACGCCTTCCTGGAATTTCGTTGCAAGCGGCGGATACATGAACCATCCGCCCTTCGGCGCGGCATCGAAGAATATCGATCCGCAGACAAACACGCCGCCGATGGCGAAGCACCAGTAACCGTATGTCGAAAGCCTTGGAAGCGGCAGGTCGCGCGCACCGAGCATGCCCGGCATGACCATGATCGAGAACGCCTCGAAGATCGGCACGGCAAAGAGGAACATCATCACCGAGCCGTGCAGGGTGAACATCTGGTTGTAGGTGTCCGCCGAGAGGAAATCGTTTTCCGGAACGGCGAGCTGCACGCGCATCAGCAGCGCGAGCACGCCCGCGAACAGGAAGAACGCGAACGACGTCATCATGTACCACACGCCGACCTGCGTGTTGTTCACCGAAGACCAGTAGCCGAAGCCGCGTCGCGCATCCCACGTCTCGTGCAGGCGCTGTTCTGCGCCAGAGCGTTCGTGCGTCATTGCAGCGCTTCCAGGTAGGCGCCGATCGCGCGCAGGTCATCATCGGGGAGCATCGCGAACGGCGGCATGTGTACATCCGGTTTTATTGCCTGCGTGCGCGCAATCCAGTGCCGGAATGCATCCGCATCGTTCGGCAGCGTGCCGGCGGCGAGGCTGAGACGGCTGCCGACGTGCGTGAGATCCGGCCCCACCGCGCCATCCGCCGCCGTGCCGCGAACGGCGTGGCATGCGCCGCAGCCGTTGACGAGAAACGCCTTCTCGCCGCGCACCGCGAGCGCGTCCGTCACGGCACGGGCATCGCGCGACTGCGCATCCAGCCATGCCTCGAACGCTGCCGGCTCCGTCACCACTGCAAGGAAATTCATGCGCGCGTGCGAGGCGCCGCAATACTCGGCGCACGCACCGCGATAGATGCCGGTCCTGTGTGGCGTGACAATGAGCGACGTCGTGCGTCCGGGCGTCATGTCCACCTTGCCGGCGAGCGCGGGAATCCAGAACGAATGCACCACGTCAGGACTCGTCAGCACGAACTCGACGGACTCGCCCACCGGCAGATGGATCTCGTTCGCAAGCGTGACGGTTTCGCCATCCGGCAGGCGGTAACGCACGCGCCACCACCACTGCTCGCCCGACACCTCGATGCGAAGCGCATCTGCAGCAAGCGCCGGGCGCAGTTTCGGCATCAACGAAAGACCGTGCAGCAGCAGCGCCGTGAGCACGATCACCGGCACCACGACACCGCCCACGAGAATGATCCGCCGCGCGATGCCGACGCTGTGCGGCTGCGTGCGCTTCTTCGTGGCGTAGAGCATGAAAGCGATGACGGCGAGCCAGACGATGACCGCGCCCGCGGACATGACCGTGAACAGGTCCGCGACCATGCGCGCTTCCGCGCCCGCCGGTGCGAGCGCGGACTGCATGCCGCCGCAGCCGCCGGCAAGACAGGCAGCGGAAATCACCGCGAGACGCGGCAGCGCGCGGCGATACCTTGAACTTGTCCGGCGCGGAACATGCCCCGCCGGCATGCGCCGCGCGCATGCATTCCCCATCGCGCGGTTCCCCTTGTCTGGAATCACCGTAGGCAAGGGAACGGCGGGTTCACATACGCAAAGGCGTGTATGTCGCAGGAAGGTTCAGGCGTGCCGCGAGGTCATGTAACGGGTGATACCGTCATTCCGCTGCGGCTGCGCGCTCGCGGTTGCAGGAATCGTCGATCAGCCACGCCGCGCGCGTGGATTCGATCGCGCTGTCGTATCCGCCAAGAACAAGCACGCCTTGCGGCAGCTGCGTTGCCGTTGCAAACATGCGCTCTCCCACCGGTACCTCGCAGGCCGTGAATGAAGACGCTGCCGCATCGAGCATTTCCGGAACGCGCGCGCCGCCTGCAACGATGGCACGCCCGGATGGCAGCAGGGCAAGTGCGTCGCTGATCTTGTGCCGCGGCCACTGCATGTCCGGGCCGGGAGAGAACGTGCCTTTCGCCGGGTCGTAGATTTCCGTATCCGTGAAACGCCCGGAAAAATCCTTCTCGTTCGAACCGCCGGCGAACAGCACGCGCCCGTCGGCAAGCAGGATGGCGCCATGCTTGTGCCGCGCCGTGAGCATGTCGCCCGTGGCGATGAACCTGCCCGTCTGCGGATCGTATATTTCCGCCGATCGCAGCAACGCGCCGCGCGCGCGATGCCCGCCTGCGGCGAGTATCCGGCCGTCGGCAAGCTGCACGGCGGCGAATGCGCTGCGCGGTACATGCATCGGCGCTGCGGGCGTGAACTGCATCGTCACCGGGTCGAACAGTTCCGCGGAGGACAATGCTTCTCCCGTCGCGCCTTCGCCGCCGAAGAGCAGCACGCGCCCGTCCGGAAGCAGGACGGCGGCGTGCCCTGCGCGCGGGCTCTGCATGTTCGCGATGGCGCGGAAGGTGCGCGCCTGCGGATCGTGGATTTCCGCGCGGTTCGATGTCCGCGAACCGGACCAGCCGCCGGTGATCAGCACGCGTCCATCGGC
Source organism: uncultured Gammaproteobacteria bacterium (assembly GCA_964599565.1). Classification (GTDB taxonomy): domain Bacteria; phylum Pseudomonadota; class Gammaproteobacteria; order Natronospirales; family JAJUFS01; genus JAJUFS01. Next base: position 87,666 of record CAZRFE010000002.1, read on the forward strand.
AAGACGCGTTGCACGGTGACTCGCGCGCGGATGATTCATCGGTGAAACCGCGATGAAGCGGCGTTGCTGCACATCGAGAATTTCCGCGCTCGCGTGCTGGCGGTCGCAACCGTCTGCGCAGCCGCCGGTGATGAGCACGTCGCCGGAGGCAAGCAGCGTTGCCTGGTGCGCGGCGCGCGCCTCCCGCATGTCGGGCAGCCGGCCGGCGGCGTCTGCCGCATGCGGTGCATGCAGGCAAAGCGGCAGCGCGAACAGCAGGCTGAACAGTGCGGCAGGCAGGCATCGGATCGTCGGCATCGTGCGCTCCTGTGACGGAAACGCGCCCTTTATATGCCGGCCCTTCGGCCGCTGCATTAACCCCGGTTAAGGTGCGCGGCGCTTTCGCGCGCGCAGCAGCCGCGACAGCGCCTGCTCGGTCACGCCGATGAACGAGGCGATCTGCCGTTGCGCGAGCCAGTCGACGAGCTCCGGGTAGCGTTCGCTGAAGCGCGTGAACCGTACGAGCGCGGAATCCATCAGCAGTTCGCGCTCGCGCATTTCCTTGCGTATCGCCATCTGTTCGGCGAGCACGCGCCCGACACGCTCCCACGCGGCATGGCGCTCGAAGAGCACGGGAATCAATGCTGTCGGAAACGACAGCGTCTCGACCTCGGTGATGGCGGCGATGACGAAGCCGTTGGCGGCGCCGCTCAGCATTCCCGTCAGCGGGACGACGATCTCGCCGGGACGCGAGAACGCCTTGTTGAACTCGCGGCCGGATTCGGTGATGTAGAAGAAGCGCAGGAAACCGGACGCAAGAAACCAGCAGCGCGAGGGAACCTCCGCCGCGTCGATCAGCGTGGCGCCCGCACGGTAGCGGCGGGTTTCCGCGTTGTCGATGAGAAACCGCATTTCACCGGCCGGCAGCGGCGCGATATCGAGCAGGCGCGCCGACAGCGCGCGCACGGCTTCGTCATTCATCATGTCCCCCGTTGCGCGTTGTTTCGCTGCGCGCGCTAGATGTTCGACTGCTCGCCATCCCCGCCTGCATGCGGCGGCGCGCCGCGCGCATTGCCGGAATCGAGCGTGCAGTCCATGCCGAGCGTGTACGCCGTCATCGAGAGCGAACCCATGGCGTAGCCTTCGATCAGCGGTTTCGCACCTTCACCCGCGGCGGACGCGAGACCTGCAAGATAAAGCAGCGGAATGAAATGGTCCGGCGTCGGCACCGCGAGCGCGTAGTCCGGATGCTCGCGCAGTGTCGCCGCATCGCCCGGTGCGTTTCGCATGATGTCCTTCGCGGCGTCATCGAAGCGGCGGTTCCAGTCGAACGCCGCATCCGGCTCGTGCCAGGAAATCCTGCGCAGGTTGTGCACGACATTGCCGCTGCACAGGATGAGAACGCCGCGCTCGCGCAGCGGCGCGAGTTTCGCGCCAAGCTCGACGTGATACTCGAACGGCTTCACCGCGTTGATGGAAAGCTGCAGCACGGGAATGTCCGCCTGCGGAAACACGTGCACGAGCACGGACCACGTGCCGTGATCGATGCCCCAGCTGTCTGCATCGAGACCCATCGGCATCGGCTTCACGACCTCGGCAACTTCCGCGGCGATGTCCGGCGCGCCGGGTGCGGGATACCGCACATCGAACAGCGCCTGCGGAAAGCCGTAGAAATCGTGGATGGTGCGCGGCTCGCGCATCGCGGTGACGGCGGTTGCGTTCACGTACCAGTGCGCGGATACGGCGAGGATCGCGCGCGGCCGCGGAACCGATTCGCCGAACGCGCGCCACGCCTGCGTGTAGCGGTTGTCATCGAGTGCGTTCATCGGTGTGCCGTGGCCGAGAAACACGGCGGGCATGCGTTTGTTGTTCATGCGGCTTCCTCGCCGCTGTGCGGCGTGACGGACCGAAGGGCTGTCACCAGTAAAGGCAAGAACACGGGCGGAAGCAAGCGCAATCGTGCCGCATGACATATCGCGCTCGCCGCGCGTGACAGCGGCGTTAGAATCCGTTTTCCACGCGAGACCAGGAGCGTTGCCATGGTGCCGATTTCCGTGCTCGACCTCTCGCCGATCGCCGAAGGCGAGACGGTTGCGGATTCGCTGCGGCACACGCGCGAACTTGCCGAGCACTGCGAGCGCCTCGGCTACCACCGCTTCTGGCTCGCGGAACATCACGGCATGCCCGGCATCGCGAGCGCGGCAACGGCGCTGCTCATGCAGCTTGCCGCCGCCGCGACGAAAACCCTGCGCGTCGGCGCGGGCGGCATCATGCTGCCGAACCATGCGCCGCTCGTCATCGCGGAGCAGTTCGGCACGCTGGATGCGCTCTTCCCGGGGAGAATCGATCTCGGTCTTGGCCGCGCGCCGGGTTCCGACTCGCCCACGATGCGCGCGCTGCGCAGGAATCTCGCGACCGATCCCGCGCAGTTCCCGCGCGATGTCGTGGAACTCATGCATTACTTCGATGTGCCGGATGCAGGCCAGCCTGTTGTCGCAACACCGGGCGCGGGGGCTGCGCCGCAGTTCTGGATACTCGGCTCCAGTCGCTTCGGCGCGGAGCTTGCCGCTGCGCTCGGCCTGCCGTATGCATTCGCCTCGCATTTCGCGCCCGCGCAGCTGATGGATGCGCTCGATGCATACCGCACGCATTTCAAGCCATCGGAATTCCTGGACAAGCCGCACGTCATGCTCGGCTACAACACCTTCGCTGCCGATACGCAGGAAGATGCCGAATGGCTCGCCACATCCATGCAGCAGGCATTCGTGAACCTTCGTCGCGGCACGCCCGGCAAGCTGCAACCGCCGGTGAAGGATTACGCCGCGACGCTCTCGCCGCAGGAGCGCGCGCTGCTTGCGCAGGTGCTTGCCTGCAGCGCGATTGGCACGCGCGATGTCATCCGTGAAAAGGTTGCGGCGTTCATCGCGCTTACGCAGGCGGATGAACTCATCATCGCCTCGCAGATCTTCGATCACGATGCGCGCCTGCGTTCGTACGAACTGACCGCGCAAGCGCTGATCCCGGGTGCGAAATAGGAAGCGACAGCTCACCCGCCGCTCGCGTCTCGTTCTGTTCACGCCGCGCTCACCGCACGATCGCAAGCCCCACTCTCAGCTGCGTTCCCGCGTGCTCGTTGTAGTTCAGCAGCGTCTCGCCGTAGCCGTGAAATACCTGCACGTAGAAGTAGCCGCCGGTGCGCGTGAAGATCGGCTTGCGCAGCGGATACGAGGCCTCGATGGTGAGACTGCCGTGGCCGCCCTTGCCGTAGCGCGCCGTCAGCGCGGTGATCCAGCTTTCCTCGCGCCCGTAGCGAAGGTAGAGATCGACGTAGCCGCGGTAATCGCCGATGTCCTCGTTGTATTCCGACTTCGAAAGATTGACGCGAAACTTCGGCGCGATGAGCAGGAGCCTGTCGTTCACGCGGTAATACCAGCCCGGCTGGAAGAACAGCATGTCCACGCCGCGCGACACTTCCGCCGCCTGGCCGTTCGATTCGTGCTCGTAACCGGTGCGGATGATGTCGGGCGCGGCGCCATCCGTCGGCTTGTCGAATTCAAGGTAAAGGCTCGGCCGGTAGCTGCTGTCGCGAAACGGCCGCGAGGTTTCGCTCAGATCCCACACGGATGTCTGCGTGTACGCAAAATGCAGCTTGCCGAGCAGCGGCCATTCCTCGACGAACGCGCTTTCCGCATCAAGAAACCGGTAGGCGAAGCTGAACTGCAGCCGCGCGGTGGTGTTTTCCGCATCGCCGCCGATCGCGAAATACATCGGCTCGTTCGCCTTCAACGCGAGATCCTGCAGACGCGCCGCACCGGGAATGTCGCGGACGCTTTCCGGCTTGTCCGGTGCGGGCGGCGGCTCGCGTTCCTGCGCGAGCGCGAGCGTCACGGACAGCGGCGAAAGTGCGAGCACGGCTGCAATCAACGCAGGCGGGAATGCCGGAAGGATGCTTCGTATGCGCATCCACAGGAAACTGGCACAGGCGCGGTGTCACATGGATCGGTCATACCGGGTAGGTTCCGGCGAGGATCGGCTGCGCGCTTCCTGCACGACAGCGGCGCTTGTCACTCGCCGCCTTCCGCCGGTACCTTT
>CAZRFE010000002.1:91836-106448 GCA_964599565.1 uncultured Gammaproteobacteria bacterium
CGACAGCGGCGCTTGTCACTCGCCGCCTTCCGCCGGTACCTTTTTTCGCCCGCTCCAGCGCGCTGCCGAATCCCTGCAACGAGGACATGAGCGTCGAGGAATGGCTGGTGCTGGGTTTTGGGGAATTCGTGTATTTCGCGATGCCCGCGCTCGCCTCCCCGCTCATTGAAAGGCTGGACGAGCCGTACGCGCATTTTTGCCATGTGCGCTACGGCAACATCATGCTCATTCCGCCGAACATGCCGGTGTACGCCAATGGCGGGAATGCGTTCGTCTCGACGCGCAAGGCGTGATGTTTCATGTGAAAGCGGCCCCAGCCGCGATGCGCCGCGGCCGGCTGGCCCCTTTTCTCCGTCCGGCCTATACTCGCCTGCAACATCTCCTCGTCATGTGCAACGCCATGTTCAACGCCTGCATGACAATTCGTCCCTTCCCTGTCACGGAGCGCCGGCTGCTCGCACCGTGATATGGCCGGCTGCCGGTTTCCCGGCATCCGGCCGAGAGCGCGTTCCCGATTCATCCTGTTTCCGTGTCGCCTCTGCGTCCATCCGCCCCGCGGACCGACGAATGACGTTTTCAAGGAGAAACCCATGTCGATTACAGCCGCCATCAACCTCACGACCTTCGACGTGCAGCGTCTCGAGCCGTTGCTGGCACGCAGCAATCCCGTGCATTCGCTGCCGGAGCACCTGAGCGTGCTGCTCGCGAAGCTGCACAACTGCATCGAGATTCCGCCGGCCGGCATGCCGCCGCACGTCGTCACCATGAACAGCGAGGTGCGCCTGCGCGACATGGAAAGCGACAAGGAAATGACCTGCCTGCTCGTCTTCCCGTTGCAGGCGGATGTCTCCGAAGGCAGGATTTCCGTGCTCGCGCCGCTCGGCGCCATGCTGCTCGGCTCGCGTGTCGGCAACGTGCTCAAGGTGCAGACGCCGCACAATGTGCGCAGCTACCGCATCGAGGAAATTCTCTTCCAGCCAGAAGCGGCAGGGAGATTTGATCTGTAAGCAAATCGCGGACGCGGCTTCAGACGTGCAGCAGGAGAACATGCACGCTGAAGCCGCTCCTGCAGCAGGAATCGCCGCCAGGCTTATTCCAGGTTGTACAGGTAGCGCAGCACCTTTCCCTTCTGCTCATCCGGCAGCGCGAGAATCCCTTCAAAGAGTTCCAGCGTCATCGTGCAGATCTTTTCCTTGTCCACGCCCGGCGCTGTCGCGTTCGCAAGTTGCTGCCAGTCCGCGCCGTATTTCAGTTCCAGCGGATAGAGAACGGACTCCAGCGCCGGCAGCGCGTCGATCGCCTCGGGCGGCGCGTTGTCGCGCGCAGAACTTTGAATCACATCCACCATCGCTGCCTTTGCATCTTCCCTTGCCTGCTCGGAAAGCCGCGTGGCGGCGATGACACCGCTGGAGGGGTCGGGGTGCAGAAGGTAGTAACAAAGCTCGGGATCCATCGCGCGCAGTTCGCGCAACTGCGCCGAGACCGCCGCTGAGAACCGGCTCGCCGCCGCATCGGAGGCATATGGCATGCGCTCTTCCACGAACGCGGCAATGCGCAAGCCGGCGTTGATCACGATGGAAGCCTCATCCTGCCCGCTGGAAAGACCCTCGACGAAGCCTTCCACGAGTTCCGCGTGCAGCCGGGGATAATGTTCCTTGATGGCGCGGTATGTCGCGTCGCGGTTCATCTGCGTCTCGATCGTGACGGTGGATATCCACCGCACGTACCGCGGCCAGACGTACAGCGCGCTCGCGCCCGCCGTCACCGTGCCCGCGACAATGAGAAAGACCACCAGCCGGGCATTCGATTTCTCCGCGCGGCCTTCGCGGCGCGCCACACGCTCGGACCACGCGTAGGCTGCAATGCAGGCGAGCAGCAGCGCGATAGAAACAACGATTCCGGTCATCAGGTTTTCCTGTTCATGTTGAAACGCATTTGTCGCGCCGTCCATTCAGTGCCGGCCCGGCCGGGCGAAACGGGCGTGCCTTGTTCAGAAAACGCGCGTGTTCAATGTTTTTGAACGACGTCGTATTTTGAACAAAAGCGCCCCGTCCTGGCGGTGTTCTTCCTTTCGTACTGGTCGCCAGCCAACGCTTCGTTTCGCTTATTGCGATTTTCGATTATTTCGAATACTTTACCTCGCACAATGCCATGAGACGCCAGCCATGACCGCATCGCAGCAACCGAAGGAACTGCCCAGCGCTGAAGCCATCGCGCTCGCACGCGCCAGTGCCGCTGAGCTGAGCCGACTGCTGGCAGAAAAGCCCGCAGCTGACAGGGCCCAGGTCAGGCTCGACGGGCACACGCTGATCCTGCCGCGGGAGGCGCTGGCGTTGTTGAAGGATCTGCTCGCCGAAATGGCCCAGGGCAATGCCGTTACCGTCGTGCCGACGCATGCCGAACTGACGACGCAGCAAGCCGCGAACCTGCTCAACGTATCCCGGCCACATCTCGTCAAGCTTCTTGAGGACAGCGTCCTGCCTTTCAGCAAGGTCGGAACGCACCGTCGTATTCGTTACCAGGACCTCATTACCTACAAGCGCCGCCGCGACAAGGAAAGCGAAGCCGCGCTGGAGGAGCTGGCCCGCCAGGCGCAGAACCACGACATGGACTACTGATGCAGTTCGTTGTCGTTTTCGATGCCTGCGTTCTCTATCCAGCTCCGCTGCGCGACTTCCTGTTGCGCCTGGCCACCACCGGACTGTTCGCAGCAAAGTGGACCGACCGAATCCACGACGAATGGATGCGCAACGTCCTGTCCCGGAGGCCGGAACTCGAACACGTCCTCGGTCGCACACGGCAGTTGATGGACACCGCAGTCGCGGACTCGCTCGTCACGGGCTATGAAAGTCTCATCGACAACCTCCATCTTCCGGATCCCGATGACAGGCACGTGCTCGCCGCGGCGATTCGCTGTAATGCACAGGTCATCGTGACGTTCAACACGCGCGACTTTCCCGAGTCCGTGCTGTCTCTCTACGGTATTGAAGCGATGCATCCGGATGTCTTCGTCGAACACCAGTTCGGCCTGCGCCAGGGCACTGTGATCAACACGGCAAAACGACACCGATCGGCGTTGAAGAACCCCGCGAAGACCGCCGATGAATACCTGGAAACACTCGCCGCGCAGGGACTCGTTGTGACCGCCGATCTGCTGCGCGAGTTCAGCGAACTGATCTAGCGGTACCGCCGACGCCTCATCATTTGCTGCTCTTCACGCTTCACACATCACCTTCACTGACACTTCCCACACTTGCCCGTCACGCGTCATCTTTCTTCTTTCTTTCGCTAGTCTTTCGTCACGTCGCGCAGCGAGTTGCTTTCCAGTTCCTCCAGCATCTCCTGCTCCTCCCCCATCCGGCTGCCAAACCAGTGCGAGACCTCCTGCGAGAACGCCTCCGCCGCCGTCGCGACTCCGCAGGCCTTGAGGTAGGTGCGGCGGGACATGTCGCCGCCTTCTTCATGCAGCAGATCCGCGAGGGTCATGCAGAGGGCGTGGGTGATGTAGGAAGAATGCGAAGGCCGCAGCGGCCAGGTTTCCGGCTTTTCATCTGACATCCTGTCTCTCCTTGTTTATTGATGCTTTCTGCTCGTACTGATCACGAGTCACTCGCAACCGGTCACTCCGCGAAGCGGCTGGCAGGTTTCGGGCTTTTCGTCGGGCATTTTTTTACCTCTCCTTGGTTGTTGAAATACTGTTTGGAAAACCCACATTGAGTACTAATGTGCCTTATACGGCACGTTCGTTTCAACAATAGTTCAATCGGGAGAAAAATGATCAAAAACGGGCTGTTTGCCTCATATCTGAGGCAATGACACCATCTGCGAGCCAGAATTTACCCTCAAGGTTCGAGATGATCAGGGTTCTTGTAAGACAGCAGTTAGACAAAAAGGCGTTCGCAGAACGACGGCGGATAACGCTTAATGAAGTCGCGGAAAAGACAGGCATCTCTCGCACGACGTTATCGCGCATCGCCAACATCCCTGGCTACAACACGAACACCGACACAATCGATACGCTCTGCAAGTACTTCGACTGCGAACCTGCCGATCTGCTCGAATTCGTCACTTCGGATTGAACAATGAAGAGTGCGCGCTCTGTATTCAGAATGCCGACTGTCATGAAGATCACAGGGCGATCATCCAGTATCACCAACGCGTTTATAAATTCCGTCATACCTGCCATTCCTCCTTCGGAAGCCGACATCCTGGAAGCCCTTTCCATTCTTGGCATGTCGCCGGAAAACATCGCCTGTGTTTATTGCGGAGACGCGCACTCCGAGTGGGACCATCTTCGCCCTCTTGTAACGCGACAACGACCAACGGGATACATCACGGAAATCCAGAATCTCGTGCCGGCATGCGGCAAGTGCAATCAATCAAAAGGTAACAAATACTGGCGGGACTGGATCTGCAGCAAAGCGAGCAAATCTCCCGGTGGTCGCGGGATTGAAGGAGTCGAACAGCGTGTGCAGCGATTGCAAGCCTACGAACTGTGGCGTAAACCGACGCATCTAGACTTCGATTCCCTATTAGACGCCGGCCTTCTGGCCGCCCATTGGACCAACTGGGAAGCGGTCCTTGAAAAAATGAAGGAAGCGCAAGATCACGCTGAAAACTTGCGGATCAAGCTGGGAGAGGCGCTTGCAAAGCTGTCCTAATCTCTCGATCTCACCAGCCTGCGCTCCACGGCTTCGTAATCACCAAGATGGACACGCATAAGACTTTTCCAGAGCTTACCGTGGTTCGGAACCGAAAAATGGAGAAGCTCGTGCACGATGACGTAGTCGCCTACTTCTGTATCCAGATTAAGCAGCTCATCGTTGAAACTCAGCGTTCCGGCAGTAGAGCAGGACGCCCACTTCTGGCTCATTGGACGTATGTAGATCGCATCCGCGTCCACTTCCAGCTTCTCGGCCCATTCCTTGACGCGTGCGCGAAACTCCTCACGATCTCGCCAACGATGACTACCAAGCTTCGCCGTAGGCGCCGGTCCTAGGCGATTTCTATAACGGTTGCCACTCACCGCCCGCTCCTCGCCAACATCCGGAACAGCTCCTCAACGAGTGCGGCCACTTTGGCCAGATCATCGCACTCTGCATAGATCGCGAAGGTGATCTTCTTTCGCAACTCCCGTAATGCGCTTTCGCTCCGCTTCCAGTTAGGGAACTCCACGAAAGCCTCCTTGATCTTCCGGCTGACGGCCTCCGCGTTATCCACATCCGCTGCTTCAAGCTGCTTGAACACAAAAAAGGTCAGCCCGTCGAAGCCCCGTTCGGCCTGCTCGCGCTTCCTTTCCTCGTTGCGCTTGACCTCTGCCAGCAACTCTTCCAGGGCCTCCGATGTACCGGTCTGGCGGCTTTCGAACTGCTCCTGCACGGCGCGCGCTCGGTCCGACATCGCAACCAGGAAGGGATCGTCGCTGTTCTCGTCGGCGATCTTCTCGATGCTCCTCACAAGATTGATGACCTTGGTGGCCTCGCCCTGTTTCCGTTCGACGAGGTATTCCACCGTGTCCTCGTTGATCTTCAAGATCTCACCCGGCTCATGGATTCCATAGGTTCCGATCTTCTCCTGTACGAGCTTGTTGGTTTTCCGCAGGAAGTCCCGATCCACTTGCACACGCTTGGTGTATGCCTTGCGCACCACATCGTAAATTGCGCTGAGTGTGACGTAGTCATCGATGTATGGTCGCAGAAACTTGTCGGGCGAGACGATCTCATAGAGCATCTCGATTTCTTTGTATTCCTTGAAGAACTCCTTGCGCCGCTCGGGATCGCGGAAGTGCTCTATGAGGTTGTCGACGTCCCTATCGTTGAAATTCCGCTCGATCAGCGCGAGGTACTCGGGTGCTTTCTGCTCCATCTTGTTCTGGAACAGCAACTTGAGCAGATTCAAATCCTTGACGATGGCGTTGATCTCTTCGCTATCAAAGGCCAGAGCCTTTTCGAGCTTGTCGAAAATGCCGACAAAATCCAGCACGAAGCCGTGCGGCTTCACCATCTCCTGCGCTTCGTTCTCGTAGGGTCGATTCACCCGGGCGATAGCCTGCAGCAAGGTGTGATCGCGCATCGGCTTGTCAAGGTACATGGCGTAAAGCACAGGCGCGTCGAAGCCGGTAAGCAGCTTCTCGGTCACTATGAGGATTTTCGGCTGCTGGTTGAGCTTGCCAAAGCTCTTGCGAATCTGGCGTTCCTTCTTCGGGTCTAGATGGAATTCCTTGAGCAAGGCAGAATCGTTGTTGTTGCCCGTGTACACGACTTCGGAATATTCGGGTGGCAGAAACTTATCAAGCGCGTGCTTGTAGTGGGCGCAGGCCTCACGATCAACGCCGACCAGGAACGCTTTGTAGCCCAGCGGCTCAACGTTCTCGCGGTAGTGCTCGGCAACAAACTCTGCGACCTTCTGGATGCGTTCCTTGCCCTTGAGGAAGTTCTTCAGATTTACCGCCCGCTCGAGAATCTTGTTCAACTCCTCGATGTCGGCCACGCCTTCGGCTTCTGCCAGCGACAGGAACTCCTTGTCCAGCGTCTCGTGCGGCACGAGCATCTCATTGGGGGCGAGCTGGTAGTAGAGCGGCAGCGTCGTGCCGTCCTCGATGCTGTTGGCGATGGAATACTTGTGCAGATAACCCCGGTCGTCCTCACAGCCGAAGGTTTTGAATGTGCCCTTGCCGTAGGCGGTCTTGTCTACCGGGGTCCCGGTGAACCCGAGGAAGGTCGCGTTCGGCAGACCGGCCATGAGGAAGTTACCCAGGTCGCCGCCGGTAGTGCGATGGGCTTCGTCAATCAGTACGTAAATATTCGACCGCTTATTGAGGTTCGCCGGCATGTCCCGGAACTTGTGGATCATCGTCACGATGATGCCCCGGTAATCGTCTTTCAGAAGTTGATTTAGCCTCGCGATGCTGCTGGCGTGCTCCAGGTTGCCCAGGCCGAGCGCGGCCAGGTTCTTGAGCATCTGATCTTCCAGCTCGTTGCGGTCGATCATGAGAAGCACGGTCGGCTTGTCAGCGGCCTTTTCCCGGAAGAGGCGCTCGGCGATCTTGATCATGGTAAATGTCTTGCCGCTGCCCTGGGTGTGCCAGATGAGGCCACGGCTGCGCTTTCGGTCAAGAGCCCGGTGGACCGCAGCGTCCACTGCCCCCGTCTGATGCTGGCGCAGGACGTATTTGTTCAGCTCCTCGTCCTTCTCCGCGAAGACGATGTAGTCCTTGAGGAAGGTAAGCACCTGCGGAATAGCACAGAAACTCTTTATCTTGGCTTCCAGCTTGCCGACGTCCTCATCCTTCCAGTTGAAAATGTTCCGTCGCACCGTGTTCCAGGTCACGCCGTAGGAAAATCCTATCGCGTCGGTGGCTGTGAATAGCTGCTGAGAAACAAAGAGCTCGGGCGTTTCAAGGTGGTAGCGGCGAATCTGATCCACGCCCAAGGCGATCGCCTCGTCCTTGATCGCGTTCTTGCACTCGATCACCAGCACCGGGATGCCGTTGATGAGGAAGACAACGTCCTCACGGGTGCCGTAATGGCCGTTACGGAAGGCCCACTCCTCCGTGACCTCGTAGACATTGTTCTTCGGGTTCTCGTAATCGATCAGGATCAGGTCACGCTCGCGGTTTTCCTCGTGATCGAAATACGTGCTCCGATTTCGTAAGGCGTCGACGAAATCTCGGTTCCCATAAATATCTGAATGAAGAAGCCGGAACTGCCCAAGCAAGGCACCTTCCGCCTCCGCATAGCGCGGGTTGAATTCCCGAATCTTGCCGTCCAGCAGGTCGCCGAAGAAGAGAGAGCAGTTTTTGGCGCGGTCGGCAGATGAGACCTCGAGATCAAAGCCACGCCGCCTCTCGGCTTCGCCTCGGGAGACAAACTTCCATCCAACGTCCTCGGCGTATTCGAGGATTCGGGCCTGGACGGTTTTGTGCTCTCCTGGAGATGGCATTCTCAACTAACCATCACGCTTCTGGAACTGATTGACGACGCCACGCATCGAGGACACCGGCGACGTCAATGTCTTCTGGGTCTTCATTCCATGCCGCATAGAATGAAGTGTCTTCGCTATGCGGCGCAGGCGCGGGCGGATCAATTCTTACCCGTGTTGGCATCATTACCGAATCGCCCAGCAAGATCGCCTCGCCTCTTCTAAGGGTCGAAAACATACTGGTAATTCCTCGTACCGAATCAGGCAGGAGATTTCTCACATAACTTTGATCATCAGGGTTAGAAAGTCGAAGGCACAAGAAGGAGTTGCATTGGGAAAGAATCGTGGCAGATACCTCACGTGGCCTTTGGCTGATAACTGTGAGGCTAATGCCGTACTTTCGCCCTTCTTTAGCGATGCGCTCGGCCGACTCCCGGGAAGATCGCGCGTCCGAGTCACTGTCGTTTAGATAAATGTGCGCCTCGTCGGCAAAGACGGCGATTGGATATGACACCCCATTTACTCTTCGGTACCAGTAAGCGAAATCGAAAAGACATCTAAGAATCAACGAAATCACTGAATTTCGAACATCGAAAGGCACCGGGCTCAAATCGACAATCACGACTTTCTTCCTGCTCGTAGCCGTCTCTCCGAGCAACCGGCGGAAGAGATCTTCCATTGACGCACTCGTTGAGTACGTCTGCGGGTGGAAAATTAGATCGTAGCGACGATCGTTCAGCCTTGAATCTACACGCATCAGTAGACGGGTAAACTGTCCGAACAGTGGGCCTTGGCGGTCCCCACGTGTGCCGGCGACCATCTGGGTGTCCAGACGACGGAACTCGTTAAGAATTTCGTCGAAATCAAAGTAAACAGGAGTGTCTATCGTAATACGCTCGAGTCCGAGTGCCTGATTTTCTGGATGTCTATCCTTTGCTGCTTGCAATAACTCTTTGAATTTTGCGATTTGATTGGGCGCCGCCGACTCGCTCCTATCAACCATTAATCCGAGCAGCTCCTCACTGTTCATTAACCAATACGGCAGCTCAATATCGTCGCCGGAAATAACGTCCGCCTCGTCTCCAAAGGCCGAGGCGTATTCTCCGTGCAAGTCGAACAAAACCACTGTCGATTGGGGAAACGCGGCTATCTTCTGTAGGAACGAGGCTACCGTCCACGACTTACCCCCGCCGGTTTGCCCAAGAATCGCTCCGTGTCGCGACAAAAAAGCGTCCAAATTGATGTTCGCAGGCTGGTCAGGAATCAGCGACAGGTGACCAAGAGAGAAATTTCCTTCTGCGTACTGCCGATAAATACTGTTAATAGTAGCTGGCGGCACGGCAAATGCTGACGAGTTTACAGTCGGAAGGACATCCGTACCGCGTTCGAACCTTCCACCCGCATCGAGCGTTCCTACAGGCACAGCCGAGACTACTCGCTTATGCTCTTCAATTATTTCTACTCCTTCCGTCTCCGCCTTCTTGATATCTGTTTGAAGTGGCGCACTCTCCTTCATATCGATCGCTGTAATCATTGCAAGGAGGCGTCCCGACGGCAGGCCAATAGAAACAAAAGTTCCGGGCTGCCCTATGAGCAACGGAGTTGGCCCTGCATCGCTAGGCAAATTCACGATCATTGTTGGGGGAACGCCTTCTTCGACTTCGCCTCCGTCTGAATGATCAATAAGCGAAATCAGAACCCGCTCACCTGAGACCCCAACGACTCGTCCAACGCGATAATTATTCATGCTGTGCCTTCTCCTTAGGGTTCTAGCAACTGAGCTAAGGTGCTAAATTTCCAAAGATCTGTTCCCACTCCGGTGTCGCATTGATCAATAAAACAACTGGAAGGCAACCCCGCGTGAAACGCTGGAGATTTCTTCAGTTCGCCAAGGCAATCGGGCTCCTCACCGCATAACGCGGTCAGACGGATCTGGTTCGCGTTAAGCTTCGGGAAAATTAGTTGGTCGTTGATATGTTTGTCACCATAACTAAATCCGCAAGACACGAGGAACCTACAGCTTGAGCCCAGTGTGCGAGAAACCCGCGTGAAGAGCTGGTCGAATGGCTCCGAAAGTGTATCCATGACCTTTCGACGGCGCGGCAAAACGAGAACCTTTTCATCCGCGGCATTTCGGGTCTCCAGACCACTTTCATAAATACGCCCTCCGACTTTCGACCAAGAAATCGACCCGTGTAGTTTAAAGATATTGACGTGCAGTTCGTTACGTCTACTAAAGCGCTGTTTATCTACGGTTCCCCTCACGAGGCCAAAGACGGCCGGGTCGAACTGGCGTTTTAAGGGACCGTCAAATCCTGTCTCCACGCGAATACCGACCTCTCCAGCTGCCAACTCAAACAGGACATCGTAGTTGGTCGTCACAATTGTGACAGTGGAAGAAGCTCCATGAGTCCTTCGCTTGAGGGCCTCGAAGAAGCGAACGTGATGGGTGATATCAGGGGCTGTGATTGACAAGATCGCATCAACGATTATCTGGCGTATCTGCGACTCCAGATCGCTATATTTGGATGCCTGTGTCGTTACGAAGTATTCGGTAACGAGATCAGAAAGGAACTCAATATTTGGCGTTCCCGAAGCTGCATCATAGGTGAGTCCTTTCGCTGCTAGAATCTCGTCAAAGGTAGCCTTACACGACGCGCTAAGATTCGAGACGACAGTCTTAGTAAGGTCACCCATCAGTGGATAACCGGCCTCCTTTGAGGTCCCAGCGCCAAATAGAAACCCTATTTGGTTTAGTCCGGTCTCAATTCCTGGAAAGAGTTGCGACAGAGTCAAACTCATGCAGCAACCTCAATTGAGACGTCGATTTCGTTAACGCGGATCTTGGCGGTCATCAGTTCGTGAAGAAGCGTGCGGAAGAGATCTTGCAATCCATCCCGTTTCAACGCTGCCAAGTCGCGTTTCGAGTCGACTAATTCGAGATACTTGACGATCTCGTCCTGCTGATCCAGCGGTGGCAATGGCACTTTAGTGTTCTTAACAGCACCCACATTGAAGTGCTGTTGAGCAAGTCCGATTTTAGTGGCCTGGACCTGAACCTTCGCGGCATCAGAGTTGAAGAATCGGCTCAGATAGTGGCTACGGATCTTGCTTCTGTTCGGTCGGACAAAAATCAGATCAATGCAATTGCTACCGTCGAATTCAAGGGGAACGACGCAGGACGTTCCCGGGTACCCAGTTCGAACAATCAGAACGTCTCCAGCGGACAGCTTTGATTTCCTCACCGGACCGCTGTTTGCCTCTTCCGAGATATAGACCATGGGTTCTGGCTGAATGCGGTCTTCACGAACGTTCTGCGACCGGAACGCGGGGACGCCGTCTTTCACGTAATAACTCGATGGCTTGACGACGATTCCAACACTGATTGTGTCGCAGACATCCTCACACCGAACCACCTCCCAGCTCTCGGGGACAGGGCCAATTTCAGTTTGTTTCTGCGGTTCATTACGGGGTCCTTCAGTGAAGAGCTTGTGCATGAGGGCCTTTTTAAGCTCGGTAGCGGCCTGAATGATCCGATCCTGCGCGTCAATCGCTCGCTGCACTGTCGATAGAATGTGCGCGATCTTCTTCTGTTCGGAGAGTGGAGGGAGCGGGATTGCAAGACGGCTCACAAAATCCCGAAGCTGGAAATTGAACTTTCCGTCAGCGGCCCTCTTACAGAACGACGGGTATGGAACCATGTCCGAATTGAGGAGGTAGTAGAAAAACTCGCTATCGATAGCTTCAGGATCGGCCGTTGCCTTGAAGGTGAATGAGGCAAAGGCGACGCTTCCATTCGGAAGCGAATCGACACGAGCATTACGACCAACATTTTGAACACTTCCGCTTGAACCGACGAAGACAACGTCGCCGATGTTCAGGCGTTTAGCTGGAGCAACCTCTTTTGCCAAGTAGTGATTGAATTTCGATTCGTAGTCAATCCATCCGTCTTTGATATTTGGAATGGATATGACAAGGAGGCCTTTCCCCTCAGGAGCTTCGTCGGCTTTTCTCCACGAGACGCCGCGCGAAAAATCAGCGACGTCCGAGACCGGAGAAACTTTCCAATCATTGGGGAACTCGTAATTTTCCACGGGAAGCTTCATGCCCCGATCCTCTTGAGAATCTCCCGCAGCGCCTTATCCGTTTCCTTCGCTTCCACCTCGATCGCATTAAGTTCCGCGACGATTTCGGCGATCGGCCGATAGGCTTCAGCGTCATTGGTATGAATGTAGCGACTCGGCGATATGTTGTAGTCGTTCTTTTTAAGCTCCGTGTGCTCGACGATGCGGCTGAGCTTTTCCTCTTCCTTCCATTCAATGAGCGTAGCGGCGATGCGCTTGATGCCATCATCGGAGATGAAATTCTTTGGGTCTCCCTTTTCGAATATCTGGCTGGCGTTGACTAGCAAAATCTTGCCGTGCCGGTCTTTCGGTTTCGCCTTATTCAGGAAGATTACGATGCCAGGCGCGGTGGTGTTGTAAAAAAGATTTTCCGGCAGGTAGAGCACGCTTTCGATGAGATCGTTATCGACGAACCACTGGCGGACGGTCTTTTCCTTGTTGTTGCCGGCGTTGCCCGAGCCGCGAGAAGCGGCGCCGGTGTCGAGCACCACGGCAGCGCGACCTTTGTCGTTCAGGCTGGCGTGCATGTGCTGGACCCAACCCCAGTCGGCGGAGGATTTGCCGGGGAAGCCGGCGCCGGCCGGGAAGCGGTCGAGTTCGTCGTTGTCGTAGTCAGCCTCGGTGAACCAATCCTGGTTCCACATGGGATTGGCGACGACGCGGTCGAAGGTGCGCAGCTTGCCGCGCTTGTCGCGGAACTTGGGGTTCTTGAACGTATCGCCGATTTCGATTTCGCCTTCCATGTCATGGATGATCATGTTCATGCACGCCATGGCCCAGGTGTCCGGCGTGTATTCCTGGCCATAGAGCTGTAGCGGCGCGACGGTACGCTTCTTGCCTTCGGCCTGATCTTCCATGGCGATTTCGCACTTCACGAGCAAACCACCGGAACCACAACAGGGATCGTAGACCGTCATGCCGGGCTCGGGCTGGAGCACGCGGGACATGATGGTGCCGACCTCTGGCGGGGTGTAGAACTCGCCCGCGCTCTGGCCGCTGCCCTCGGCGAACTTGCGGATGAGGTATTCGTAGCTCTTGCCGATGATGTCGGCCTCGACATCTTCCAGACCCAACCGCTTCGTGCTGATGGCCTCGATCAGGTTGGAGAGCCGGTCATCATCGAGATCGCGCTGGCCGTGCGTGGTGGCATTGAAGTCCACGCGGTCGATGATGCCTTGCAGCGGCGGGTTGGCCTTGGCAATCGCGCGCATATGCGTTGTGACGCCTTCGCCGATCTTGTCCGAAAGCTTGCGGATGACAGACCAGACGGGGTGCTCGGGATCGTCCGGCACAAGTGGCAGGTAGAAGCGGACAAGCTTCGGGTCGGCCTTTACCAGCTCGAAGGCTTTCTTGCGCGAACCGACTTCCTTCGCGATGCGGTCGAGCTCATCGTCGAAGACATCGCATAGACGCTTGGTGAAGATGAGCGGGAGAATATAGTCCTTGTACTTCGGCGCGTCCTTCGCGCCACGAATGGAACAGGCTGCATCCCAGATCCAGTTTTCCAGTGATTTCCCATTTCCGTTTCTTGTTGCCATCAGGCTATTAGTCCCTTCTTTCCGTAGATTAGTCTGTTTGAGAGATACTTCTCGGCTGTCCAAAAGCAATCGACCGAATCTTTCCTAGCTTTGCGTTGTCGTCAAGATCGTCCAAGAGTGCGGATCGTACGTTCTGCAATACTTCCAGTTCCATCTCAAGTTTTGGAGCTAACCCCGACACCATATGCAGGACGTCTTCGGGGCCGAAGCAAATGACGCACTCACTTATCCGCTCTCTTGCTGCCGCCGTACTTATCCTGAACCGAACCTTTCCGTCCTTCTTGATTGCGTCAGCCAGCTCAATTGGAGATACGTAACTTACGTGATCTTCATCTTTAGGGAAGAACATTTCCTCGCCTCGATATACGTGCATCCCGCGCTCCCGATTAATTTGCAACACCCCGGCACCTTGGATACTCCGAGCATCCCCAGAATTCCTTCCCTGCATTCGCACCTTTCCTGGCAACGCGCTTCACCATTCCGCTGCCGCACTTCGGACAAATGGGCGAACGCTGCAGGACAGGCTCTGCAAGTTCATTCTTCACGCCGTTCCGCTGTACCTCGCCGATCAATCGTTTGAGCGCACGTCCGTCGATCAGCTCCAGCTTCACCTGTGCAGCGAACGCCTTCGCATCTGCAGTGAATGTGCCGGACGTGACGAAGAAACCACCGGCGGCGCCTCTTGCGGCGATCACGCCCCAGAGTTCGCGCACGGGTGCGACGCCGACCTGGCGTTTCTTCCAGTGCTTGCATTGAACGAGGTAAAGCGCGCCGTCCTTTCGTAGCCCGACGTCATAACCGCCATCCGCGCCGGATTGCGTTTCAACGGAGAGGTAGCCTTTGCGGCGGAATGCTTCCTGGATGAGGCGTTCGAACTCGCGCCAGTCGAGCGACTCCAGCGAGCCTTGCTCGTGCGAATGCTCAAGCATTCTTCCATTCCATGCCTGGCGAATGAGCGAAGCGAAAGCGCCGAGTGCGAAGATGCCGGCCATTGCGTAGAAGAGCCAGTGCATTTGCCTGGCGATGGGGG
>CAZRFE010000003.1:0-76613 GCA_964599565.1 uncultured Gammaproteobacteria bacterium
GCGGTATGCCGAGACGCACCGGCATGTGAAAGACTTCTTCCGCAAGCTCGATCGCGCCTTCCATCTTCGCGCTGCCGCCGGTGAGCACGATGCCCGCGGCGATGACGTCCTCGAAACCGCTGCGGCGCAGTTCCGCCTGCACGAGCGAGAACAGTTCCTCGTAGCGTGGCTCGACGACTTCCGCGAGTGTCTGGCGCGCGAGCCGGCGCGGCGGACGTTCGCCGACGCTCGGCACTTCGATCGTTTCATCCGGGTTTGCGAGCTGCGGCAGCGCGCAGGCGTACTTGATCTTGATCTCTTCGGCGTAATGCGTCGGCGTGCGCAGCGCGACAGCGATGTCGTTCGTCACCTGGTCGCCTGCGATCGGTATCACCGCCGTATGACGGATCGACCCGTCGGTGAACACGGCAATGTCCGTCGTGCCGCCGCCGATGTCGACGAGGCATACGCCGAGATCCTTCTCGTCTTCCGTCAGCACCGCGTAACTCGATGCAAGCTGCTCGAGAATCAGGTCGTCGACTTCCAGCCCGCAGCGCCGCACGCACTTGATGATGTTCTGCGCAGCACTCACCGCGCCTGTCACCATGTGCACCTTCGCTTCAAGGCGCACGCCGGACATGCCGATCGGTTCCTTCACGCCATCCTGCTCGTCGATGATGAATTCCTGCGGCAGGATGTGCAGGATCTTCTGGTCGGCGGGAATCGCCACTGCGCGCGCGGCATCGATGACACGCTCGACATCGCCTGCCGTCACTTCCTTGTCGCGGATCGCGACGATGCCGTGCGAATTGAGACTCTTCACATGGCTGCCGGCGATGCCTGCGTAGATCGCGTTGATCTGGCAGCCCGCCATCAGCTCGGCTTCCTCGACCGCGCGCTGTATCGACTGCACCGTCGATTCGATGTTCACGACCACGCCCTTCTTCAGGCCGCGGGAAGGATGCGAGCCGATGCCGATGATCTCGATCGATGCGTCCTGGCGTATCTCGCCGACGATGGCGACGACCTTGGACGTGCCGACATCGAGTCCGACAATGAGCTGCTTATCCGATTTCCTGGACATTCAACTTCTCTCCCGGCGCGTAGCGCTGCTTCGTTCCGCCGTCTTCCAGCCAACCGCGAAACCGTTCGTGTATCGCATGTCCACGTACGCAATCTGTCCTGCACGTGCCTTGAGCGCCGGCCACGCCGCCGACAGGAAGCGATCGAGCCGCGCATCGACGTTGCGACGCCCGAGCCGCACTTCGATGTACTCGCCGCCACTTGCAAGCCACAGCCGTTCCGCGCGACGTTCCGTTCGAAGCAGCCGGCGCAGTTCCAGCTCGCTCGCGCGCGTTGCCTGCTGCAGTTCGGTGAGCCTTGCAACCATCACGTCCTGCGTTCCCGATGGACCGCCGATGTCCGGCAATACGCCGGTGAAGCCCGCAGCGCCATCGACGAACACATCGCCATCTGCATTCATCAGCGACGTACCGAACCATGTCGCCACGGCGCGCTCCTCGCGAAGTGCGACGGCGAGCACGCCGGGCCATTGCCTGCGCAACGCAGCGCTCGCCACCCATGGCAGCTCCTCGACGGCGCCTCGCGCGGCATCGAGGTCGATCGCAGCGAATCCCTGCGCGATGTAAGGCGCAAGTGCGGTGCGCACGTCCGCCGGCGTCACGCGTTCAAGCTCGCCGGTAACTTCCAGTGTCCGAAAATGCTCCCAATCCATTGCACGCAACTGCGCCGCAACGATCACTGCACCACCAACGAGCAACACCAGTGCGGCCGACCAGGCAGCAATGCGCGGCCACGGCATCGTCACGGGTTCTTCCGGAGACGTCCGGCGGTTCACCTTTCTGCGGCGAAACCATTTCATGTGTTCGGCTCCAGCGTCTGCGCGAGAATGCGCCAGACAAGTTCCTCGAATTCGATGCCGACGGCGCGCGCGGCCATCGGCACCAGGCTGTGATCCGTCATGCCGGGCACGGTGTTCACTTCGATCAGCCACGGACGATCGTCTGCGTCCAGCATGAAATCCACGCGGCCCCAGCCGCGGCCATCGACGGCTTCAAACGCACGCACACACATTTCCTGCAGCTCGCGTTCGCGCGTTTCCGGCAGGCCGCAGGGACAGTGGTAGCGCGTGTCAGAGGAAAAATATTTCGCTTCGTAGTCGTAGAACTCGCGCGGCGTTTCCATGCGCACCATGGGAAGCGCGCGATCGCCGAGAATCGAGCAGAAGTATTCGCCGCCGCTGATCCAGCGTTCCGCGATCACGAGTTCGTCCATCTTCCACGCCGCCTCGTACGCAGCATCAATGCTCTTGTCCGGTGCAAGGCGCGTCACGCCGATGCTCGAACCTTCGCGCGCCGGCTTCACGGCAACGGGATGGCCGACGCGCGCGACGAACGCACGCAGCTCTTCGACGCTGTGCACGTGCGCGTACTCCGGCGTCGGCAGGTTCAGCGACTGCCAGACCTGCTTGGTGCGCAGCTTGTCCATCGACAGCGCGGAGCCGAGCACGCCGCTGCCGGTGTAGGGAATGTTCATGAACTCGAGCAGTCCCTGGACCGTACCGTCCTCGCCGCCGCGACCATGCAGCACGATGAACGCGCGATCGAACGCGCCCGCCTCAAGCTGCGGCAGGAGATCGTCAATGGGATCGACCTTGTGCGCATCGATGCCGCCGGAGACCAGGGCGCGCAGAACCGCGCTGCCGCTTTTCAGTGAAATCTCGCGTTCCGCCGACGTGCCACCGAACAGCACGGCCACCTTGCCGAACACTGACGGATCCCGCGCCATGTCCTGTTTCGCGATCATTGGTTCGCCTCCGCAAGCAGTGCGGGCATCTCGCCGGCGAGCGCGCCGATGTCGCCGGCGCCGAGCATCAGCACGAGATCGCCGTCCTGCACCACGCCGCGCAGTGCGCCGGGGAGTTCGCGCAGGTTGCTGACGAACACCGGATCGATGCGTCCGCGGTTGCGTACCGAGCGGCTCAGCGCGCGCCCGTCCGCGCCCGCAACCGGTTCCTCGCCGGCTGCATACACTTCCGTCAGCACGAGTGCATCGACACCGTTGAGCACTTCGGAGAAGTCGTCAAAGAGATCTCGCGTACGCGTGTACCGATGTGGCTGGAACACTGCGACAAGTCGTCTGTCCGGCCATCCGGCGCGCGCGGCAGCAACAGTCGCCGCGATCTCGCGCGGGTGATGGGCGTAGTCATCGACAAGCAGGATGCGCGCAGACGGCGTCGCCTGGATTTCGCCGTAGGAATGGAAACGCCGGCCGACACCCTGGAAGTTCGCGAGCGCGCGCAGCGTTGCCGCGTCGTCCACATCCAGTTCGCGCGCGATCGCGATGGCGGCCAGGGCGTTGAGCACGTTGTGCCGGCCGGGCAGATTCAGCTTCACGCGCAGCGAATCGTTGTCGCCGCGCTTGCCGCGACCTTTCGCACGTACGGTGAATTCGGTGATGGAACCCGACTGCTGAATATCCGTTGCCAGCAGGTCCGCATCGGCGTTGTCGATGCCGTAGCTCACGACCGGCCGGCTGATCTCCGGCAGCAGCGCGCGAATCACCGGGTCGTCCGTGCACAGCACGGCGAGACCGTAGAACGGCAGGTGATGCAGGAATTCAAGAAACGTCTGCTGCAATCTCAGGAAATCGCCTTCGTAGGTGCCAAGATGATCCGCGTCGATGTTGGTGACGACGGCGATGATCGGCTGCAGGTGCAGGAACGAGGCGTCGCTTTCATCGGCTTCCGCAACGAGGTAGCGTCCCTCGCCAAGGCGCGCATTCGTCGCCGCGCTGTTCAGCCGCCCGCCGATCACGAACGTCGGATCAAGACCGCCTTCGGCGAGCACGCTTGCGACCAGGCTTGTCGTCGTCGTCTTGCCGTGCGTGCCCGCGATCGCAACGCCGAACCGGAACCGCATCAGTTCCGCGAGCATCTCCGCGCGCGGCACGACGGGAATGCGGCGCGCGTGCGCGGCCATGACTTCCGGGTTCTGCGCAGATACCGCGCTCGAAACCACGACCACGTCGGCATTCACGACGTTTTCCGCCGCATGACCTGTCCACACTTTCGCGCCGAGCGATTCCAGGCGGCGCGTCACTGCATTCGCCTTGATGTCCGAGCCCTGCACGGCATAACCCAGGTTGAGCAGCACTTCCGCAACGCCGCCCACGCCCGCGCCGCCGATGCCGATCAGGTGGATCGTGTTGATGCGACCCATGCGATCCTTCATGCCGCACCTCCTGCCGCAAGCTGCATGCAGGCGTCGGCAACGGCGCGCGTCGCATCAGGCCGCGCCTTCGAGCGCGCCTTCAGCGCCATTCCGAGCAGATGATCGCGAGCGGAAATCTTGCGCAGCACCGCTGCCAGTTTCTCCGGTGTCATGTCCCGTTCCTGAAGCACGATCGCGGCATCTGCATCGGCGAGATACCTTGCGTTCGCTGTCTGGTGGTCGTCGACGGCATATGGAAATGGCACGAGCACCGCGCCGAGTCCCGCCGCAGCGAGTTCGAATACCGTCATCGCACCCGCGCGGCATATCGCGACATCCGCCCATGCATACGCCGACGCCATGTCGTCGATGAAAGGTTCGACCTTTGCCGTTACCGCTGCGTCTTCGTACCGCTTGCGCACAGCGTCCGCGTCGCCGCGGCCGCACTGGTGTTGCACTTCGCATTCGAGCTTCGCAATGCCGATCGCGTTCGGCACCGTTTCGTTCAGCGCACGCGCGCCGAGGCTGCCGCCAAGGACAAGCACGCGCAGCGGTCCTTCGCGTTTCGCAAAACGCTGCACCGGCGCATCGATCCGCGTCACCGCATCGCGCACGGGGTTGCCGACCGCTTCCTCCGTTGCGATGTCATCCAGCGTGCGCGGAAATGCAACGAGGCAGCGCGCCGCAAATCGCGCAAGCATGCGATTGGTAAAGCCTGCAACGGCGTTCTGTTCGTGCACCACGAGCGGCTTTCTCATCATCCAGGCGACGATGCCGCCCGGTCCGCTTGCGAAGCCGCCCATGCCGAGCACCGCATCCGGCCGGATGCGACGCAACGCCCGCCACGCGGAGAACATTGCGCGCAGGATGCGAAACGGTGCGAGCAGCAGCGTCGCTACACCCTTGCCGCGCAATCCACCGACGGGAATCCATTCGATGTCGATGCCGGCCGCAGGCACAAGGCGTGCTTCGATTCCCGCCCGCGTACCCAGCCACACGACGCGAAATGCATTCGCGCGCAGCACTTCGGCGACGGCAAGGGCCGGGAAAACATGACCGCCGGTACCGCCGGCCATGATGAGCACCGTGGACTGCGGCGCGTTCATCGCGCACCTCCGGAGAAGTCGGTCTTCCGGCGCCAGACATCGCTGTCCGCGCGCTGCGCCTCGTAGCCCGCGCGAAGCACGAGACCGACGGCTGCGGATGTCACGAGCAGGCTTGATCCACCGGAGCTGATCAACGGCAATGTGAGTCCTTTCGTCGGCAGCACGCCCATGTTCACGCCGAGATTGATGAGCGCCTGCATCCCGATCCAGAGCCCGATGCCGAAGGCGAGATACGCGCCATGCGCTTCGCCGTTGCGCAGCGCGCCGCGACCGATGCGGAAGCTGCGCAGAAAGAATGTCGCGTAAAGCGCGATCACGAGCAGCACGCCGAGCAGTCCGAGTTCTTCCGCGATCACCGCGAACACGAAATCGGTGTGCGCCTCCGGCAGGTAGAAAAGTTTCTGCACGCCCGCACCGAGCCCGACACCGAACCATTCTCCGCGACCGATCGCGATCAGCGCCTGCGTCAGCTGGAAGCCGGAATCGAACGGATCCGCCCACGGGTCCATGAAACCGGTCAACCGCGCCACGCGATAGGGTGACGACAGCGCGAGTGCCGCCATCGCACTCGCCGCCACTGCAAGCAGCAACACGAAATCGCGCAACCGTGCGCCGCCGACAAACAGCATGCCGAGCACAGTGGCGAGCAGCACGGCAGCTGCGCCGAAGTCGGGTTCGGCAAGCAACAGCACGGCGGCGATCGCGATCAGGCCGAGCGGCTTTGCAAAGCCGGTGAACGACGAGCGCACTTCGTGCGCGCGCCGCGCGAGATAATCCGCCACGAACATGATCAACAGCAGTCGTGCGGGTTCGGATGCCTGGATGAGCCGCACGGAACCGATGGTCAGCCAGCGCACGCTGCCGTTCACTTCGCGGCCGAAGCCTGGCAGCAGCACCAGCGTGAGCAGGCCGAACGCCGCAAGCAGCAGCAGCGGGCTCATGCCGCGCCAGAATTTCAGCGGCACGAGCATCATGAACATCGCCGCCGCAACGCCCGCACCCGCGAACATCAGCTGGCGTTCCGCGAAATAGAACGCGTTGCCGGTTTCGCGCTCCGCCATCGCGATCGATGCGGAGGTGACGAACACGATGCCAAGGCACACGAGCAGCACGCTCGTCACCAGCAGCACATGGTCGTACGCCGCGCCGCGCGCAGAACCGGCAACCTGGCGCTCCATCACCGCGCTCATGACGAAAGCTCCCGCACGGCGTTCACGAACGCATCGCCGCGCGCTTCGTAGTTCGCAAACATGTCGAGACTCGAACATGCAGGCGACAGCAGCACCATGTCGCCTGGTTTCGCCACCGCCGCGGCACGCCGCACGGCGGCGCGCATGTCCGTCACGGTCTCTGCAGGCAGGCTGTCTTCCACGGCGCCGGCAATCGCGGTTGCGTCCTTGCCGATCAGCACAAGGTGATGCACGCGCCCGCGCATTGCCGTTGCGAGTTCGCCGAAATCCTGTCCCTTGCCATCGCCACCGGCTATCAGCACGAGCGGACGTCCGGCGCCGCGTATCGCCGCGACGGTCGCACCGACATTCGTGCCCTTGGAATCGTTTACATACGTCACGCCGGCAATTTCCGCGACGAAGCGCATGCGATGCGGCAGCCCCGCGAAGTCGTGCAGCGCGGAGAGCATTGCGCTGCGCGGGAGCGCGAGCGCGGCGCCGAGCGCAAGGCAGGCCAGCGCATTCGCGTGGTTGTGCGAACCCGTTATCTTCAGTTCATGAACGGGCAGCAGGCATTCGCTGCCGCGTGCAAGCCAGGTTTCACCATCCCGTTCAAGCAGGCCGAAATCGATTTCCCGGCGAGGCGCGTCGAGCCCGAAGCTGACGGCGTTCGGCAGGCCTTCGGCAAGGCGCGACGACCATTCGTCATCGCGATTGAATACGCAGACCGCTGCATTGCGATAGATGCGCGACTTCGCGCGCGCATAACTCGCCATGCTGCCGTGCCAGTCGATGTGATCGGGCGTGACGTTCAGCACGGCGGCGGCGGCGGGCGCGAGCGAGTGCGTCGACTCCAGCTGGAAGCTCGACAGCTCAAGCACGAACATGTCCGGCCGCGCATCCAGCAGATCGAGCGCGGGCGTACCGACATTGCCGCCGAGACCGACGCGGCGCTGTGCGTGTTCGGCCATCATGGCAAGCAGCGTTGCGACCGTGCTCTTGCCGTTCGAGCCGGTGATCGCCGCGACCGGTTTCGTGACGGCGCGCGAGAACAGCTCGATATCGCCGATCAGCTCGATGTCGGTGTCGCGAATGCGTTCGATGAACGGATCGTGCAGCGGCACACCCGGTGAAACGACAACAAGATCGGCGTGCGCGAGTGCCGCATCGGAGAACCCGCCGACAAACACTGCCGCATCCGGCAGCGTTTCAAGCAGCGCTGCAAGCCCGGGCGGTTTCGCGCGACTGTCCGTGACGGCCACCGCGTAACCCTGCGCATGCAGGTAGCGCGCAGCCGACAGTCCCGTCTTGCCGAGACCGACGATCATCGCCTTGCGCTGTTGTGTTGTCGTTGCGGTTTCCATTCTCTTTCGCTCAGCGAATCTTCAGCGTCGAGAGACCGATCAGCACGAGAATCACCGTGATGATCCAGAACCGGACGATGACCTTCGGTTCCGCCCAGCCCTTCAGTTCGAAATGGTGATGCAGCGGCGCCATGCGGAAGATCCGCCTGCCGGTCAGCTTGTATGACGCGACCTGCAGCATGACCGAGACCGTTTCCACCACGAAGATGCCGCCCATGATGAAAAGCACCAGTTCCTGCCGCACGATCACGGCAAGCACACCGAGCGCTGCACCGAGTGCGAGCGCGCCGATATCACCCATGAACACCTGCGCGGGATACGTGTTGAACCACAGGAACGCGAGACCCGCACCCATCAGCGCGCCGCAGAAAACAACGACTTCGCCTGCGCCCGGTATGTAGGGAATCTGCAGGTACGCCGCGAACTTCACGTTGCCCGATGCCCATGCGAATACACCGAGTGCGCCGCCGACGAGCACGCTCGGCATGATGGCAAGGCCGTCAAGACCGTCGGTGAGATTCACCGCGTTGCTCGTGCCGACGATCACGAAGTACGTCAGGAACACGTAACCGACACCAAGCGGCAGCGCGACGTTCTTGAAGAACGGCACGATCAGCGTGGTCTCGGCGGGTGCGTTCGCCGCCCAGTAGAGAACAAGCGCAGCAGCAAGACCTGCGATCGACTGCCAGAAGTATTTCCAGCGCGCCGGCAAGCCTTTGGGATCCTTGAGCACGAGCTTGCGGTAATCGTCCACCCAGCCGATGACCCCGAACGACACGGTCACACCAAGCACGACCCAGACGTAAAGGTTGTCGAGGTCCGCCCACAGCAGCGTGCTGATGACGATCGCGAACAGGATCAGCAAACCGCCCATCGTCGGCGTGCCCGCCTTCGACAGGTGCGACAGCGGGCCGTCATCGCGCACCGTCTGGCCGATCTGCCGGAACGTGAGGTGCCGGATCATCCACGGACCGATGATGAATCCGACCAGCAGCGCGGTAAGCGCACCGAGAATCGCGCGCAACGTCAGGTACTGGAAGACGTTGAATCCCGTGTGATAACGCGTCAGGAATTCGGCCAGCCACAGCAGCATCAGTGCGTCCCCCGTTCACGCAGACCCGCAACGACTCTTTCCATGCGCGCGGATCGCGAACCTTTCACCAGCACCGTAACTCCCGGCACAACTGCGCCGGCGAGATCGTCGATCAGTTGTGCGACATCGGAATGGCAGTTCGCATCGCCGAATGCGTCGCACGCCGCCATGCTCAGTTCACCGAGACCGTACAGCCGCTCCACACCGCGTTCCGCCGCGTATGCGCCGATCTCCTCGTGCAGCATGCGTGCGTCGGCACCGAGCTCACCCATGTCGCCCATCACCAGCCAGCCGCGGCGACCGCCGGACGTCAGCCAGTCGATGGCAGCGCGCATCGATACGGGATTCGCGTTGTAGGTGTCATCGACGAGCGTCACGTTGTTGCCAAGCTGCTCCAGCTGCATGCGTCCGCCGACGTTCGTGACGCTGGCCAGTCCGGTTGCGATCGCATCGCTGTCCGCACCGACCGCGTGCGCGCCAGCGGCAGCGGCGAGCGCGTTCATCACGTTATGCCGGCCGTGCAGCGGCAGCGTGATCGCGACGCTGCCCGCCGGCGTCACCAGGGTGAACGCCGCGCCGCGTGCATCTTCTGCAATGTCGCCTTCGACATGGAAATCGTTCGCGGCGCCAATGCCGAAAAGAAACTTGGGCCGCATCCCCGCGCGCAACTTCCAGTCATCCGTCCAGGGTTGCTCGCCGTTGATCACGCAGGTGCCGCCATCGACAACGCCGGAATACATTTCGCCCTTGGCCTCGACCACGCCTTCGATGCTGCCGAATCCTTCAAGATGCGCAGCACCCGCGTTCGTGATGAGTCCGACATCGGGCCGCGCGATGGCGGCAAGTGCCGCGATCTCGCCTGCGTGGTTCGCGCCCATCTCGATCACCGCGTAGCGATGATGCGCACGCAGGCGCAGCAGCGTGAGCGGAACGCCGATGTCGTTGTTGAGATTGCCTTCCGTTGCAAGGACATCGCCGCGCTCGGCAAGAATGGACGCCAGCATCTGTTTCACGGTTGTCTTGCCCGTGCTGCCGGTCACGCCGATCACGGGCAGCGCGAATTCGCGGCGCCATGCCGCGGCAAGGCGCGCGAGCGCATCCAGCGTGTCATCAGCAACCAGTTGCGGCAGCGACGTCGTCACTTCGTGATCGACCAGCACCGCAGCGGCGCCCGCCGCTTCGGCGGCGGCGATGAAATCATGTCCATCAAAGCGCGGGCCGCTCAGCGCGACAAACAGTTCGCCGCGGCGCAGGCTGCGCGTGTCCGTGGACACGCCGGCGATGTCGGCGGACTCGCCGATGAGACGGGCTCCAGCCTGCAGCGCGACGAATTTCAGATCCGTCATGCTCATGCCGATTCCAGCGCTGCGCGCGCCGCCTCGCTGTCGGAAAAATGCTCGCGCTTCGTACCTACGATCTGGTAATCCTCGTGGCCCTTGCCGGCGATCACGACAACGTCGCCCGGCTTCGCGGCGCCGATGGCGGCGCGAATGGCCTTGCCGCGGTCGCGCTCGATCTGTGCATCATCCGGCGTGACCATGCCGGCGATGATTTCACGCACGATCACGGCGCCGTCTTCGGTGCGCGGATTGTCATCCGTCACGATGACGACATCCGCAAGCGCTTCCGCGATCCGCCCCATCTCCGGACGCTTGCCGCGATCGCGATCGCCGCCGCAGCCGAACACGCAGACCAGCCTGCCCTGGCAATGTTCGCGCGCGGCGGAAAGTATCTGCGCAAGCGCGTCCGGCGTGTGTGCGTAATCGACGATCACCAGCGGGCGCTCGCCACCGCCGTGACGCTCCATGCGTCCGCGCACGGGCCGCACCGCGGAGACGGCGCGTGCCGCGTCGGCGACGGCCACATCAAGACTCAGCAGGACGCCGAACACGGCCAGCAGGTTCAGCGCATTGAAACGCCCGAACAGCGGTGCGCGCAGCGCGACACGCTCGCCCGCGACATCGACTTCAAGATTCAGGCCCTGCGCATCGAATTCAATCTGCGTCGCAAAAATCGTGTTGGCGATCGACATTCCCCGCAGCGATTCCGCGTGCGTTGCGAACACCCATGCGCGCACCGACGGCGGCAGCGACGCGAGGATGTCGCGGCCGGTGGCGTCGTCTGCGTTGATGACGGCATCGCGCAAGCCGGGCATGTGAAACAGTCGGCGTTTCGCGGCGGCATATCCGCCGAGATCGCCGTGATAGTCGAGGTGATCGCGCGTGAGGTTCGTGAATACCGCAGTGCGGAAATTCACGCCTGCAACGCGCTGCTGTTCGAGGGCGTGCGAGGAGACTTCCATCGCAACCGCGTCCGCGCCGCTGCCGGCAAGTTGCGCGAACAACGCCTGCAGCTTCACGGCGTCCGGCGTCGTGTGCGTCGCGGGTTCAAGCGAATCCGTGAAGCCGTAACCGAGCGTTCCGAGCACGGCGGAGCGTCGGCCGTATGCCGACAGTGCCTGCGCGAGAAGATGGCTGACCGATGTCTTGCCGTTCGTGCCCGTAATGCCGATCACATCCATGCGCGCGGACGGATTGCCATAGAACGCCGCCGCGATCCGGCCGGCATGCATGCCGAGATCCGGCACCGCGGCGAGAAGCACACCCTCGCGCGCTGCGGGCGGCGAGATGCCCGCCGCCGGTTCCCACAGCACGGTTTCCGCACCAAGGCGAACCGCTTCATCGAGATAGTCGAGACCGTGCGAACTGATGCCGGCGCATGCGAGAAAGACACCGCCCGGAACCACGAAGCGGCTGTCGATGCTCACGCCCTGGACGTCGCGATCCGCAATTGCATGCGCACCCGCGACACCCGCAAGCAGTTCGTGCAGCGATTTCACGTGACGCGCGCTCATGGCGCCGACCTTTCCGCGATGAGCGTGCGCTCATCGACGGGTGCAACCGCATCCGGCGCAACGTTGAGCACGCGCAGGCCGCCGGCCATGACGCGCGCGAACACCGGCGCTGCAATCTCGCCGCCGTAGTATTCGCCGTCGCGTGGTTCGTTGATGACGATCACCGTCACGAGGCGCGGATCGGACGCAGGCGCCATGCCGGCGAACACGGCGATGTGACGATCGCTGGCATAACCGCCCGCGACGGCCTTGCGCGCAGTGCCTGTCTTGCCCGCAACGCGATAGCCGTTGACCGCGGCCGCCATGCCCGTTCCGCCCGGCTCTATGACCGTCTCCAGCATGCGGCGCATCTGTCGCGCGCTTTTCGCCTGGATGACCTGCTCGCCCTCGTGACTGCTGCCGGCGACAAACGACACCGGACGAAGCATGCCGTCCGCTGCGATGATTCCGTATGCCTGCGCAAGCTGCAGCGGCGTCACGCTCAGGCCGTAACCGTACGCGATCGTCGCCTGCGTGACATCGCGCCAGCGCTGCCAGTGCGGCAGCATGCCGCCGCTCTCGCCAGGCAGCCCGCTGCCCGTGACACTGCCGAAGCCAAGGCGCGCAAGCACCGACCACAGCTGATCGCGTTCCAGCGAGAGCGCGATCTTGCTTGCACCGACGTTGACGGATTTGGTCAGCACCGTCGTGACATCGATCACGCCGTAATTGCGCGTATCGGGAATCGTGTATCCGCCGACCTTGATGAATCCCGGCGACGTATCAACAGGCGTCGAGGGTTCGTAGCGTCCCGTTTCAAGCGCCGCGAGAATCGGAAACGGCTTGAAGCTGGAGCCAGGCTCGAACACGTCGGTGACGGCGCGATTGCGATAGTTGCCGCCCTGCATTTCACTGCGGTTGTTGGGATTGAACGACGGCTGGTTCGCGAGCGCGAGCACTTCGCCCGTCGTTGCGTCAAGCACGACGATGGAACCCGACACCGCATCGTTTTCCTGGATCGCGGCCTTCAGCTCGCGGTAGGCAAGATACTGCAGGCGAAGATCGATGCTGGTACGCAGCGTCTGGCCGGGATGCGGCGCGCGCAGCTGTTCGATGTCCTCGATCGTGCGTCCCAGCCGGTCGCGCAGCACGCGCTTCGCGCCCGCCTCTCCGCTCAACCATTCGTTGAACGCAAGTTCCAGGCCTTCCTGTCCCTTGTCGTCGATGTTGGTGAAGCCAAGCAGGTGCGCGGTCACTTCCGCGGCCGGATAGAAACGCTTGTACTCGCGCTCGAGATGCACGCCGGGAATGGCGAGCGCGTTGACGGCGTCGGCGACCTGCGGCGTGACCTGCCGCTTGATGTACACGAACTCGCGGTCACTGCGTTCCGCGATCATGCGCAGCATGTCGCGCGGATTCTCGCCGATTACATTCGCGAGCTCCGGAATGCGCGTTGCCGCATCGCGCAGTTCCCGCGGGTTCACCCAGACGGATGCCACCGGCGTGGAAACCGCAAGCGGCTCGCCATTGCGATCGGTGATCATGCCGCGATGCGCGGGCATCTCGACGACGCGCACATGCCGCGCCTGGCCCTGGTCCTGCAGGAAATCCTTGCGCAGCACCTGCAGGTCGAACGCGCGCGCGACCATCAGCAGCGCGCCCGCGACGAACAGGCCCGCCACGAACAGGTTGCGCCACTCTCCGCGCGGCTCGATGTTGTCGTTATTGCCCGGCATTCTTCAGCACCATGACGTCATCGCCTCGCGGGATGGTCATGCCCAGTTCCTTGCGCGCCACCTGCTCGATGCGGCCATGCGTCGCCCACGCGCTCTGTTCCAGCTGCAGCTGGCCCCATTCCACTTCCAGCGCGTCGCGTCGCGCTTCGAGCTGTTGAAGCTCCACGAACTCCGTGCGATTGCCATGCCGCGCCTGCACGACGGCAAGCGCGCTCGCGACATTCGCTGCGAGCAGCACGGCGAGCGCGATCCAGGTGCCGTTCATGGCGCACTTCCCGCCGTTCGTTCCGCGCAGCGCAGGACGGCGCTCCGTGCGCGCGGATTGCGATTCACTTCATCCGCATCCGCCACCATCGCCTTGCCCACGGTCCGCAGCGCCGGTTCGGCATGCGGCACGGGCAGGCCGCGCGGCAAACCGCTCACGTGTGGCGGACGAGCGTTGTCGCGGATGAATCGCTTCACGCGGCGATCCTCAAGGGAGTGGAAGCTGATCACGCACAGCCGGCCATGCGGCGCGAGCACGCGCACGCATTGCGCGAGGACATCGTCAAGATCGTCCAGCTCCTTATTAATAAGTATCCGCAGCGCCTGGAACGTGCGCGTCGCGGGGTGCTTGCCCTTCTCGCGCGTCGGTACGGCAGCGGCGACGAGTTCCGCGAGCTCGCTGGTCGTGACAAGCGGCGACTGCTCGCGGCGGCTCGCGATCGCCCGCGCGATCCGGCGCGCGAAACGCTCCTCGCCGTACTCGAACAGCACGCGCGCGATTTCGCCTTCATCGGCGTGCGACAGCCATGCCGCCACGCTCTCACCGGATGTCGGGTCCATGCGCATGTCGAGCGGGCCTTCCGACTGGAAACTGAAACCGCGCGCCGCATCGTCGAGCTGCGGCGAGGAAACGCCGAGATCGAGGAGGATTCCGTCGACCTTGCCGCTGCAACCTGCCTCTTCAACGATCCGCTCGAGCATCGTGAAGCTCCCGTGAACGATGCGAAATCGCGTGTCCGCGCCGAAACGCAGCGTGGCGGCGCGGACGGCTTCCGGGTCCTTGTCGAACGCCAGCAGGCGGCCACCGGGAGCCAGCCCCGCCAGCATCGCGGCGGCATGTCCGCCCCGGCCGAACGTGCCGTCGACATAAAAGCCATCGGGCCGCACCGCCAGCCCTTCAAGGCAGGCGTGCAGCAGGACCGGTTCGTGCTCGCCCTGGCGCGGCACGCGGCTCAAAGCGACAACGACTCCAGCTCTGCCGGCAACGGCGCGCTCTCGCTTTCGTCTTCCGACAGCCACGCGTCGCGACGCGCCATCCAGGATTCCTCATCCCAGATCTCGAACTTGTTGCCCTGGCCGATCATCACCGCCGCCTTGTCGAGCTTCGCGAACTCGCGCAGTGGCGGCGGCAGCAGCACGCGTCCGTGGGAATCCATTTCAATCTCGGTGGCATGGCCGACAAGGAGGCGCTGCAGGCGCCGGGCCTGCGCGTTGAAGCTCGGCAGCTTTACCAGCTTGCGTTCGATCTCTTCCCACTCGGGCAGCGGATAAAGAAGAAGACAGTGATCACGATCAACGGTCACGACGAGCTGGCCCCCGCAGCGTTCCTGCAGGCGCTCGCGATACCGGGTCGGAATGACGATCCGCCCCTTGGCATCGAGCTTGACGTTGTTGACTCCCCTGAACATGACGTCGGCGGGACGAAGTCCCACGCTCTCCCACTTTTTCCCACTTGGAGACACTATAGGTAGGCGTTTGTGAGAGTGTCAAGAGTAAAACCCACTACAGAACAGGGATTTCTTTTTATCTGTCAGCGACTTACGTTATTGCTGCAATGCGGATAAGGCAAATTTGCTGCAATTGCACAACAATAAAATTCAATGAGTTACAACGCCTACTTTCGGCGAGTTCTGAAGAGACGAAGAGGTATGACGCGGGAAAAAGCGAGGTAAATGGCGATCAGGAAAAGATCATCACGGGAATTTAAAGAAGGAGTCGGCCTGTAAGCCGGGTTCTGTCGAGGACAGTCATTCATCTGGGATGAACGTCACCGTTCACCTCAAGCGGCCTACCCGGGAACTACGCGGGCCACGTAATCGTTCCCCTATTTGGCCTTGCTCCGAGTGGGGTTTGCCCTGCCACGTTCCGTTACCGGACGCGCGGTGCGCTCTTACCGCACCTTTTCACCCTTACCTGTGCTGCACTCGCGTGCGCACATCGGCGGTATGTTTTCTGTGGCACTTTCCGTCGGCTCGCGCCGCCCAGGCGTTACCTGGCACCCTGCCCTGCGGAGCCCGGACTTTCCTCCACGTCACGAAGACGCAGCGACTGTCCGGCCAACTCCGGGGCGAACAATACGCTGTTGCGAAAGGCTGTCAAGCATCGCCGCGGGATCACTTCGCGCGTTCGCCCTGCAGTTCCAGCGCGCGTTGGTACAGTGACTGGCGGCGTTCACCGGTCAATCCCGCGGCAACCTTCGCGGCCTTGCTCGCAGGAAGTTCCTCAAGCAACGCGCGCAGGATTTCATCACTGCTGTATTCGTGCGCACGGTCACCGGCGGCGCCCGCGATCATCACGACGATTTCCCCGCGCGTCGCATTCGGGTCGCGCTCCGTCCACGCGCAGAGTTCAGCAAGCGAAGCGCTGTGAAATTCTTCGTGCAGTTTCGTGATCTCGCGTGCTACGCATGCGAATCGATCGGCGCCAAATGCGATTGCGGCATCGGCGAGCATGTCGTGCAAGCGGTGCGGCGCTTCATAGAACACGAGCGTGTGCGAATCGCCCGCGAGCGCGCCAAGCCGTTCGCGCCGCGCACCCGGTTTTGCCGGCAGGAAGCCTTCGTAACTGAACCGGTCCGTTGGCAATCCGGCGGCGGAAAGCGCCGCGATGACGGCGCTCGCACCGGGCACGGGAACGACGCGAATGCCGGCGTCGCGCAGCGCGCGCACCAGGGCAAAGCCCGGGTCGTTGATCAAGGGTGTGCCCGCATCGCTGATGAGCGCGCATGATTCGCCGCGCTGCAATCGATCAAGCACCGCAGAAATACGCGCGTGTTCATTGTGTTCATGCAGGGAGATGCGTGGCGCGCGGCTGCCGAGATCGGCGAGCAGCCGTCCGCTGTGACGCGTGTCCTCGCAGAATATGCAGTCGACTTCGGTGAGTATGCGTTCAGCGCGGCGTGTCAGGTCTTCACGGTTGCCGATGGGAGTTGCGACGACGTAGAGCACGCCGGTGGATCCATCTGGCTGCGTTGACACTGTCCGGCCCCCACTCGATACTTTGCGACTCTTCACGCATCGCCTCGCGCACGAGGCTCCCCATCCTGCAACGGGGTAAGGACACATGCAAGCCAGACCGTTCACGCGCAACATTCGCCTCTTCCTGTTCCTCCTCGGCATCGCGCTGCTTCACGGCTGTGCAACGGCGCCGGACGGACAGCGCGACGCGGCATTCGAGCTTCGCATGCAGCAAGCGCGCGACCTGCAGGCGAATGATCCCGCGGCAGCGGCGCTCGCGTTTGAATCGCTGGCGCGCGATGCCCGTGGTGATGCAAGCCGTGATGCATGGCTGTCCGCCGCGAGCGCGTGGCTTGAAGCACGCCGCACCGATAACGCTGCGCGCGCGCTTGAAGCTGCAGCACCGCTGCCGCCGACGGGGTTGCTCGCGGAACGCGGCGTGCTCGTCGCTGCGGAACTTGATCTTCTCGAGCAGAATCCGCGCCAGGCACTGCTGCGTCTCGACAGCGTGATGGAATTCAGCGAATCGCTGCGCGACCGCGCGGTGCAGCTTCGCGGCCGCGCACTGTTCCAGCTTGGCGCAAGCGTGGAAGCAACCGCGCTGCTCAACCGGCACATCGAAAGCAGCGCAGACGAAACGCTGCGTCATGCGGACAGCCGGTTGATCTGGCTCGGTCTTTCACGCAGCCGCGAACCGCTCGATCTCGAACAGCTTCCGTCCACTGTGCCCGCCGCCGTGCGCGGCTGGATCGCGCTCGGAAGAATCGGACAATCCGCGTGGCAGGATCCGTACGCATTTCC
This sequence comes from uncultured Gammaproteobacteria bacterium, assembly GCA_964599565.1. Lineage (GTDB taxonomy): Bacteria > Pseudomonadota > Gammaproteobacteria > Natronospirales > JAJUFS01 > JAJUFS01. The sequence goes on from CAZRFE010000003.1 coordinate 17,535, forward strand.
AGGCCGGCTTGAACAGTGGTCGCGACAGTTTCCCGCACACCCGGGCAGGCAATTCCTGCTCGATGAGATTCTTGCCGAACACGAGCGCCGCTTCGCGTACCCGGACACGATTGCGCTGCTGCTGCCGATGACCGGACGCTATCGCGCATCGGCCGAAGCGGTGCGCGACGGATTTCTTGCCGGCCTCTACCAGTACGCCGCACACCGCGAACCGCCGCGCGTACTTGTGCTTGATGCAGGCGCGGATGCAACGGCCGCGCAGCGCGCGGCGACGCGGGCCGTGGCGGAAGGCGCGGATATCATTGTCGGCCCGCTGACCAAGGAAGCGCTGAGCGCGCTGAACCAAAGCGAAGACCTGCCGGTTCCAGTGCTTGGCCTCAATTACCTTGATCCGGCGGAAGCTGCCATTGCGCGCGACAACCTGGTGCAGTTCGGACTGTTGCCGGAAGACGAAGCCATCCAGGTTGCGGAACGCAGCATCGCGGAAGGTTACACGCGCGGCGTGGCGCTCGTGCCCGACAACGACTTCGGCCTGCGCATGACGGCAGCGTTTCGCGCACGCTTCGAGGAACTGGGCGGCACGCTCCTGACCGTGCAGCGTTATGCGCAAGGCCAGGCGGACTACTCCACGCCGATCATGCGCATGCTGAATCTCGATGAAAGCCAGCTGCGTTACCAGCAGCTGCGCAGCATCATCGGCCGCTCCGTGCAGTTCGAACCGCGCCGCAGGCAGGATGTGCAGTTCATCTTTCTCGCCGCAAACGCGGAAGAAGCACGCCTGCTGCGTCCGCAGCTGCGTTTCCACCAGGCCATCAGCCTGCCGGTGTACGCAACCAGCCACGTGTATCGGCCCGGTCAACCCGATCGCGATCTTGACGACATCCGTTTTGCGGACATGCCATGGATACTCGCGCCCGATGCGATCGCACGCGAAATCCGCAAGACCGTGGTTGACCTGTGGCCGGGACGTTTCGAACGCAACGGCCGCCTGTATGCCCTGGGGTTCGATGCCTTCCGGCTCGTGCCGCTGATCCTTGGCGACGATCCCGCGCTCGACAATCCGCTCCCGGCCATGACAGGCCTGCTGAGCATCGATGCGCAGCGGCGCATCCGCCGCGATCTTTACTGGGCACGGTTTGTCGGCGGAACGCCGCGCCTGCTGCCCGGCGTCGAGGAAATCCATCCCGCACAAGGAACCGTGCATGCCGCTCCGGGACAACAACGAACGCAATGAACGCGGCCGCGCGGCGGAACGCCTCGCGCGGCGCTATCTCGAAGCGCGCGGCCTGAAGACGCTGGCGGCCAACTACCGCACACGATGGGGTGAAATCGACCTCGTGATGGAACATGCAGGGCAGGTGGTGATCGTCGAGGTCCGCGCACGAGTGAACAATAGTTTCGGCGGAGCGGCGGCGAGCGTGACGGTGTCCAAGCAGGCTCGCCTGATTCGCGCCGCGTCGCGGTTTCTCGCCGAACACCGGCTGGGACATCGACCGGTGCGTTTTGATATTGTTGCGGTCAGCGGTCCGGCTGACAGCCGCAAACAGCACACGGAATGGCTGGTTGACGCGTTCCGCCCCGCCGAGTGATTCCTTGCCTGCAACGGAGATTACGCTTGGACATCGAACAACGCATCCGCGACCACTTCCTTGAAAGCATCGAAACCAAGCAGCGCGCGCTCGGCGTGATCGCGCCGCTCGTCGGTCGCGCCGCGGAACTCGCCAGCGCGGCGCTGCTTGAGAATCGCAAGATCCTCAGTTGCGGAAACGGCGGATCGGCAGCGGACGCACAGCATTTTTCTTCCGAACTGCTCAACCGCTTTGAGCGCGAGCGGCCCGCGCTGCCGGCAATCGCGCTTACGACCGACAGCTCCACGCTGACCTCGATCGCAAACGATTACGACTACCGCGACATCTTTTCCAAGCAGGTGCGCGCGCTCGGCCAGGCCGGTGACGTGTTGCTGGCCATCTCGACGAGCGGCAACTCGCCGAACGTCGTGCGCGCGATCAACGCGGCGCACGAACGTGAAATGTCGGTCATCGCATTCACGGGTCGCGATGGCGGCGAAATGGCGCGCCATCTCGGTGAAGCCGATGTCGAACTGCGCGTGCCGGCAGAACGCACGGCGCGCATCCAGGAAGTTCACCTGCTGCTGATCCACTGCCTCTGCGACCTCATCGACGCACGCCTGCTCGGCGAAATCTGAGATACGCATGAACGCGCACGGCCTGCCTGCTTCGCAACGCGCGCGGTCCGTGTACGCCGCACTCAGGCCGCTGCTTGGCGAACGCCTGCTGCACGATCCTGGCGACCTTCTCCCTTACAGCTATGACAACTCGCGCCGCCAGGCGCTGCCCGACCTCGTTGCGTTCGCGGATTCGCATGATGAAGTCGTTGCGATCGTGCGCGCCTGTCACGAACATGAATTGCCGCTGGTGACGCGCGGACTCGGCAGCGGTACGGCCGGCGCTGCGGTGCCCGTGGCCGGCGGACTGGTGCTCGCACTCGAGCGCATGAACCGCATTGTTCGCGTCGACGCCGGCAACCGTGTCGCCGTCGTTGAGCCCGGCGTGACGAACGCACAGCTCCAGGAAGCGGCAGGGCGCGAAGGATTCTTCTGGCCGCCGGATCCAACCTCGTCGGCGTACTGCACGATCGGTGGCAACCTCGCCTGCAACTCGGCCGGTCCGCGTGCCGTCAAGTACGGCACGCCGCGCGACAATACGCTCGGCCTGCGCGCCGTCAGCGGCGACGGTATCGAATTACGTACCGGCGTCTATACGACGAAAGGCGTCGTCGGCTACGACCTGACGCGGCTTTTGATCGGGTCGGAGGGAACGCTCGGCGTGATCACGGAAGCCACGCTTCGACTCACACCGCTTCAGCCTGCGCGACACACCTTGCGCGCAACATTCGCCGACATGACATCCGCTGCCGCCGCCGTGTCACGCGTGATGGCGCAAGCCGTCACGCCGAGCGCGCTTGAGTTCATCGACGCCACGGCAATCGCCATGATCCGCGAGTACGCGGAAGAAAATCTCGCCGCGACCGACCTTCCCGACGATGCAGGAGCGATGTTGCTGATCGAGATCGACGGCAATGCAGAAACGCTTGAGCCGGCAACGCACGCAGTCGCGGATGCCGTGGCAGGACAGGGAATGATCGAGCTGCGCCGCGCGCGTACAGCGGATGAAACGCGCGCACTGTGGGCGGCACGCAAGGCACTTTCACCCGCACTTCGACGCATTGCACCGAAGAAGATCAACGAAGACGTCGTGGTGCCGGTATCGCGCATGGCGGAACTCATCGACGGTCTCCAGGCGCTGTCACGCCAGCACGGCATCACGATCGTGAATTTCGGTCATGCCGGAAACGGCAACATCCACGTCAACCTGCTCACCGATCCCGATGACGAAAGGCAGATGGCGGTAATCGATCAATGTCTTGGTGAAGTCTTCGCGCTGGTGCTCGGCCTTGGCGGCACGCTGTCGGGCGAACACGGGGTAGGACTCGTGAAGAAGGAATTCGTCGGTCTTGAAATCGAACCCGCGACGCTGGAGATGATGCGCAGGATCAAGGCGCAGTTCGACCCGAAGGGAATACTCAATCCGGGAAAGTTCTTTCCTGAAGAAGTGGCAGGTCGCTGACGGAAAAGCCGGACGTCCCCGGCTTTTTGTCTGCCTTTCGATTTTTACTTGATGATCTTGAGCGAAGGCTTGCCCGGCCGCGGCGGTTCGTCCCCGCCCTGCAGCGCCGAATCATCTTCCTTTGCTGAAGATTGGGCGGCGTGCGGGTCGTCTTCAGCGCCGAACATCATGCCTTGCCCGGAATCGCGGCCATAGATCGCGACGACCGCCGTCGGCGGAAATCGAACAAGCCGCGGCGTGCCTCCGAAGCGCGCCGAGAAACGGATCTCGTCGTTGCCGAGCTGAAGACCCTGCACGGCGGATGGACTCACATTCAGCACGATGCGACCGTCCTGCACATATTCGTCGGGAAGTTCTGCGCCGGCGACCGTCGCATCAACCAGGAGATGCGGGAGATCTCCGCAGTCAAGCAGCCAGTCGTAAAGCGCGCGTATCAGGTAAGGACGGCGGGACAACATCGAAAAATCCGTGATGCGACGAAGTCGCGTGACGTGCGGCCGCAGGAAAACGCCTAGCGCAGTTCCTGCTCGATTTCGGTCAGGCTGTTCTTGAATGACGCCCGGCGGAACATGCGCTCCGAGTATGCCTGCACGGCTTTCGCCTGCGGCGGCAACTCGATGCCGAAATGCGGCAGCCGCCACAGAACCGGAGCGATGCAGCAGTCGACAAGCGAGAACTCATCGCTGAGGAAGAACGGCTTCATCGAAAACGCATCGGCCGTTGCGGTCACCGCGTCGCGCAGTTCCTTCTTCGCCTTGTTGACCGCACTGCGATCACCGGCGTTCTCGATGGTGTCGACCAGCGAGTACCAGTCCTGTTCGATGCGGTACATCGCGAGGCGGAAACGTGCACGGCTGACAGGATCGACAGGCATGAGCGGCGGATGCGGAAAGCGTTCGTCCAGGTATTCGACGATGGTGCGCACGTCATAGAGCACGAGTTCGCGGTCAACGAGTGTCGGAACCGTGTTGTAGGGGTTGAGATCGATCAGGTCTTCCGGCAGGTCATCCCCTTCGATATCGACGACGTCATACGTAATGCCCTTTTCCGCGAGCACGAACCGGACGCGGTGGCTGTGCGCGTCCGTCGGCCGTGAAAACAGGGTCATTACGGAGCGTCGACTGGTAATGACTGCCATGTGGAAATCTCCTGGTGTGGACTCTTGAAGCGGCGACCGGATCGTCGCGGCTTCGATCCCGGGTCCGGAGCCGCGCTGCGGCTCCGGACCGGATCATCAGTGAATGTCCTTCCAGTATTCGCGCTTGAGGAAATACGCGAACAGGAAGAACACGAGCAGGAAGGTCAGCACTCCAATGCCGACGGACTGCCGTTCCAGCTTGACGGGCTCGCTGGCGTATTCGAGGAAATTGACGATGTCGCGAACCACCTCGTCGTACTCCTCGGGTTCGAGCGCGCCGCCTTCCGGCGCATCGAAACGAACGAAGTCCTTGCGATTGTTGCCGTCTTCATCAACGACGTCGACGAACACCGCTTCCTGGTAACCCTGCAATGGCGCAAGCACGTGCGGCATGCTGGCGTTGGGCAGCACAAGGTTGTTGACGCCGATCGACCGCGAATCATCACGATAGAAGCTGCGCAGGTATGTATAGATCCAGTCGGCGCCGCGCGAACGTGCCGTCAGCGAAAGATCCGGCGGCGTCTTGCCGAACCAGCGTTCCGCATCGGCATCGTTCATTGGAATGACCATCATCTCGGTCGGCTTCTCGGCCGTGAACATCAGGTTGTTCATCAGCTGTTCTTCCGTGAGTCCGAGATCGTCGATCAGGCTCTCGTAACGAACGTACTTCAGCGAATGGCAGCCCAGACAGTAGTTCACGAAGTATTTCGCGCCACGCTGCAGCGAAGCCTTGTTCGCCAGCGAGTTGCCGGGCTGATCAAGATGCACGCCGCTGTCCGCGGCGGATGCGACGAACGGAACAAGCGGCGCGCCTGCCAGCAGCAGGCCAAGAATCATTCTTTTCATTCGAACGTCACCCTTTCCGGAACCGGTTTCGACTCGTTCAATCGCGTGAACGCCGGCAGCAGCAGGAATCCGGCCGTGTACAGCGCGGGAATCAGCCACATCTTCATCATCAGCGCGGCGTTCGCCGCATCCCAGCGCACCACGTCAAGCAGCGTGATCACGACCAGCGCCGCGAGTGTCGCGCCGAACAGGAACTTGCGCGTGCGAACCTTCGAGTACGCCCACGAGATGAAGAAGAACAGGAAATAGATTTCCGCGAAGCGCAGCGCAAGCTCGGAGTACAGCCGGGTCGGCGGCTTGAGTCCGAGGTAGCCGAGCACGATGAACGTCGCTGCAAACAGGATCACCAGCAGCTTGTACAGCGTGCCGCGGTAACGCATCGACTTCACCGGGTTGCGATCCAGCCATGGCAGCAGGAACAGGAGGAAGATCGCCGCTCCCATTGCAATGACGCCGAGCAGCTTGTCCGGTACCGCGCGGAGAATCGCGTAGAACGGCGTGAAGTACCACACCGGCGCGATGTGTTCCGGGGTCACGAGCGGATTCGCCGGCTCGAAGTTGGCATGTTCGAGGAAGTAGCCGCCCATCTCGGGCGCAAAGAACACGACGACCGCAAACAGCATCGCGAACACGATGATGCCGACGAGATCCTTGATCGTGTAATACGGATGGAACGGAATGCCGTCGATCGGCTTGCCATCCGCGCCCTTCGTCTTCTTGATCTCAATGCCGTCCGGGTTGCTCGAACCGTTGTGACGCAGCGCGACGAGATGGAACACGACGAGCAGGATAAGGATCAGCGGCATCGCGATGACGTGCAGCGCGAAGAACCGGTTCAGCGTGATGTCGGAGATCGCGAAGTCGCCGCGTATCCACGTGGCAAGCGGCTCGCCGATCTTCGGAATCGCGCCGAACAGCGAGATGATCACCTGTGCGCCCCAGTACGACATCTGGCCCCACGGCAACAGGTAGCCCATGAAGGCCTCCGCCATGAGCGCGACGTACACGAGCATGCCGAATATCCACAGCAGTTCGCGCGGCGCCTTGTAGGAGCCGTACATCACGCCGCGGAACATGTGCAGGTAGACGACGACGAAGAACGCCGATGCGCCGGTCGAGTGCATGTAGCGGATCAGCCAGCCCCACTCCACGTCGCGCATGATGTATTCGACGGACGCGAACGCTTCGGCCGCGGACGGCTTGTAGCTCATGGTGAGGAAGATGCCCGTGACGATCTGGTTCACGAACACGACCAGCGACAGCACGCCGAAGTAGTACCAGAAGTTGAAGTTCTTCGGCGCGTAGTAATCGTGCAGCTGGCTGCGCATGAACGACGTCATCGGCATGCGATCGTCGATCCAGGCGATGAAGCGGTTCCAGCCGGCCGCGATGTTGTCGAAATAATCCTGGTTAGCGCGCATCACGCAGCCCCTCCGTCTTCGCCGATCAGCAGCGTGCCTTCATTGAGATAACGGTGCGGCGGCACCTGCAGGTTGAGCGGCGCAGGCACGCCCTTGTAGACACGACCGGCGAGGTCGAACTTCGAGCCGTGGCAGGGGCAGAAGAACCCGCCGTTCCAGTCGCGGCCGAGATCCGCCGGCGCAACTTCGGGACGATAGGTCGGCGAACAACCGAGGTGCGTGCAGTTCGAGACAACGACGAAATACTCGGGCTTGATGGAGCGCAGCTCGTTGGAAGCGTACTCCGGCTGCTGCGGTTCCTGCGACATCGGGTCGCGCAGCGTCTCGTCGCCGAGCTCGAGCGTGGCCTGCTGCATTGCCTGCGTGCGACGGACGATCGCGATGGCGCGACCCCGCCACTCGACCTTGACGATGCCGCCCGGTTCGATCTTGCTGATGTCCACTTCCACCGGTGCACCGGCGGCGCGGGCGCGATCGCTGGGCTGCATGGAAGCGACGAAAGGCACGGCGGCTGCCACAACACCAACGCCACCGACAACGGAAGTGGCAACGGTGAGGAAATGGCGCCTGGTGAGGTCAACGCCGTCAGTACTCATCCACGGGTCTCCTGAGGCAAACGCTAAGCGATTGATTCGATTTGATTTGGAGTTATGCATGCCGAGGCATGGAATGCGGCATTATACACGCTCGTTCGCGCGACTGGCCACACAGAGAGCACTGGAAACGCGCCGTTCCTGCTGACGCTCACAGGGACGCGTGCTAGCTTATGCCCATGAATCAACTGAAAAAAACGCTCGTGTTCCTGTTCCATTCCATCACGCTCGGGCTGGCGCTCGCGTTCGTCGCGGTCTGGCTGCGCCCCGATCTGCTGAACGGCGCGCACCAACCTGAGCCGCTGGCGAACTCGTTCCAGGCAGCGGTACGCGCAACGGCGCCGTCCGTCGTCAACATCCATTCCGCGCGCCAGGTACAGGATCACGTGGCGCCGTGGAGCGACAACCCGCAGCTGGAACGTTACTTCGGGGACGCGCTCTCGCCGGAGCCGATAGAAACGACGCTGGGCTCAGGGGTGATCGTCCGGCCCGAGGGTTACATCCTGACGAACAATCACGTCATCAGTGGCGCGGATGCGATCCAGGTTGCCCTCGCCGATGGCAGGATCGTGCCGGCCGATATCGTCGGCACCGACGCCGATACCGATCTCGCGCTGCTCCACGTCTCGCTCGAAAACCTGCCCGCCATTGCGCTCGGGCGGTCGGACGACATCGAAGTCGGCGACATCGTGCTCGCGATCGGCAATCCGTTCGGCATCGGGCAGACCGTCACGCAGGGAATCGTCAGCGCGACGGGACGCAACTACATCGGCCATGCGACCTTCGAGAACTTCATACAGACCGATGCCGCCATCAATCCCGGCAACTCCGGCGGCGCGCTGATCAATACGCGCGGCGAACTCATCGGCGTGAATTCCGCGATCTTCTCGCGCTCCACGGGCTCGAACGGAATCGGTTTTGCAGTGCCGGTGAATCTCGCGCGCGGCGTACTCGTTCAGTTGATCGAGCACGGGCGGGTGATTCGCGGCTGGCTGGGCGTCGATCCGCAGGATCTCACGCCGGAACTTGCCGAAGCCTTCGGGCTGCCGGAAACGAACGGCATCATCGTGCGCGATGTGTATCGCGGCAGCCCGGCCGAAGCGGCAGGACTCGAACGCGGCGACGCCATCACGCATCTGAATGACGATCCTGTTGCGAACGCGCGCGAAGCATTGACGATCATCGCATCCACGCAACCGGGTGAAACCGTGCGCATCCGCGGTGTGCGTCGCGGCCAGCCGTTCGTTACCCGCGCAACGGTCATCGAACGCGCGCCGGTCATCGGCAGTTGATCTGATTCGCCACAAAAAAAGCCGGGCTCGCCCGGCTTTTTTTGTTCGTCATCGGCGTTTCACTCGGGCACGCGGCGAATCCTTGCGCCGAGCGAATTCAGCTTTTCCTCGATGCATTCGTAACCGCGGTCGATATGGTAGATGCGTTCGACGGCCGTCGTTCCGTCGGCAACGAGCCCGGCGAGCACGAGCGACGCGGACGCGCGCAGATCGGTGGCCATGACCGGCGCACCGGTGAGTTCCTTCACGCCTTTCGAGATCGCGGTGTTGCCTTCGAGGCGAATGTCCGCGCCCATGCGCTGCATTTCCTGCACGTGCATGAAGCGGTTCTCGAAGACGGTTTCGGTGATGGTGCCGGTGCCTTTCGAGATCGCGTTCAGTGCGGTGAACTGCGCCTGCATGTCGGTGGGAAACGCAGGATACGGCGCCGTGCGCAGGTTCACGGCCTTCGGCCGCTTGCCCTGCATGTCGAGCTCGATCCAGTCCTTGCCGGTGCCGATCTTCGCGCCCGCGTCTTCAAGCTTCACGAGCACGGCGTCCAGCAGATCCGGACGCGTGTCCTTTAGGCGGACGCGGCCGCCCGTGAGCGCGCCGGCGACGAGATACGTGCCCGTCTCGATACGATCGGGCAGCACGGTGTAGTGCGTGCCGGACAGACGCTTCACGCCTTCGACGACAATCGTGTCCGTGCCCGCACCACGGACCTTCGCGCCCATCTGGTTGAGACAGTTGGCAAGATCGACAACTTCCGGTTCGCGTGCCGCGTTCTCGATCACGCTCACACCGTCGGCGAGCGTCGCCGCCATCATGAGGTTCTCCGTACCGGTGACGGACACGGTATCCATGATGATGTTCGCACCGCGCAGGCGCGCGCACTTCGCACGGATGTAGCCGTTCTCGACGACGATATCCGCACCCATCGCCTGGAGTCCCTCGATGTGAAGATTCACGGGACGCGTGCCGATCGCACAGCCGCCGGGCAGCGACACTTCCGCTTCGCCGTACTTCGCAAGCAGCGGGCCGAGCACGAGGATCGACGCGCGCATCGTCTTCACGAGCTCGTACGGCGCGAAATAGTTCTTTATGGTCGTCGGATCGACCTCGATGCGCATGCGCTCATCGATGGTCACGCTCACACCCATGCGGCCGAGCAGTTCGATCGTGGTGGTGACGTCGTGCAGGTGCGGCACGTTGCCGACCGAAACCACGCCATCGGCGAGCAGCGTCGCAGCAAGAATCGGCAGCGTCGCATTCTTCGCGCCGGACACGCGGATATCGCCTTCCAGCCGCACGCCGCCTTCAATCAACAGTTTGTCCAAGAAAGCTCTCCAGTCATGTGCGCGGCAAAACAGCCGCACGAATTCGTCAGATGCCGCGCGCTTCCTCGGGCGTCAGCGTGCGCAGCGACAGCGCGTGGATGTCACCGCCCATCCGCTCGCCGAGCGTCGCATACACCATGCGGTGACGTTGCAGCGTTCGCAGTCCGTCGAACGACGGCGACACGATCGTCGCCTCGAAATGCACGCCGTCCGGTCCGTCGACTTCGACGGAAGCGTCCGGCATGCCTTGCTCGATCATTGCGCGGATATCCTCGGCCCGCATGAAATTCCCGTGAACGCTGCGTTGCGATGAAGTGAAATCAGGGGCGCACATCATACCTTATAGAAAGGTGTGCACACAGACGCGCTGGCCAGCACCCGGAGCAGCCGATATCATGCCGCCCTCCTCACGTACCGGAACCTGTCGATGCTGATTGACCTTGCCGCCATCGCGGCCGGATTCGTCCTGCTTGTGTGGGCAGCGGATCGCTTCGTCAGCGGAGCCGCGGGTGTCGCGCGCGCCCTGGGCGTGTCGCCCATGATCGTCGGCCTGACGATTGTCGGGTTCGGCACCGCCGCGCCGGAGATCCTGGTATCGGCAATGGCCGCGCTCGCGGGCAATCCCGCTCTCGGGATCGGCAACGCCATCGGCTCGAACATCACGAACATCGCACTGATCCTCGGGACGGCAGCCCTCGTCGCCCCGCTCACCGTGCGCTCGGCAACCCTGCGGCGGGAATTGCCCGTCCTCGCAGGCATCATGCTGGTCAGCCTTGGACTGCTGATGGACGGTGAACTGGAACGCATCGACGGCGTCGTGCTGCTCACGGGACTTGTCGCATTCATCGGCTGGCTGATCCATCTCGCGCGCCGCTCGACGAACGACGACCCGATCGCCGAGGAATTCATGGCGGAAATGCCGGCGCCGATAACGCTGCCGGCAGCGCTGCTCTGGCTCGCCGTCGGTCTCATCGTATTGCTGGTCAGTTCGCGCCTGCTGGTCTGGGGCGCGGTGAATCTCGCGACCACGCTCGGCATCAGCGATCTCGTCATCGGACTGACGGTTGTTGCAATCGGCACCAGCCTTCCCGAACTCGCCGCTTCCGTCATCGCCGCACGGCGCGGCGAACATGACATTGCCGTCGGCAACGTGCTCGGTTCGAACATATTCAACCTGCTCGCGGTCATGGGCCTGCCAGGCGTCATTCGCCCCGGCGCGATTCCCGGCGCGGTGCTCACGCGCGATTTCCCGATCATGATCGGCCTGACGCTCGCGTTCTTCTTCCTCGCCTGGGGCGTCGGCAAGCGCGGGTATCTTTCCCGCTTCTCCGCTGCGCTGCTGCTGGCGAGTTTCGGGGCGTATCAGCTCATTCTCTATTTCGGTATCCTCACCTGACGTTTCCAGGACATGAAAATGACGAACGACAGCCGCAAGCACGCACCCGACCGGCGCTTCGTGCATAACGGTCGCGAGGTCATCGAAACCGAGGCGTCTGCAATCACCGCGCTCGCCGGCCGGCTTGATGAAGGATTCGAGCGCGCCTGCGAGATCTGCCTTGCATGCCGCGGCCGCGTCGTGGTCGTCGGCATGGGCAAGTCGGGACACATCGGCGGCAAGATCGCCGCAACGCTCGCAAGCACCGGCACACCAGCTTTCTTCGTGCATCCCGGCGAAGCCTCGCACGGCGACCTCGGCATGATCACCGGCGAAGACGTGGTGCTGGCGATTTCGAATTCCGGCGAAACCGCGGAAATCCTGACCATCCTGCCGCTCATCAAGCGTCTCGGCGTGCCGCTGATCAGCATGACCGGCAACCCCGGATCTTCGCTCGCGACAAATGCCGATGTGAATCTCGATGTCAGCGTTGCAAAGGAAGCGTGCCCGCTGAATCTCGCGCCGACCGCAAGCACGACGGCAACGCTCGCGATGGGCGATGCGCTGGCCGTCGCGCTGCTCGAGGCACGTGGCTTCACGGCGGAAGATTTCGCGCGCTCGCATCCTGGCGGTTCGCTCGGCCGGCGGCTGCTGTTGCACGTCGCAGACCTGATGCACACGGATGATGAAATACCGCGCGTGACGCCCGATGTCCTGCTGAGCGAAGCGCTGTTCGAGATGACGCGCAAGGGCCTCGGCATGACGGCGATCGTTGATGATGCGGGTCGCGTGCTAGGCATCTTCACCGATGGCGACCTGCGCCGCACGCTCGACCGGCGCCTCGACGTGCATGCGACACCCGTTTCGGCGGCGATGACGCCGGGCGGCAGGACGATCGGCGCACACGAGCTTGCCGCCGAAGCGCTGAAGCTGATGGACGACCACAAGATCAATGCGTTGCTCGTCGTCGATGCGGACAAGCGCCTGATCGGTGCCCTGAACATGCACGATCTGCTGCGTGCCGGCATTGTCTGAAGGAACGCACGATGGAACTTCGCACGATCCACGCCATCGCCCGCCGCCTGAAGCTCGTCGTGTTCGACGTCGACGGCGTTCTCACGGACGGCTCGCTCTACTACGGCGCAGAGGGCGAAAGCATCAAGGTGTTCAATGTGCGTGACGGGCATGGCATGAAGGCCTTGCAGCGTCACGGTATTGAAGTCGCGATCATCACGGGCCGCAGTTCGAAGATGACGCACGCGCGCGCGCGTGATCTCGGCATCACGCTGCTTGTGCAGGGACGCGAAGACAAGGGCGCGGCGCTCGATGAAATGCTGGCGAAGACCGGCATTTCCGCGAACGATGTCGCCTACATGGGCGATGACGTCGTCGACATCGCCGCCATGAAAAAGGTCGCGCTCGCACTCACCGTCGAGGACGCGCATCCCGACGTGATCCCTGTCGCGCACTGGCGTTCGCGTCATCGCGGCGGCCGCGGCGCGGTGCGTGAAGCGTGCGACCTGCTGCTCGCTGCACGGGCCGGGGAAGCCGGGACTGATGCGTGAGCGATTCCGTCACCTGCCCGCCGCCAGCCGCGCACTGGTCATCATGGTTCTCGCCGCTGCGGGTATCGCAAGCTGGTGGTGGCTGGGCGAGCAGCGCGCTGTCGCGCCGGCCGTGACGGAAACACCGCGCCATCCTGACAGTTACTTTCGCGATCTCGACCTGACCGGGCATGATGTGAATGGCCGGCCCGACATGCACGTGACCGCAACCTACGCCGAACATTTCGAAGACGAACCCTGGATTCACCTGCACGATCTTCGTGCACGCAGCGCAGAAGACGGCCCGGTGTGGCAGCTCACGGCAGAGCGCGGACGCATGACGGATGACGGCGTGACACTGGAAACGTGGGGCAACGTCGTGCTGGTCCGCGGCGATGCGGATGACACACCGATGCAACTGCATACCGAGCGATTGACGGTGAACACCGAAACGGAACTGGCGGTGACGGATGCCGCCGTGCGGATCACGCATGGCACCGGCGAGATCTCCGGTCGCGGGTTGCGCGTGTCGCTCGCCGACGATCGCATGGAGATCGAATCCGACGTGGAGGCGCGCTATGGAAAGTAATGCGAAGGCACTGTTCGCGCTCATGCTGTGCGCGCTGCCGGTCGCAACGCACGCAGGCGACGCGGATGCGCCGCTTACCGTTGAATCGGTGCGCGTGGAAGCTGATCGCGGCAAGGAAATTTCCGTGTTCAGCGGCGACGTGCGCCTGGACAAGGGCAGCATTCACATCGAGGCGGACGAGGCGCGCCTGCGTGCCCGCGATGGCGAAGTCCAGGAAGGCACGCTGATCGGGCAGCCGGTGACCTTTCGCCAGCAACCCGAGGACGCCGCGCCGATCACGGGCGAAGCAGGACGCATCGAATACGACGCGGTGAATCGCGTCGTCGTGCTCACCGGCGGCGCGTGGATCCGCCAGGGCACCGACGAATTCCGCGGCGAAACGATCCGCTACGATCTCGACGCGAGCAAGGTGCTCGCCACCTCATCGGAATCCGTCGACGAGCGCGTGAAGATCATCTTCCAGCCGAAGGAAGAGAAATAGCATGGCCGTCCTCGAAGCGCGCGACCTCGTCAAGCGTTACCGCGATCGCACCGTCGTCAACGGCGTTTCGCTGCGCGTGGAAAGCGGCGAGATCGTCGGGCTGCTGGGACCGAACGGCGCCGGCAAGACCACATCCTTTTACATGATCGTCGGCCTCGTTCCGCGCGACGGCGGCAGTATCCGGCTCGACGATACGGACCTGAGCCACCTCCCCGTGCACGCCCGCGCCCGTCTGGGCGTCGGCTACCTGCCGCAGGAAGCTTCCGTGTTCCGCAAGCTCAGCGTCGCGGACAACATCATGGCCATCCTCGAGACGCGCGCGGACCTTGATCGCGCCGGTCGCGAGCGGGCGCTGGAAGAACTGCTGGAAGACCTCCACATTGCGCACGTGCGCGACACCGCCGGCATCAGTCTTTCGGGCGGCGAGCGGCGACGCGTGGAAATTGCCCGCGCGCTGGCGGCGGAGCCGCGCTTCGTGCTGCTCGATGAGCCGTTCGCGGGCGTCGATCCGATTTCCGTCATCGACATCCAGCGGATCGTCGAACACCTCAAGGCGCGGGGAATCGGGGTACTGATCACCGACCACAACGTCCGCGAGACGCTGGGCATCTGCGAGCGCGCCTATATCATCAGCCAGGGCAAGGTGATTGCTGCAGGGACAGCAGAAGAAATATTGCAAAATCAGGAAGTTAGAGACGTGTACCTGGGCAAGGATTTTAGGCTATAACTACAGGCAGAGCATTACGCAAACGTGCTGCGCAAGGCGGCCGTCGGGACTGCCCTCCGGGGCCGGAGCACCAGAACCTTTCATGAAACCATCGCTTCAGCTGCGTCTCGGACAGCAGCTCGCCATGACGCCGCAGCTGCGGCAGGCGATCAAACTGCTGCAATTGTCGATGCAGGAGCTGCAACAGGAAGTCCAGCAGGTTCTCGAATCCAACGTCATGCTGCTGCCCGACGACGGCAGCGGCGATTCCGCGGAAACCTCCACCACCGAAGAATCCACTGCCACCGATCAGGACGCGGGGGAAAACGACTTCGAGCTTGACCACGACGGTCTCGCCGAGGACTGGCCGGAATCACCCGCGGCCGACACCTGGCAGGACCCCGGCTTCGATCCCCTCGACAACATGGCCGCCGGCGAAGGCGGCCTGCGAGAGCACGTCCTCTGGCAGATTCGCCTCAGCCGCTTCGATGCCGAGGAACTCGCTGTTGCCGAGGCCATCGCCGACGGTCTCGATGATGACGGCTATCTCACGGAATCCCTCGACGACATCTGCGCGGCACTTGGCGCCGATACAGAAACCGGCGAACGCGTCCTGCATCGCATCCAGGCGATGGATCCGCCGGGCGTCGGCGCGCGCGATCTCGTCGAATGCCTGTCCGTGCAATTGCGATTGCTGCCACCATCGCAGGAGCGCGAACTGGCGCTTGAACTCGTGCAGCACGGGCTTGAATTGCTCGCGCGCGCAGATGCCGCGCGCCTGTCCGAACAGTTTTCGCGACCTGCCGCACAGGTGCGTGCAGCGCTTGATCTGATCCGCGGGCTCAACCCCAAGCCCGGCAGCGCCGTTCCCGGCGAGAAGACGGAGTACGTCGTGCCGGACGCGCTCCTCGTGAAGCGTGAAGGCCGCTGGAAGGTCGAACTCAATTCCGCGGTAACGCCGCGGCTGAAGCTGAACGAGGAATATGCACGCCTGCTGCGGCAGGCGGACTCCCGCAGTCCGCAGATGCAGGCGCAGCTCCAGGAAGCGCGCTGGCTGATCCGCAGCCTGTCCGTCAGAAACGATACGCTGACGCGCGTCGCACAGGCGATCGTGAACCGCCAGCACGCCTTCTTCGACGAAGGCGAAACGGCGATGTCGCCGCTGGTGCTGCGCGACATCGCGGACGAAGTCGAACTGCACGAATCCACGGTATCGCGTGTAACCGCGAACAAATACCTGCACACGCATCGCGGCACCCTGCCGCTCAAGTATTTCTTTTCCAGCCAGATTCCCGCGCGTGACGGCGGCCGTTCGTCCGTTGCCGTGCGCGCGCTGATCCGCAGGCTGATAGACCGGGAAAACCCTCAGCGGCCCTTGAGTGACCAGAAGATCGCCGCCATTCTCGTTGATGAGGGCATCCGGGTCGCCCGGCGTACGGTGACCAAGTACCGGGAATCCATGCGAATCCCGGCTTCATATGACCGCAAGGGCGACGGCAATCGCCGCCCGATATCCACCTGAACGGTAAGGAGCGGAAACATGCAATTGAACCTGACAGGCCATCACGTGGAACTCACTCCCGCGCTGCGGGATTACGTTGATTCGAAGTTCGAGCGGCTTGAGCGCCACTTCGACAATGTCTTCGATGTGCACGTCGTGCTCAACGTGGAGAAATTGCGCCACACCGCCGAGGCGACCGTGCACGTGAACGGCGACAACCTGTTTGCCGACGCCGTGGACGAAGACATGTACGCCGCGATCGACGGCCTGATCGACAAGCTTGACCGGCAGGTGAAGAAGCACAAGGAGAAACTCCAGGACCATCACCAGCGCGACGCGCAGAAGGTACAGGCCGTCTGAAACGGCGCCACAAACGAAGGAGCGACGGCCGCAGCGATGCGGCCGTTTTTTTGCCCGCTGCCCACATCTTCTGACGGACGAAATATCCTGCATGCGGCTGCTAGAATGTCGGCCAACTCCGGGAGCGGTGCCTTCGCATGCAGATCATCTTTCTCAGCGGCCTGTCGGGTTCCGGCAAGACAGTCGCGCTGCACATGCTTGAAGACCTTGGCTACACCAGCCTCGACAACTTTCCCATCCGCCTCCTGCGCGACTACGTCGACCAGGAAGTCAACCGCGACCCATCGAATCGCCGGCGCATCGCCATCGGCATCGATGCGCGCGCCGGCGAGAGGGATCTCGAAATCCTGCCGCTTGTAGTGAGCGACCTGCGTGGAGCGGGCATCCGCTGCCAGGTCATATTTCTCACATCCGACGACGACACGCTGATCCGCCGCTACAGCGAAACGCGCCGGCGCCACCCGCTCGCACAGGCCGAAGGCAGTCTTGCCGAAGCGATTCGCGACGAACGCCGGGTCCTGTCGATCGTGGCGGAGCACGCGGACCTGCAGATCGACACCACGCATCTGAACGTGCACGACCTGCGCGAAATCATTCGCCAGCGGCTCAAGCTGGACGGCGACGGCGAGCTGTCGCTGCTGTTCATGTCGTTCGGATACAAGAACGGTGTCCCGCGCGATGCGGACTTCGTGTTCGACCTGCGCTGCCTGCCGAATCCGCACTGGGAAAATGCGCTGCGGCCGCTCACCGGACGCGATGCGCCCGTTGTCGATTATCTTCACGAGCGCGACAGCGTGAAGACCATGCGCAACGATCTCATTGCGTTTCTCGACCGGTGGATCGAATGCTTCAAGGGCGCGGATCGCAGTTACCTGACCATCGCGCTCGGCTGCACAGGCGGACGGCATCGTTCCGTGTACATGGCCGAACAGCTCGCCGCGCATTTCAGCCGGAAAAACCCGAAGGTACTCGTGCGTCACAGTTCGCTGTCCGAAGTCATCGACGCGCGCCAGTTGCATCTCGCGCTTCAGTACAGCGGCGACAAGCCTCAATAGACGCTCCCGTATCCGCCCGGTACACTGCCCCGCAGTTCCCGGCACCGCGACGATGCTCCCACCCGTCGCCATCGCGCCGGCCTCACACTGCGGCGAAACCATGACCGAAACCCCGAGCACAAGCGGCAGCAGCGCGGCGGCGAGCCGCCTGGAAAGCATCCGCGATGCGCTCGACAGCGGCACGTTGCGCAGCGTGCGCCGCATGATGCACTCGCTGCATCCCGCCGAAATCGCTCACCTTCTCGAATCCCTGCGACCGGCCGAACGCGAAGTCGTATGGGAACTCGTCGACGCCGAAGACGACGGCGAAGTACTGCTGCACGTCAACGACGAAGTTCGCGTCGGACTCATCCGCGGCATGGATGCGCAGGAACTGCTCGCCGCAACGGAAGGCCTGGACATCGACGATCTCGCGGACCTTTTCGCGGACCTGCCCGAAACCGTGACGCAACAGCTGTTGCGCTCGATGGACGAGCAGAATCGCCAGCGGCTCGCGGGCGTACTCGCCTACGCGGAGGACAGCGCGGGCGGACTGATGAACATCGACACCGTCACGGTGCGTCCCGACGTGTCGCTCGATGTCGTGATCCGTTACCTGCGCATGCGCGAAGACCTGCCCGAGGACACGGACCGCCTCGTCGTCGTCAACCGCTATGGACGGCTGCTCGGCACCCTCACGCTGACGCGCCTGCTCTCCAGCGATCCGTCGAAGACCGTCGCCGAAGTGATGGACACCGAGGTCAAGGGCATCCCTGCCGAGACGTCGGCGCGCGACGTCGCAAAACTTTTCGAGGACCGCGACCTCATGTCCGCGCCGGTTGTCGACAACGAAGGCGTGCTGCTGGGGCGCATCACCATCGATGACGTCGTCGACGTCATCCGCGACCAGGCCGATCACTCGCTGATGACCATGGCAGGTCTCGACGAGGACGAGGACATGTTCGCGCCCGTGCTCTCCAGCGCGCGGCGCCGCGCGCTGTGGCTCGGCATCAACCTCGCCACCGCGACACTGGCGGCATCGGTCGTCGGACTGTTCGAAGCGACGCTTGATCAGATCGTTGCACTGGCCGTGCTCATGCCGATCGTGGCGAGCATGGGCGGCATTGCGGGCAGCCAGGTGCTGACCATCATCATCCGCGGGCTCGCGCTCGGCCAGCTGGAACGCAGCAACGTACGCTGGTTCATCGGCAAGCAGCTCGCCGTTGTCGGATTGAACGCCCTGCTGCTGTCAGTCGTAGTCGGCGCGGTTGCGCTGGCCTGGTTCAGGAACACATCGATCGGACTCATCATCGGCGCGGCACTGCTGATCAACCTGCTGATCGCCACCATCGCCGGCTGCACGGTGCCGCTCGTGCTGCGCCGGCTCGGCATCGATCCCGCGCTCGCCGGCCCCGTGGTGGTCACGACCTTCACCGACGTGATGGGCTTTCTCGTCTTTCTCGGGCTCGGAACGCTCTATCTCCTCTAGCCCGGTCCGTGTGACAGGCATCACATCCTGACCCAGTATTCGTGTTACCTGGCTCCAACGTTATGCCGAAAAGCTGCCGTAAGTCCTCGGGTAGGCTATGCTTTTCGTCCGTTCGGCCCATTTCCGGACCCACCATGAAAAAAATCGTCGTACTGAACACCAAGGGCGGGTGCGGCAAAAGCACCATCGCGACAAATCTTGCCGCCTATCACGCCCTCTCGGGATTCGCGACCACGCTGATGGATTACGATCCGCAGGGGTCAAGCATGCGCTGGCTGACGAAGCGCGACGAAACGCGGCCGCGTGTGAACGGCGTCTCGGCCATCGACCGCAGCACGCGAACCACGCGCAGCTGGCAGCTTCGCGTGCCGCTGCAGACCGAATGCCTGATCGTCGACACGCCGGCAGGACTTGAGCCGCAGCGGCTGACCGAGATCACGCGCAACGCGCATGCCGTCATCGTGCCCGTGCTGCCGTCCGATATCGACATCCACGCCGCGTCGCGCTGCATTGCGGATCTTCTGCTCGTGGCACGCATCGACCGGCGCGAGGAGCGCATCGCCGTCGTCGCAAACCGCGCGAAAAAGAACACCCGGGTCTATCGCGCATTGACACGATTCCTGCACAGCCTCGACATTCCCTTCGTCGCAAGCTTTCGCGACACGCAGAACTACATCAACTGCTCGGACCAGGGCATCGGCATCCACGAGATTCCGGACAATCGCGCAATTCGCGACCGCCGCGACTGGCAACCGCTGGTGGACTGGGTTGCATCACGCAGACCGGTCGCCGTGCAGCTGGTGTCAGGGATATCCGGCACCCCCGGCGCGGATGAATCCGCAACGGGCTGAATGCCACCAGGAGAATCACCATGAACAGGCTCCACGCGTCGTTCCTTTTCCTGTCCGCAGTGCTGTTTGCCGCGCCGGTTCATGCCGATGCACCGAGCACCGGCGATGCAGCGCCGGCCTTCCGCCTGCAGGATCAGAACGGCGAGTGGCAGTCGCTGGAGAAATACCAGGGGCAATGGGTGGTCCTTTACTTCTATCCCAAGGACGACACGCCGGGCTGCACGACGGAAGCCTGCAGCTTCCGCGACGATATCTACCGTTACAAGGCAAAAGGCGCGGCGGTGCTCGGCATCAGCCTTGATGACGTGGAATCGCACAAGGAGTTCGCGGAGAAATACGAGCTGCCGTTTCCGCTGCTTGCCGACGTCACACACGGAACGGCAAAGGAATACGGCGTGCTGACGACGCTCGGCCCGATGAAGTTCGCGAAACGCGAAACGTTCCTCATCGATCCTGAGGGCCGCATTGCAAGGCATTATGCGGACGTCGATCCCGAAGGACATGCAAAGCGCGTGCTCGACGATCTCGAGTCGCTGATGCAGCCGCCGGCGACGAAACCCGCGGAAGGTTGACCGATGGGCGAGCGGTTCGCCGTTCATCCACCCGATCCGCACAACCGTCCGCCGTCACAGAACGCGTCCCTCCTCCCACCGGTGACAATGCAATCCGCTTCTGTCACGATGCGCGCCGCACGTCATCTGTTCCAGGTGTCTCCCGGCGGTATTTCATGATCATTTCCAGGTACCGGATCGCGCCATCTGCCATTCCCGGCGCAGGCAAAGGCCTGTTCCTTTCACAATCAGTTCCCTGCGGCAGCATCATCGTTGCGCCGGCTGAAATTCAACGCAGCAACCTTCTGGCAGGCACCCGGCTTGAAGCGCTGCCGGAGACACTTGCAGCGACATCGATTCGCTGGTTCGAGGACTGCTGCACCGTCGATCCGGAATGGAGCGACGAGTGCTACATCAACCATTCGTTCGCACCGAACGGGCTGTGGCATCTTGGGTTCGTGTTTGCGCTGCGCGACCTGGATGCGGGAACGGAGCTGACGGTGGACTATCGCATGTTGCTGCGGGAAGGGGCTTCTCCCGGCTTTCGCGATGCATTGACGGGACAGGAAATCGCGGGATTCAGCTGGCAGGACGCGTTGCGGCGCGCCGCGGCATTGCTGCAGGAAATCGCTGTCGTGCGGCATGAAGCAATGAGCGAGTGACGGGCAGGAAAACGCTCTTCCCGCCTTTTATCCGTCAGGCATTCAGATCGATCTTCCCGCCCACGTCTTCAGCGACACCGCCATCTCGACGCGGTTTCGGCCTTCCCGCTTCGCCTTGTAGAGCGCGTGATCCGCGGCGCGGATCATCTTGCGCACCGGCACGTGTTCATCGCCCATGGTCGTCGCCACGCCGACGCTGACGGTGACATCCATCTTCAGGCGGTCGATCTCGAAGGGCTCCGCGGTAACGGCACGCCGCACGCGTTCCCCAACCTCGATCGCATTCGCACGTCCGCAGCGCGGCAGCACGGTGAGAAATTCCTCGCCGCCATAACGCCCGGAAAGATCGTAGGAACGCAGCGCGACCTGGAGACGGCGCGCGACTTCGGCGAGAACCTTGTCGCCCATCTGGTGCCCGTACGCATCATTGATGTGCCGCAGGTGATCGACATCGGTGAGCAGAACGGACAGCGGCATTTCCTCGCGCGCCGCGCGATCGAGCTCATGCTGCGCAACTTCCAGGATGAGTCCGTGGCTGTAGAGACCGGTGACCTGGTCGTGCGATGCGCCGGACCCCGCCTGGTGCCGCAATTCCTGGAATCGCTTCCACAGTGCGAGGCGCAATGCGAGTTCGTCGAAACGCACCGGCTTGTCCAGCACGTCGTCGGCGCCGACCGTACGTGCGCGGCGATATGCGCTCGCATCCTGTTCGGGCTTCAGCAGCACGATGAAAAGCGGCTGGTAACGTTCGTCCGCGCGCAGGCGCTCGGCGAGTTGCGGGCCGTCCATGCCCGGCATGAGCCAGTCGATGACGGCGAACTGCGGCACATCCATGTTGCGCAGGTTTTCCAGCGCCTCGCGTCCATCCTTCACGCACAGAACCTCGACCCCGCCGTCAAGGAACGCCTGTTCCAGTTCACGGCGTGTTGCCGGTTCGTCGCAGGCTACGATCGCCCGCAGGCCGTCAATGGCTTTGCGCATCTTCCACCTGATTGTTCTGCGCCGTGCAGCGCAGTCTTCAGTCGCCGATATTGTGTTCGCCCACGCGAACGATCTTCATCGCATTCGTACCGCCGGCGACACCGGTGAAATCACCCTTCGTGATGATGACCTGGTCACCGTTCTTCACCGCTTCGCGCCGCAGCAGCTCGTCGACGGCGTCCGCCATCACCTTGTTCGGGTCCGCGTGCAGCACGTCGAACGCCATGGCATAGACACCACGATACAACGTCACGCGCCGGCGTGTCGCTTCATGACGGGTCATGGCGTAGATGGGAATGCCCGACCGGATGCGCGACATCCACAGCGCCGTCGATCCCGATTCCGTCAATGCGACAATAGCCCGCGCGCCGAGATGATTCGCGGTGTACATCGCGGCCATCGCAATGGCTTCGTCGATGCGCTCGAAGTGGCTGTCGATGCGATGGCGGGAACGCATCGTCATGCGCTGCCTCTCCGCGCCGACGCACACGCGCGCCATCGCTTCGACGACCTTCACCGGGTATTTTCCCGCCGCGGTCTCGGCGGAGAGCATCACGGCATCCGTGCCATCCATTACCGCGTTGGCGACATCGAGCACTTCCGCACGTGTCGGCACCGGGTTGTGGATCATCGATTCCATCATCTGCGTCGCCGTGATGACGACGCGGTTGAGATCGCGCGCAACGTGGATGATGCGCTTCTGCACGCCCGGCAGTTCGGCATCGCCGATTTCGACGGCAAGATCGCCTCGCGCGATCATCACCACGTCCGACGCCTCGACGATGGATTCGATCGCTTCCACCGCTTCTGCGCGTTCGATCTTCGCGATGATGCCGGCGCGGCTGCCGGTATCCCAGACGAGATCGCGCGCGATCTGCACGTCGTTCGCATCACGCGGAAAGGAAATGGCGACATAGTCGACGCCGAGTTCCGCCGCAACGCGAATGTCCGCGCGATCCTTGTCGGTGAGCGCGGGCGCCGACAATCCGCCGCCCTGGCGGTTGATGCCCTTGTTGTTCGACAGCAGGCCGCCGGATTCGATGCGGCAATGGATGCGCGGTCCATCGATGGACTCGACGATGAGCGCGATGAGTCCGTCGTCGAGCAGCAGCCGGTCACCCGGCCTCACGTCCTGCGGCAGTTCCTTGTAGGTGATGCCGACGCTGCGCGCATCACCGGCATCCGGACCGAGTTCCGCATCCAGCGTGAACATCTCGCCGTCCACCAGTTCGACCGGTCCGCCCGCAAACTTGTCGATGCGTATCTTCGGACCTTGCAGGTCCGCGAATACGCCGACATCGCGTCCGAGCTTCGCGCTGGCCGCACGCACCATGTCCATGCGCCGGGCGTGATCGGCAGGACGGCCGTGCGAGAAATTCAGGCGCGCGACATCAAGACCCGCGGCGATCATTTTCTCGAGCACGCCGGGCGCGTCCGTCGCCGGACCCAGGGTTGCGATGATCTTCGTGCGTCTTGCCATTGCGATCCTCGTATACAAGATGCCCCGCATCGCGGGGCAGTCTTCGTCAGGCTTGCTTGCGGCTTCCCGCTGCGCGTTCTTCCAATATAGCCACTGCCGGCAGTTTCTTCCCTTCCAGGAACTCGAGGAATGCGCCGCCACCGGTGGAAATGTACGAAATGCGTTCCGCGACACCGTACTTGTCGACGGCGGCAAGCGTATCGCCGCCGCCTGCAATCGAAAACGCCGGTGAATCCGCGATCGCCTGCGCGAGCGCCTTCGTGCCTTCGCCGAACTGGTCGAACTCGAAAACGCCTACGGGTCCGTTCCAGACAATGGTACCCGCGTTGCGCAGATACTTCGCGAACGTTTCCGCGGTATCCGGGCCGATGTCCAGCACCATTTCGTCATCGCCAACCTGGTTCACCGGTTTCACGTCCGCTTCCGCCTGCGCAGAAAATTCCGTCGCGACCACCACGTCGCTCGGCACCGGGATGTCGGCGCCGCGCGATTTCGCGGCGTCGGTGAGACGGCGCGCTTCGGCAACCAGGTCCGGCTCGTGCAGCGACCTGCCGACGCCATGACCCGCGGCGGCGATGAACGTATTGGCAATGCCGCCACCGACGATCAGCTGATCGACGACCTGCGACAGCGACTCCAGCACCATCAGCTTCGTCGACACCTTGCTGCCGCCGACGATCGCGATCAGCGGACGCGCCGGGTTCTCCAGCGCGCGCCCAAGCGCATCCAGTTCACCGGCGAGCAGCGGACCTGCACATGCAACGGGTGCGTACTTCGCGACACCGTGCGTCGATGCCTGCGCGCGGTGCGCGGTGCCGAAGGCGTCCATCACGTAGACATCGCACAGCGCCGCCATCCTGCGCGACAACGTCTCGTCGTTCTTCTTCTCGCCCTTGTTGAAACGGACGTTCTCGCACAGCACGATCTCGCCATCGGCAAGTTCGATACCATCGAGCCAGTTCTTCTCGAGACGCACCTTCACGCCCAGCAGTTCGGTAAGACGGTCCGCGACCGGCGCAAGCGAAAACTCCTCGTCGTACGCGCCCTCTTCCGGGCGGCCGAGATGCGACATCAGCATGACCTTCGCGCCCTTGTCCATCGCATGCCGGATCGTCGGCAGCGACGCACGAATGCGGACGTCCGAGGTGACCTTGCCGTCGGCGATCGGTACGTTGAGGTCTTCGCGAACCAGCACCCGCTTTCCGGCGAGATCAAGGTCCGTCATCTTGATGATGTTCATGCGCTTGTTCCGTTTTCTTGAGAAGACGAATCCGCAGGGAAGCGGATCCGGAAAGGCTCACGCGGTATCAGGCGAAACCGCGGGAGCGTCCGGATGAACGCTCCCGCATGTTGCGTCACTTTGCGTTATGCAGGGCGATCGTCGTATCCAGCATCCGGTTCGAGAAGCCCCACTCGTTGTCGTACCACGAGTAGACCTTCACGAGACGGCCGATCACCTTCGTCAGCGTTGCATCGACGGTGCTCGACGCAGGATTGTGATTGTAGTCCACCGACACGAGCGGTTCCTCGTTGTAGGCGAGAATGCCCTTGAGCGAACCTTCCGACGCCTGCTTCAGCACGCGATTCACGTCCGCGGCGTCCGTATCGCGCTTCGCGACAAACGTCAGGTCAACGAGCGAAACGTTGATCGTCGGCACGCGGATCGAGTAACCGTCGAGCTTGCCGTTGAGTTCCGGCATCACGAGACCGACGGCCTTGGCTGCGCCGGTGGTCGTCGGAATCATCGACTGCGTGGCCGAACGCGCGCGGCGCAGATCCTTGTGATAGACATCCGTCAGGACCTGGTCGTTGGTGTAGGCGTGGATCGTCGTCATCTGCCCGTACTCGATGCCGATTTCCTCGTGCAGCGGCTTGACGAGCGGCGCAAGGCAGTTCGTGGTGCAGGATGCATTCGAGATGACGGTGTGCGATGCCTTCAGCGTCCCGTGGTTCACGCCGTAGACGATCGTCGCATCGACATCGCTGCCGCCCGGTGCGGAAATGATGACCTTCTTCGCGCCGCCCTTCAGGTGCGCGGATGCCTTTTCCTTGCTCGTGAAAAGACCGGTGCACTCGAGCACGATATCGACGCCGAGTTCGCCCCACGGCAGCTTCGACGGATCGCGCTCGGCCAGCACCCTGATCTTGTCGCCGTTGACGACCATGTATTCGCCTTCGACGCTCACCTCGCCCGGGAAGCGGCCGTGCGCGGTGTCGAAGCGCGTCAGGTGCGCGTTGGTGTTCGCATCGCCGAGATCGTTGATTGCAACGATCCGGATCTCCCCGGTGCGCTTCGATTCGTACAGCGCGCGCAGGATGTTGCGGCCGATGCGGCCATAACCGTTGATCGCTACCTTGATTGCCATTGCTGTCTCCCGTCCGTCGGTTCGCTCAAAAGATGATTTAAAGGATTCACTTTGCCGCGATGCTGTCGCGTGCCTGCTTCACCACGTTGTCCACCGTGAAACCGAAATACTCGAATGCCTGCTTCGCGGGCGCCGATGCACCGAAGCTCGTCATGCATACGAAGCGGCCGCGCGGCCCGGCGTAGCGATACCAGGCATCCGGCACGCCCGCCTCGATCACGACGCGCGCCGTGACATTCGATGGCAGCACGCGCTCGATGTATGCGGCATCCTGCGCCTCGAACACGTTCGTGTTCGGCATCGACACCACGCGCGCCTTCGTGCCGTCGGCGGCGAGCTTCTCCGCCGCCTGCATCGCAAGCTGAACTTCCGAACCCGTTGCGATGAGAATCACCTCGGGTTCGCCGTCGCAATCCTTCAGCACGTAGCCACCGCGCAGGATGTCGCGCAGCTGCGCACCGCTTCTTGCCTGGTGCGGCAGGTTCTGGCGCGTGAGCGCGAGCACGCTCGGACCGTCGCGGCGCTCGATGGCGTGCTGCCATGCCGCCGCGGTTTCCACGCCATCGCACGGACGCCACACGGACATGCCCGGGATCATACGCAGCGAAGCGATGTGTTCCACCGGCTGGTGCGTCGGGCCGTCCTCGCCAAGCCCGATGGAATCGTGCGTGAGCACGAAGATGCTGCCCTGCCTCATCAACGATGCCATGCGGATGGCGTTGCGCATGTAATCGGAGAACACCAGGAACGTGCCGCCGTAGGGAATGAAGCCGCCGTGCAGCGCGAGCCCGTTCATGATCGCGCCCATCGCGAACTCGCGCACCCCGTAAAACACGTAGTTCCCGGAAGCGTCTTCGCGTGTGACGGGCTTGCTGCCCTTGAAGAAGGTGTTGTTCGAGCCGGTGAGATCCGCCGAACCGCCGACGAACTCCGGCAGCAGCGGACCGATGAAATCGAGCACGTTCTGCGAGGCCTTGCGCGTGGCAACCACGGCGGCGGCTTCGTTCGTCCGGCGCAGCAGTTCCTCGCACGTCGATGTCCATGCAGCGGGCAGCGCGCCCGATGTGCGGCGGTGAAACTCCGTGGCAAGCTCGGGGTGCGCTTCTTCATACGCTGCGAAGCGCACATCCCATTCGTCCTCGAGCTTCTGCCCCTTCTCGCGCGCGTCCCAGCCCGCGTAGATTTCCTCGGGCACGACAAAAGGTTCGTGCGGCCAGCCGATGTGCTCGCGCACCGCGGCGCATTCGTCCTCGCCGAGTGCGGCGCCATGCACGGCCTCGGTGCCGGCCTTGTTCGGCGAGCCGTAGCCAATGATGGTCTTGCAACAAATGAGCGACGGCTTGTCGGTGACCTTGCGTGCCTCGTCCAGCGCGCGCTTCACCGCTTCGGGATCATGACCGTCGACGTCGCGCACGACGTGCCAGCCATACGCCTCGAAACGCCTCGGCGTGTCGTCACGGAACCAGCCTTCGACTTCGCCGTCGATGGAAATGCCGTTGTCATCGTAGAAACCGATGAGCTTGCCAAGGCCGAGCACGCCGGCGAGCGAGCAGGCCTCATGCGAAATGCCTTCCATGAGGCAGCCGTCACCCATGAATACATAGGTGTGGTGATCGACGATTTCATGACCGGGCCTGTTGAACTGCGCGGCGAGCATCTTCTCCGCGAGCGCCATGCCGACGGCGTTCGTGAGGCCCTGGCCGAGCGGACCGGTGGTGGTCTCGGCGCCCGGCGTGTCGCCGAGTTCCGGATGGCCCGGCGTTTTCGAGTGCAGTTGCCGGAACTTCTTCAGGTCGTCGATCGAAAGGTCGTAGCCGGTGAGGTGCAGCAACGCGTAAAGCAGCATCGAGCCGTGGCCGTTGGAGAGCACGAAGCGGTCGCGATCCGGCCAGTGCGGATTCGCGGGGTTGTGCTTGAGCGTTTCGTTCCAGAGAACCTCGGCGATGTCGGCCATGCCCATCGGGGCGCCGGGGTGGCCGGAATTCGCCTGTTGTACGGCGTCCATCGACAACGCACGAATGGCGTTGGCAAGCTCGCGTCGAGAGGGCATTGGTGCTCCCAGCTGGGTGATGACGCCGGATCAGGTGTTCCCCGACGTTCAAGAGGCGGCGCATTTTCGCTGATCCGCCCCGTCCGGGCAACCCCGTTGGCGCCGTGATGAAAGCGCACGTGCTTTTAAAACAAGGGCTTGCGCGATCATGCAGGCAGATCCGCACGATCCGCGCCGACTCCTTTAAGATACGCCGCCACTTCCGCGCGACGGAGCCTCCATGCGCAGCGAAAACCTCCACGGCATCGTACTGATGCTGCTCGCGATGGCCGTGCTGGCCGTGATGGACGCGACCATGAAAGAGCTCGCCGGACACTATCCGCCGCTTCAGGTCGCCACATTGCGCGGCCTGGTCTCATTGCCTTTCGTGATGGCGTGGATCGCCTGGCGCGAACGCAGTTTCGCAACGCTGATCCGCATCCGCTGGCGCTGGCATCTTCTGCGCGGCGTGCTCGGCGTACTGATGCTCACGAGCTTCATCTACGCGCTCGGAAAGATGCCGCTGTCCGAAACCTACGCGCTCTTCTTCATCGCACCGCTGCTGATCACCGCGCTGTCCGTACCGCTGCTGAAGGAAACGGTCGACTGGCAGCGCTGGACGGCGATCGCGATCGGTTTCGGCGGCGTGCTCGTCATCCTGCGCCCCGGCTTCAATGCCGTCGGCTGGAGCGCACTCGCCGCGCTCGTCGGCGCGACCTGCTACGCATTGAATGCAATCACCGTGCGCATACTCGGGCGCACCGATTCGACAGCCGCGATGACGTTCTGGTTTCTTGTCATGCTCATCATCGGCGCCGGTGCGCTTGCATTGCCGGACTGGCATCCGATGCAAGGCAGCGATGCGCCCTGGCTGCTTGCCATGGGCGTCACGGGTGCGGCCGGCCAGGTATTCATCACGGAAGCGTTCCGCCGCGCGCCTGTGTCCGTGATCGCGCCGTTCGAGTATTCATCGCTGTTCTGGGGCGTGCTGCTGGATCTTGCGATCTTCGGCGCGCTGCCGGGCGTGATCGTGTTTGCAGGTGCAGCGATCATCGTCGGCAGCGGCCTTTATCTCATTCACCGCGAACGCAAACCGCCGCTGGTGACGCCGCCGTGACGATCAACGTTGGGCGCGTGCGAAAAGTCGAATCCCCCGGCCAACCCGGTTAAAATGCACGCCTTTCGGCTCCCGGGTGCGGGAGTCCATTTCTTGGGGCCACGTTCAGGAACCGGATCAATGTCAAAGAATTACCTGTTCACGTCGGAGTCGGTATCGGAAGGTCATCCGGACAAGATGGCGGACCAGATTTCCGATGCCGTGCTGGATGCGATCCTCGCGCAGGATTCAAACGCACGCGTCGCGTGCGAAACGCTGGTGAAGACCGGCATGGCGATTGTCGCGGGCGAGATCACGACGAAGGCGTGGGTGGACCTCGAGGAACTCGTGCGCGGCGTGATCCGCGACATCGGCTACACCTCGGAGATGGGTTTCGACTGGGAAACCTGCGCGGTGCTGAACGCGATCGGCAAGCAGTCGCCGGACATCGCAATGGGCGTCGACCGCGGCAACCCGGAAGAACAGGGCGCGGGCGACCAGGGCCTCATGTTCGGTTACGCATCGAATGAAACCGACGTGCTCATGCCGGCGCCGATCACCTACGCGCACCGCCTCGTGAAGCAGCAGAGCGAAGTCCGCAAGGCAGGCACGTTGAAGTGGCTGCGCCCCGATGCGAAATCGCAGGTGACGTTCCGCTACGTCGACGGCAAGGCCGCGGCCGTGGATGCCGTCGTGCTCTCCACGCAGCATTCGCCGGACGTCGATCAGAAGACGCTCGCGGATGCCGTGATGGAGGAAATCATCAAGCCCGTGATTCCGTCCGACTGGCTCTCGAAAGACACGAAGTATTTCATCAACCCGACGGGCAAGTTCGTCATCGGCGGTCCGGTCGGCGATGCCGGCCTCACCGGCCGCAAGATCATCGTCGACACCTACGGCGGTATGGCGCGCCACGGCGGCGGTGCATTCTCCGGCAAGGATCCCTCGAAGGTCGACCGTTCCGCCGCGTACGCCTGCCGTTACGTGGCGAAGAACATCGTCGCCGCCGGTCTTGCCGAGAAGTGCGAAATCCAGGTGTCGTACGCCATCGGCGTTGCGGAACCGACGTCCATTTCCGTCGAGACCTTCGGCACCGGGCGCATTCCGAACGAAGAGCTCGAGCGGCTGGTGCGCACGCACTTCGACCTGCGCCCCTACGGCATTCTCAAGATGCTCGATCTCGTGCGTCCGATCTACCGCACCACGGCAAGCTATGGTCACTTCGGCCGCGAAGAGGCGGAAATCACCTGGGAGAAGACGGACAAGGCCGCCGAGCTTCGCGATGCGGCGGGACTGAAAGCCGCAAGCTGAACTGCTTTGACCGGCGCGCCGTGAAGACGGCGCGCCCTTTCTTTCGAGGAGCGTTGCGACGGTCGCACAGATCGCCAGGCTCGAAAGAATGACCTTCATGCAACCGCGCTCGTTCAAAGTTGGAGCAATCAATAATGAACGCAGTCATCGACAGGAACTTCACCGACTACCTCGTCAAGGACATCAATCTCGCCGACTGGGGCCGCAAGGAAATCCGCATCGCGGAAACCGAGATGCCCGGCCTGATGGCGACGCGCGAGGAATTCGCGAAATCGCAACCGCTCAAGGGCGCGCGCATCGCGGGTTCGCTGCACATGACGATCCAGACGGCGGTGCTCATCGAAACGCTGAAGGCGCTCGGCGCGGACGTGCGCTGGGCGTCGTGCAACATCTACTCCACGCAGGATCACGCAGCCGCCGCGATCGCCGCGACCGGCACGCCGGTGTTCGCGTACAAGGGCGAAACGCTCGAAGAGTACTGGGAGTACACGCACCGCATCCTCGAGTGGGGCGACGGCGGTGCACCGAACATGATTCTCGATGACGGCGGTGACGCGACGATGGCGGTGATACTCGGTGCAAAGGCCGAGAAGGATCCGTCCGTGATCGCCAACCCGAAGAACGAGGAAGAACGCTGCCTGTTCGCATCGATCAGGAAGCGTCTTGAATCGAAGCCCGGCTTCTACGCCGAACGCGCGAAGGCGATCAAGGGCGTGACGGAAGAAACCACGACGGGCGTGCACCGTCTCTACCAGATGCAGAAAGCGGGCACGCTGCCCTTCCCCGCCATCAACGTGAACGACTCGGTCACGAAGTCGAAGTTCGACAACCTCTACGGCTGCCGCGAATCGCTCGTCGACGGCATCAAGCGCGCGACCGACGTGATGATCGCGGGCAAGGTTGCGGTCGTCGCGGGTTACGGCGACGTCGGCAAGGGTTGCGCGCAGTCGCTGAAAGGCCTCGGCGCACAGGTGTGGGTGACGGAAATCGATCCGATCTGCGCGCTGCAGGCGGCGATGGAAGGCTATCGCGTCGTGACGATGGATGACGCCTGCGACAAGGCGGACATCTTCGTGACCGCGACGGGCAACTATCACGTCATCTCGTTCGAGCACATGGCGAAGATGAAGGACCAGGCGATCGTCTGCAACATCGGCCACTTCGACAACGAGATCGACGTCGCCGGTCTTGAAGAAAAATGCGAGTGGGAGAACATCAAGGACCAGGTGGACCACGTCATCTTCAAGGACGGCAAGCGGATCATTCTTCTTGCCCGCGGCCGCCTCGTGAATCTCGGCTGCGCGACGGGTCATCCCTCGTTCGTGATGTCGAACTCGTTCACCAACCAGGTGCTCGCGCAGATGGAACTGTTCGGCAACGACGGCAAGTACGAGAACAAGGTGTACGTGCTGCCGAAGCAGCTCGACGAGAAGGTCGCGGAACTGCATCTCAAGAAGATCGGCGCGACGCTCACGAAGCTGACAACGGAACAGGCGGAGTACATCGGCGTCGGCGCGTCGGGACCGTTCAAGCCGGACCACTATCGTTACTGATGCCGGTCCTTGAACAAGAAGGCGCCTTCGGGCGCCTTTTCTTTTTGCCGCGGTGAACGCATCATCGCCGCATGCTCGAAGGCATTCTCGTCTTTCTTTTACTTGCCACCGCGGCTGTCGCCGGCGAAGTCCTTCTCGTTGATCGCCTGCGCGAGGATTCGCGCGCGAGCGACTGGCTTGCGGATCACGTCTACCTGCCGGCGCTGCGCATGCCTGCGCTCATCGGTTTCGTGCTCGGCGCCTATCCCGCGCTGTACGGGCTGGAAACCGGGCCGCCGCTCGCGACGCTGCTTGATTTCGACTGGTTCGGTCGCGCGCTGAACATTCTTTTCATCCTGCCGCTGCTGTTCTCGCTGCTGCCGGTTGCCGGGCGCATCTGCGCGCTGGTGCTTCCCGTGCAGGGAATGGCACTGACGGCGCTCCTGTTCACGCCGCTGGCAGCGGCGCTGGCCGCGGAATCGCCGTCGTACTGGCCCGATTCGCACACCTGGCTCGCACTCGCCGCGTTCGGCGTCGGCGGTCACCTGCTCGGCACGTGGCTCACCGAGCGCCTTCCGCGCCGGACGCTTGCCATCCCGGTGTATGACGCCGTCATCCTGCTCTGCCAGGCGCCCGCGATCGTCGCATACGGGCGGGCGCTGGGAAGGACGTTGTAGAATCGCGGGAACTTGCGTGCATTCCACCGCTCAAAGCCAGCAATGAACATCTCCCGGCCAGCCACACAGAAACGCTTTGCATTGCTGTTCGCGGTGCTGCTGCTGCTGTGCAACGCCCTGATTACCGCGCACGCCTTCGGCGATGTCGAGCACGCCGTCAAGGACGGCTGCCAGATCTGCCACCAGTTCGAGCGTCATGCGGTACCGCCTGTCGATGACGCCACGCCGCGCATCAGGACGCGGCGCCACGTTCTGCATGACACCGCTTTCCTTGCCTGCCATCCGGCCAGCGTCCCCGCCGGCTTCCAGCCCCGCGCCCCGCCTTTCGCCTGAGTTTCAACACAGGTTCCGTCATCGCGCTGCGGTGACACCGTTGATTCAGACGACAAGGACAGGCCCATGTTCCGTGCTGGAATTCGATTCATTGCATTTGCCGTTTTCACACCACTTGCCGCAACGACAGCCGCCGGCGAAATCGAAGGACGCGTGATCGCGGCCGGCGGACTGCCGCAGCCCGGCGCGACGGTCACACTCATGGACACCGGTCGCACAACGACGAGCGATGCGCGCGGCCATTTCCATTTCGACGAGGTGCCGTCGGGCGAATACACGCTTGAAGTCGCAACCGATATGGAAACCGACACGCAGCCCGTGACGCTCGGCGTGGATGACATCGTCACCGTGAGCTTCGTGATGGCGACACAGCTCGATGCGATTGAAGTGTCCGCGAGCGCGTTCGGCCGCTCTGCGCTCGAACTCGCGCAGCCCGTCGACATCATCAGCGGGCAGAAACTCGATCTCCTCTCGCAGGCATCGATCGGCGAAACGCTCGCCTCGCAGCTTGGCGTCACATCGACATACTTCGGACCGGCGTCGGGACGCCCGGTGATTCGCGGGCTCACCGGCAATCGCGTGCGCGTCCAGCAGGACGGTATCGGCGCGATGGACGTCTCCGCGCTGAGTCCCGATCACGCGGTCGCCATCGAACCGCTGCTCATCGACAGTGTCGAGATCGTGAAAGGTCCGGCAACACTCCTGTATGGCAACGGCGCATTCGGCGGCGTCATCAACATGACGGACAGCCGCATTCCCGCCGAATCGCCGTTCACGCCGTTCTCCGGCGCCGTCGAGACGCGCGGCGATACCGCCGCGAACGAACGCAGTCTTGTTGCGCGTTTCGACGGCGGCAGCGAACGGTTCGCGTGGCATGCGGATGCGTTCAGTCGCGACACGGATGAAGTGGAGATTCCGGGCATTGCGGAAAGCGAGACCCTGCATGACGCCGAAGGCCATGAAGAAGAAGATGAAACGGAACACGCGGGCGTGCTTGAGAACAGCGACGTCGAGACGCGCGGCGGCGCGCTCGGCGGTTCGTGGTTCGGTGACGATGCGTTCTTCGGTCTCTCGGTGAGCAGCTATGACTCGAACTACGGCGTACCGGGTCACGCGCACGCGCACGAAGAAGAACCGGCCGAACATGAACACGAGGAAGGCGTGCGCATCGACCTCGAGCAGCTTCGCTACGACCTCAAGGGCCGCGTCGACAATCCGTTCGCCGGCATTGAAAGCCTGAAGTTCCGCGCCGGACACAACGACTACGAGCACCGCGAGATCGAGGATGGCGCGGTTGCAACGACATTCACCAACGACGAACTCGATGCACGCGTCGAGATGGTGCACGTGCCGGTCGGCGGATGGCGCGGCGCATTCGGCATCCAGCTGCGCGATCGCGATTTCGCCGCGGTCGGCGATGAGGCCTACGTTCCGCCGACGGCATCGCGCGCGCTCGGCGTCTTCCTCGTCGAGGAACGCGAGTTCGACGCGTGGCGCGTGGAAGTCGGCGGGCGCTTCGAGACGCAGGACCAGGACGCCGAGGCGCGCGCCAGCCAGTCGGACAATGCATTCAGCACCTCGGCCGGCCTCGTGCGGCAACTGGGTGAAGCCCAGTCGCTCGGGCTCAACGTCACGCGCGCACAGCGCATGCCGGACATCGAGGAGCGCTACTCGGAAGGCCCGCATCTCGCCACGCTGCAATACGAGATCGGCAACCCCGCACTCGATACGGAAACCGCGAACAACATCGATCTCACCTGGCGCAAGGCGGGCGCGGGCATGCGCTGGACGCTGAATCTTTTCTACAACCGCGTGAACGATTTCATCTATCTCGACAACACGGGCATGGAGATCGATGCGCTGCCGGTTGCCGAATACCGCCAGGCAGACGCGGTGCTGAAAGGCTACGAGGCGGAAGTCGTCTTCCCGCTGCTCGCGGAGGAAGGCCGTTCGCTCGATCTTCGCGTGTTCAGCGACCAGACGCGCGGCACGCTTGTCGATGGCGGCAACCTGCCGCGAATTCCGCCGCGCCGCGTCGGCGCCGGCATCGATTACACGAGCACGCACTGGACCGCTGGCGTGGATGTCATCCGTTACGACAGCCAGGACGATGTGGCGGAACGCGAGCTGCCGACGGATGGCTACACCATGCTGGATGCAACCGTGAGCTACCGCATCTTCATGCACCACGCCGACTGGAACATCTTCCTGCGCGCATCCAATCTCCTCGACGAGGAAGCGCGCCGGCATACCTCGTTCCTGAAGGACATCGCACCGCTGCCGGGACGCAATTTCACGGTGGGCGTGAGAGCGGGGTTCTGAGCCGCGCACAGTGAAGAAAAAAAGCCGGCCATGCCGGCTCTTTTTAACGCACGATCACCTCTTCCTTGCAAGCGTCAGGCCGTCGCCGATCGGAACAAGACTGATGTCAACGCGCGCGTCATCGCGCAGGCGAAGATTGAATGCGCGCAACGCTTCGGTGTCCGCATCCGTCTTCTGCGGATCCGCGACCGCGCCGCCCCACAGCGTGTTGTCCACGGCGATCAGCCCGCCGCGTCGAAGCAGGCGAAGGCACAGTTCGTAGTACTCGCCGTAGCCTTGCTTGTCCGCATCGATGAAGGCGAAATCGTATTGCTCCGCGCCGCCGTCATCCACGAGCGTGCGCAACGTGTCGGCGGCAGGCGCGATGCGCAGATCGATCATCCCGGCAACGCCGGCTTCCCGCCAGTAACGCTGCGCGATCGATGTCCATTCCACGCTGACATCGCACGCAACCAGCCTGCCGTCCGGCGGCATTGCCTTCGCAACGCACAGCGCGCTGTAGCCGGTGAACGTGCCGACCTCGATGCAGCGACGCGCATCAATGAGTCTTGCGAGCATCGCCATGAACTGTCCCTGCTCCGGCGCGATCTGCATGTTTGCCTGCGCCATCTTCCCGGTTTCCTCGCGCAGGCGCGCGAGCAGCGGATCGTCGCGCAGCGACACCTCCAGGAGATACCCGTATAATTCCGGCGTGAGATCGAGCGTCTTGCGTGACATGAATCTCTCCCTTTGTTCGAGCGAGGCCAGCATGCTGCGAGTGTTGCAGTTCACGGATCTGCATCTGCGAGACGACCCTGACGCGAGCGCGATGGGTGTTCGCACGCAGTACAGTTTCGAGACCGTAGTCCATCACGCAAGCCTGCGCCACTGGCCTGCGGATGCCATTCTTCTGACCGGCGATCTTGCCAACGACGAGCACGGCGACAGTTACCGGCGTCTCGTCGGCATTGCCGCAGGCTGGGACACGCCGCTGCTCGCCGTTCCCGGCAATCACGACGACTCCGCGGCATTGTTCGCGGCGTTCGCGAACGCACCGAAGGCACGAAGAAACGTTCTCGATTTTCCGCGCTGGCGAATCGTCGCACTCGATTCGCGGGTGCCGCGCGCCGTGCATGGCGAACTCGACAGCGAAAACCGCGAGATTCTCGATACCGCCGCCGCGACGCGCGGCGAACGCCACCTGCTCGTCGCCCTGCATCATCCGCCGCTCGCGCTGAAGAGTGCGTGGATCGACCGGCTCGGCCTGCGCGACGGTGACGCATTCCGCGTGCATCTTTCGATGCTTGGCGCGCGCGCCTGCATCTTCGGTCATGCGCACCAGGCGTGGGACAGCGAGGAGAACGGCGTGCGTTACCTGTGTGCGCCGTCAACCAGCCGGCAGATGGAACCGCAGACCGAGGAGTTCCAGGCATCCGATGCGGCACCCGGTTACCGCTGGCTGCATCTCCATGACGACGGCAGCATCGAAACCGGCATCGAGCGCGTCGAGGACGCGAAAGCGGAAATGATCGGCGATTGACTGCCGGAACCATGCGTTCAAATGCAGGAGCCGGGCATTGCCCGGCTCCTTGCTTTCACCCGCCGCGCGCTGCCGGTCATTCCGCCTTTTCCGCGCCCTCCACCTGCTCGAGCGCACGGATCGCAAACAACAGCACCATCGCATCGCCCAGTTCCCGCCGGGTCAGCGGTCTGCCCGCCGCGACGTCGAGCAGGAGTTCCGCGAACGCCGGCGGCTCACCTGCAACCGCGCGCCCCGAATACACGCGAAGATCCGCATTCGAGCCGCCAGTCCAGTGCAGCAGCTGCGCAGATGGATAGAAATCCTCGACGCCGTCGCGTTCGACCGAACCGCCCGGCAGGAACTCGGCGCGCCAGAGGATTCTCCTGCCCTGCCACATGCCTTCGAACCGCGATTCGAAACCCGTGCGCAGTTCAAGCTCGCCGACGCGTTCGCCGGTGGCGGCGTTGAAGATCGTGATGCGCGGCGGCGCCATGTCCCAGCCGCGCGACGCGGCATCGTCTGCACCCGCGCCGAGCCTGAAGACGTAGTCGCGCTGGTTGATGCCGTCCTGGAAAAGCTGTCCGCGCGATGATTCAGCGGACCCGCTGAAATCCCGTTGCCAGCGAAACCCGCCGACGACATCGCCCTGCTCGCCGCGCAACAGCCAGTTGCCGGCACCGGCGTCGGCTTCACGCAGCGTGTAGTTCACGGCGGCAGGCGGGCGCGACTCGGGTGCGAGCGGTGCGGGAAATTCGTGCAGCACCGGCGTTGCCGAGCACGCGGTGAGCAGCACGGCGGCAAGCAGCGCGAAGACGCGGTGGCCGTAGCGGCCGGGCATGGTTAACATGGCTCCCCCTTTACTTCTTCTGTGACGAAACTGCATGAACGTTCGCGAAGAACTTGTCCGATATTACCGGCTTTTGCGCGCGCACGGTCTCAATGATTCGCACAGCGGCAATGCATCGGTGCGCGACGGCGACACCGTCTGGGTCACGCCGACGGGATGCTGTGCCGACACGCTTGAGCCCGCCGACCTTGTCCGCTGCCACATCGACGGCAGCATCGGCGACGGCGCATCGCTGGATGCGCGCCTGCACGTCATGGTCTACCAGAAGAACGCATCCGCACGCGCGATGCTGCACAGTCACGGTGCGCACACCGTCGCACTCACGCTCGACGGCGCGGACTTCATCCCCGCGGATTTCGAGGGCCGCTACTATTTTCCGCGCGTGCCGGTGATCGATGCGCCCTACGCGGATTACGTCGCGCACTCCGCGGAACGCATCTCGAACGTGCTGCGCGATCATCGCATCACCGTGTATCGCGGCCACGGCGTGTACGCGCAGGCGGATTCGCTGAATCTCGCCTACAAGTGGACGAGCTCGCTGGAACTTTCGGCGAAGACCTCCTGGCTGGCGAAACTCGCCGGCACCCTGCCTTGCGATTGAGGATTTCCATGCTGCGCATCCTGCCGCTTCTTCTTCTCCCGTTTGCATCGAACGCCGTCGCCGCGCCGTTGCTCTATCGCGTGACGGACACCGACAGCACGCTCTGGCTGCTTGGCTCCGTGCATGCGCTGCGCGCGAGCGACTATCCGCTCGATGAACGCATCGAATCCGCCTACCGCGACGCCGAACGCATCGTGCTGGAAGTCGCGCCCGCGGAACTCGATCCTTCCCGCATCGCCGGCGTCGTGCTGCCGCTCGCGCGCTACCAGGGCGATGCGCATCTCGCCGATGCCTTCACTGGCGAGGAGTACGCGCAGCTGCGCAGCGCGATGCGGGAGATCGGCGTCGACATCGCGCAGTTCCGCGACTACGAGCCGTGGTTCGTCGCGCTGCAGGTCTTCGCGCTGAATCTTGCGCGCAGCGGCTATGCGGGAACCGAGGGCGTGGATCTGCATTTCGGGACGCGCGCCGCAGCCGACGGCAAGCAGACCGCGGGGCTTGAAACCGCCGCCGAGCAGTTCGGCATGTTCGACAGCCTGCCGCTCGAAACGCAGAAGACATTCCTGCTCGACAGCGTCGCGGAAAGCGGCGCGTTCCACGACGAGATGGAAGCCATTGTCAGCGCGTGGCGCAGCGGCGATGACGGCGCGCTCACGCGCCTGCTTGAGAAGGAATTCGGCGACAAGCCGGAACTGCGCGACACGCTGCTCGATGCGCGCAATCGCCGCTGGGCGGAATCCATCGAGTCCCTGCTCGCAGCGCCGGGCGACACGATGCTCGTCGTCGGCGCGCTGCATCTTGTCGGCGACGCGGGCCTTGTGACATTGCTTGAACAGGCGGGTTACACGGTCGAGCGCGTCGAATGACGTTCAGCGCAGCGTTTCCGCTTCGATATACCGCTCGGCGCGCCGGAGTATCTTGATCATCGCGGACGGCATGTTCCGGTACAGCCACCACAGCGTGCGATAGGCGAGCGGCAGGCGATGCGCGCCGTTGCACGTCTGCGATCCCGATGAACTGAGCAGGTGCGAAACCGGAATGCCGAGCACATCCCGGCTTGCGTTGTCGATTGCGGCGAGAAACGCCGGATCGTCGTTCGTGGCCACAACACCTGCATGCGTGCGGCCGATTTCCTCAAGCGGAGCTGCGTACGATGACGCGTCCATGCCGTCGAGCTCGTAGCCGCAGTACAGCGAAAACCGGTAGTGATCCGCGAGGCGGTTCCAGAATTCTTCGAGGCATATCGCCGCGTCCGGGTTTCCCGCGCGCCACAGGTCGCTCACCATTTCGCCGTAGATGCGCAGCTTCACGTGCGGCCGCGACACGCTCTCGATGATCTCGCCAACGGTCGCATGAAAGGACGGCCAGTCAGGCATGCTGCCGCGCATGAACCGCTTGAGCAGCATCCGTCCGTCAAGCAGCAACAGGCGGCCCGCAGCCTGCAATCCTGCGGCGTTGGCTCCGCCGGCATCGATGCCTGCGACGACAGCGGCGCGACGAGAGCCGGATGCGATCACGAGAACGGTTTCGCCACGCCGAAGTCCGGACTCGACAAACACGGCGAGCGCGGCCTTGAGTGATCCGGCATTGCGGTGAATCTGGCAGAAATGACGGCTCTGGGGAGATTCGACGAGGAGTGCAGCTGACTTTGTCGGCATCAGGCGTTCGAGCCCCTCCGGATCTGCGGAGCGGCATCGGTCTGTCCGCTCGTCAATCGCTGCTTCGCGACATATTCAATGGCGAGCGACGTTGAAGCAAACTTCGTGCTGCCGCAATACAGGCATTCACCTAGCCCAGGGCTAGATTTCGATCATCTCGAAATCTTCCTTGCCGGCGCCGCAGTCGGGACATTGCCAGTTGAGCGGCACGTCTTCCCAGCGCGTTCCCGGTGCGATGCCGGTTTCAGGATGCCCTTTCGCTTCCTCGTAGATGAAACCGCAGATGACGCACATGTAGGCTTTCATTGATCACACCGGGAATGAAGATATTTCGGAGCGCGCATTTTCCGGAACCGGGCAGGCCGCGTCAAACCGCGAATGATAAGATGCGGCGCATGCAACATCACACGCATCCTCCCGTCGTGCTCGTCATCGCCGGCAACGATCCTTCCGGCGGCGCGGGCATCGCCGCAGACATCCAGGCCGTCACCACGCTCGGCTGTCATCCCGCTCCCGTGCTTGCCGCACTCACCGTGCAGGACACGGTCAACGCATACGCTGTCGAGTCCGTTGCGGCGGATTTCGTCTTCGCGCAGGCGCAACGCGTACTTAACGACCTGCCGGTCGCGGCCATCAAGCTCGGCCTGCTCGGCAGCGCGGCAATCGGCGAAGCCATCGCCGCGCTCCTTTCCGAGCACCCGCGGATTCCCGTCGTCACCGATCCCGTGCTTGTCGCCGCCGGCGGCGCGGAACTCGCGGAGTCCGCGTTGATCGCCGTGTACCGCGAACGCATTCTCCCGCGCACGACGCTGCTGACGCCGAACGCGCTCGAGCTGCGGCGTCTTGCACCGGATCTTCCCGACACCGGCAGGCGCGCGGCAGCGCTGCTCGATCTCGGCGTTCCATGGGTGCTTGCGAAGGGCGGCGACGAGGCGACACCCGCGGTCGAGAATTTTCTTTACGGCCGCAACGGCGAAACGCATCGCTGGATGACGGACCGTCTTGCCGGCGAGCATCACGGTTCCGGATGCACGCTCGCATCCGCCATCGCAGCAAAACTTGCGCAGGGCGAACCCGTCCCGCAGGCGATCGATCACGCGCAGGCATTCACGTTCAGCGCACTTGCGAACGGCTGGCAGCTCGGTCACGGCCAGCGGATTCCCAACCGCCATTCGTCACGCTGATGGACGTTCCGTTCGATCCCCGCCTGCAGGGCATCTACGCGATCACCGATGCAGCGCTGTGCGCGCCGCGCGGACTCATCCCCTGCGTCACAGCCGTCCTTGAAGGCGGTGCGCGGCTGGTGCAGTACCGCGACAAGTCCGCCGATGCCGACCGGCGACGCGAAGACGCCGCACAACTCGTTTCGCTGTGCGAGCGATACGATGCGCTGCTCATCGTGAACGACGACGTCGAACTCGCGCGCGCGGTGAACGCGCACGGCGTGCATCTCGGGCGCGACGACATGAATCCCGAACGTGCGCGCCGCCTGCTCGCACGCGACGCCGTCGTCGGGATTTCCTGCTACGACGATTTCGGTCTTGCACAGGCAGCGATGCGCACCGGCGCAGGCTATGTTGCCTTCGGCAGCATGTTTCCGTCGTTGACGAAACCGCATGCCGTACGCGCGCCGATGCAACTGCTCGCGCGCGCGCGTCGCGAACTGCACATCCCCGCCTGCGCAATCGGCGGCATCGACGAAAGGAACATCGGTGAAGTGGTGCACGCGGGTGCCGCGATGGCGGCGGTGGTCTCGGCAGTGTTCGCCGCAGCGGACATCGCCGCTGCGACGCGCGAACTCGTTCGCGCGTTCAACGCATCACGGGATTCACGCTAGACATCCCGCGGCCGCTCCATGGCTGCAAGGCGCATCGGCGGCAGGCGGAAATACGTCAGCGCGCGCCATGCCCATTCCACCGGTCCGAACGCAAAGCGCCGCAGCCACCAGTGGCTGAAAAGAATCTGCGCGAGATACAGCGCAAGCCCCGCGCTCACCATGAACACCGCATCGAACTCGCGCGCCATCACGCCGAAACCGTACGCATAGAAGACCAGCGTCATCACCACCGATTGCAGCAGGTAGTTCGTGAGCGCCATGCGGCCGACCGGCGCAAGCGTGCGCAGCCAGTTCGCCGCGCGCGTCTGCATGCTAAGCGCGATCAGCGCCGCGTAGCCCAGCATGAGTACCGGACCTGCGACAAAGCCGAGGAGCATGTTCCAGCCGTTGCGCGGATCGGTGAAGTTGTATGGGTCGAGTTCAAGGCCGATCGACGCGTGCCACGCGGACAGCGGCACGCCCGCGCCGATCGCGACGACCAGCGCAAGCAGGAAGAAGCGCCGGTGTGCGAGCGGATTCGCGAAATGTCCGTGCCGGCCGAGCCAGGCGCCGAACAGGAACATCGCGAGCACATGCAGCCCGAAGAACGGCACCGCGGAGGAGATGGAAACGAACTCCTGCGCGCGCACCGAGGTGATCTCCATGTATGTGCCGCTCGTGTACGCAGCCCATGCCTGCTCGCTGAGCGCATCATGCTGCATCTGTGCCGCCTGCATGCCCTTCAGCATTTCGGCGGCCGCATCGGGATTCTTCGCAGCGAAGTCGAGCATCGATGCCATGCCGAACGCCATCAGCAACTGCACGGCGAACGCGATGATCGCAACCGTGAGCAGGCGCGTGGAACTGCCGCGACCGATGAGCAGCAGCACGAAACCGAGCACTGCGTAGACAGCGAGGATGTCGCCGGCCCAGATGAACGTGCCATGCAGCACGCCGATCGCGAGCAGCACCAGCAGGCGGCGCAGATAGGTCGGCACGACGCTGCCCTGCCGCGCCTTCGCGCGCTCGAGCTGGATCGCGAAGCCGAGTCCGAACAGCATCGAGAACAGCGGATAGAACTTGCCTTGCGTGAAGAACATGATCAGCCAGCCGATCGCGGCATCGCTGCCGCTGCCGGCCGCGGTGTAATCGTAGGTATCCGATACCGGCTGCGCGAAGAACATCAGGTTGGCGAGCAGGATGCCGAGCAGCGCGAAACCGCGCAGCACGTCCAGCGTTGCAATGCGTTCCGCTGCGCAGACCGGTCGTGCGGCGATTTCCGTCATTGCCATTTCCCCCGGGTTTCGTCGTCCCGCATCGTTGCGTTTCCGGGCACCGAACGCAAGCGCGCCGCCGCAGGATGCGACGGCGCGACATGCAACACCATTCAGGAATGCGCGAGCGTCGCTTCGGCCTCCACGCCGCGCACGCGCATCGGCTGACGCTTGAAGTACGTCAGCGAACGCCACAGCCATTCCGCGGGCCCGAAACGAAAGCGTGCGAGCCACCAGCGACTGAGCATGATCTGCCCGCCGAACACGAGCGCGATGTAGAAAAGCTGTTCCGTCGAATCGAGCTTGCCGACGAAGCCAAGCCCGTAACCGTAGAACACCAGCGTGCCGAGCAACGACTGCAGCAGGTAGTTCGACAGCGCCATGCGTCCGACTGGTGCGAGATACTCCAGCCAGCGGCGTGCGCGCGTGAGCATGAGCAGCGAGATCGCGGCGACATACACGAGCATGAACGCAAGTCC
The DNA here is from genome assembly GCA_964599565.1 of uncultured Gammaproteobacteria bacterium. Taxonomy (GTDB): domain Bacteria; phylum Pseudomonadota; class Gammaproteobacteria; order Natronospirales; family JAJUFS01; genus JAJUFS01. Next base: position 61,237 of record CAZRFE010000003.1, read on the forward strand.
CGACGCTGTCTTCGCGAAGAAGTCCAGCCAGTGCTGCCACGACAGCGCCGGCAGTTCCGGCCTGTTCATCTGCACGTACACGAACAGCGCCGACAGCGGTACGCCGACGAGCAGGCTGATGACAAGCAGCTTCCGGAACTGCGGGCGAAGCTCGCCGGCGCGACGAATGAAATCGTTGCGGCCAAACCATGCACCGAGCATGAAGATGCCGGCGATCATGAACCAGAACGGGCCGGAGAGCGTGCGGCTCGGCAGATGCTCGATGCGCCAGCTCACGGTGTCGATGTAACTGCCGTTCGCGAAGGTCTCCATCGCCGCCGCCATTTCCTGCTCGCGTTCCACGGCGCGCTTCGGATCGCTCATCGATTCGATCTGCTTGAGAATTCCCTGGTCGGATTCGCTGAGTACTTCACCGGCCTCGGCGGCCGCCTGCACGTTGAGCGCGTGATTCACGAAACCGGCGAATGCGGCGAGCGGACCGAAGATCAGCAGGCCCGCCATCACCGGCACCAGCCAGCGTGGCGATTTTTCGCGACGACCCTTGCTGAAGCGGCGCACGAGCCGGTCGACGCCGCGCTTCGCGCCGTAGCACAGGAGCAGGATCAGGCCGCCGACCGCGTAGGTGTTGAGAATGTCGCCGTCCCAGAGAAAGACGATGTGAAAGATGCCGATCAGCCACAGCAGCACGATTCGCCAGAAGAAGCGCGCAGCGAAACCGCGCTCGACGCGTTCCGCACGCGCCAGCTGCACGGCAAAGCCAAGGCCGAACAGGAACGCGAACAGCGTGTAGAACTTGCCCTGCGTGAAGAAGAGTTTCAGCACTTCCACCGCGTAATTGACGGGACCGAGTTCCTCCCAGTGCACCGCGAACCAGGCGCTGGGCTGCACGAACGCCGTGACATTCACGAACATGATTCCAAGCAGCGCGAATCCGCGCAGCACGTCGAGCGTATGGATGCGCTCCTCCGGTGGGATTGGCTGGATCACACCCGGAACGCGTTCCGGAATGACTGAATTCTCCGACATGGCATATCCCCCTCTTCCTGGTTGTCCGGCGCCGCGGCTATCCCGCCGGTCGCCATCTTATTCCCACAATCTGACAGAGGGCTAGTGCTTTAGTTCACCATAACAGTTAATTTTTCGGTGGCTGTTTCCGCAGCGTCATTTCGAAGAATTTCATCCATGCCTGGCCGGTGGCGCGCGTCTCGCCGACCTCGGTCCACGTATCGCCGCTGACGCGCAGGCGGTAGCGAATGTCCCGCGAACCGTCCGGCAGCGAGAAACCCCAGTGGAATTCATCGCCTTCCTCGCGTCCCCACGCCTCCATGTCGCGGCCGTCGGAAAGCCACGAATGCATGCGGTATTCGCCGCCCTTCGCGCCCGGACGTATCAGCGCAAGCGCGTTGTGCACGGACTGCCGGGTGCCGGAGCGAAAATGCCGGCCTTCGATCAGCCAGGCCGTATCGTCCAGCACCTTGCGGACGGTTTCGTGGCTGTCGAACGTGGAGCGTTCCGGGCCGCGCTGGGTCCAGCCCTCGCCCTGCCATTCGCCGACCAGCGCATCGAGCGACGACGCCGGTTCGCCTGCCGATGCGACGGACGCGAGCAGCAGCAAAAGCCAGGAAAGATGCCTTGGTTTCATGACGGTTTCTCCTCGTCCTTTTCCGGTTCGCACGCCATGCCCCAGAGCATCGCGCCGACGATGAAGCACGCGGAACTCAGGAAGATTCCCCAGTTCGTCGGCAGCGCATGCAGGATGAATGTCGCAAGCGATACCAGGATGCCGAGGGTGTAGAGAATGCGCCTGGCGATGCGCAACGATTGCCGGTTCATGTGTCGTCTCCCTTGTTGACGGTAAACAGCAGGTTCTCAAGATGCGCGAGGTAGGCGGCGAACGCCGCCCTGCCCTTCGCCGTCAGCGCCACATCGGTGACGGGTTTCCTGCCGGCGAAACGCTTCGCGATTTCCACGTAGCCATTGTCCTCGAGCTTGCGAAGATGCGTGCTCAGGTTGCCGTCCGTGGTGTTCACCTTGTCGCGGATGAAGGTGAACTCCGCACGGTCCACGCTCGCGAGGACCGCCATCACCGCAAGCCGTATGCGCGAGTGGATGAGGTCGTCGAGCTGGCTGTGGTCGAAATCATTCATGCACCGCGCTCCCGCGCGCAGTCCGCTTCATGCGGACGAGAATCACGCCGGGTACGACGTACAGCGCAATCAGCATCAGGCCCATGAGAAGGAGCACGTACAGCCCCGGCCAGGCGAACATCACCGCCGAGCCCGCCCACCAGCCGAACGAAAGATTCCGAAGCCACGGCATGCCCGCGAGCGTGCCCGTCATGAACACGGCGCCGCCGACGAGCGCGCTGGACAGCGCGGACATGTGCTGGCCGCCGAGATGGCCGCTGCCGACGCCGACGAAGAAGATGATCAGCATGCTGATGCCCATCGACATCCAGACCATGCCGATCAGCCGGCCGGCCGGCGCTTCCACCGACTCGCGCCGTTCCGCGCGCATCAGCAGCAACATGCCGATGCCGCCGAGCGCAAGGCACGCCGTCCAGTACGCCATCGACGGCACGTTCCACCGCCCCGTCGCCGTCAGCCATGTCCCGATCAATCCAAGCCCGATGGCCACGCCCCAGACGATGAAATAGCCGCCGTGCACGTAAACCGTGCGGCGAGTGTCTTCCATCACCCGGCGGATGTAGGCGAGGTCCGCGTACGGATCAGTTCCCATGAATAGTTCCTCCTCAGAAAGTACTTTTAAATACAAAGTAGTTTGCGGATAGCTACCTGTCAAGCCCGACCGACGAACGGCGCGTTCCTGTGCGGTTTTGTCCGTGCAGGCCTTCGGTTAGCATACGGGCCCGCCGTTCCGGGCCGCACGGCCATAAAGCCCAAGGAGATTCCATGACCGCCTCTTCCCGCGACCTGTTTGCCGACGCGAAGCGCTATATCCCCGGCGGCGTGAACTCGCCGGTGCGCGCCTTCAAGTCCGTGGGCGGCGACCCGGTGTTCTTCGCGCGCGCCGACGGTCCTTATGCGTGGGATACCGAGGGCAAGCGCTATATCGACTACGTCGGCTCCTGGGGTCCCATGGTTGCGGGACACAACCACCCGAAGGTACGCGACGCGGTGCTGCGCGCGGTGGAAAACGGCCTGTCGTTCGGTGCGCCGACGCCGGCGGAAACGACCATGGCGCGCAAGGTCTGCGCGCTTGTGCCATCGATCGAACTCGTGCGCATGTGCAACTCCGGCACGGAAGCGACGATGTCCGCGATCCGGCTCGCGCGCGGCTACACCGGCCGCGAGAAGATCGTGAAGTTCGAAGGCTGCTACCACGGCCATTCGGACGCGCTGCTGGTGAAGGCGGGATCCGGCGCGCTCACGCTCGGTGTGCCGACTTCGCCCGGTGTGCCGAAGGGCGCCGCGGAACACACGCTCACGCTCGACTACAACGATGCCCAGCAGGTGCGGAAGGTCTTCGGCGAGATCGGCGGTGAAATCGCCTGCGTGATCGTCGAGCCTGTCGCCGGCAACATGAACTGTGTGCCGCCCGCGCCCGGCTTTCTCGAAACGCTGCGCGAGATGTGCGACGAACACGGCGCGGTGCTGATCATCGATGAAGTGATGACGGGTTTTCGCGTCGCCCGCGGCGGCGCGCAGCAACGTTACGGCGTCACACCCGATCTCACCACGCTCGGCAAGATCATCGGCGGCGGCATGCCGGTCGGCGCGTTCGGCGGCAAGCGCGACATCATGGAACAGCTCGCGCCGCTCGGCCCCGTCTACCAGGCGGGAACGTTGTCGGGAAATCCCGTTGCGATGGCGGCCGGCATCGCAATGCTCGACATCGTCAGCGAACCGGGCTTCCACGATCGTCTCGCCGCGCTCACCGAGCAGTTGTGCGGCGGACTTGCCGACGCCGCGAAGCGCGCCGGCGTTCCGCTTGTCATCAACCAGGTGTGCGGCATGTTCGGCCTGTTCTTCACCGGGCAGGAATCCGTCACGTCATTTCGCGACGTGATGGCATGCGATGCGAAACGCTTCGGAAAATTCTTCCACGGCATGCTGGAGCACGGCGTGTATCTTGCGCCATCGGCGTTCGAGGCGGGCTTTGTCTCGACCGCGCACAGTCCCGATGACATCGCAGGCACTGTCGCGGCCGCGTACTCGGTGTTCAAGTCGCTATGAACCACGATCACTTTCAGCCGGAAACGCTTTACGACCTGCTCGGCGGCGATGCCGGCGTGCGCCGGCTGGTGGATCATTTCTATGACGTGATGGATCGCGATCCGCAGGCGAACGTCATTCGCCGGATGCATCCGGACGATCTCGCGGACTCCCGCGACAAGCTGTACGAATTCCTCTCCGGCTGGACGGGCGGGCCTGCGCTTTATCACGAGAAGCGCGGCCATCCGCGTTTGCGCATGCGGCACCTGCCGTTCTCGATCGGCACGCCGGAAGCGGCGCAATGGCTTTACTGCATGTCCGTCGCCTGCCGCGAACTGCAGGTTCCGGCTGCGGTCGAGCAGCGCCTGATGCAGGGACTGACGATGACCGCGAACCACCTGGTCAACCGCGACGCATGATCGACTGACCTTCTCGCCTCAGACACCCGTAGCATGGAAACGCGCTGCAGCATCCTGAAAGCGCATCTGTCGCACTGCACTCGCCGCAACAGCATTCTCGCTTTTATGAAGCCCGCGTTTTCCTTCACGCCTGCCGGTATCAAGCGGCGTCGGAAAGAACGGCGGACGAACAGGTACGACGAGAACCTGTACCGGGAAAATCCCGTGTGCGGAATCACCGGAAATGATCTACGCTTTCCTTCGGTAGGGAGGAACATGCATGAACAATCCGTTCAAATTCCTGCGCGACGCGGAATGGAAATCGCTGCTTGCCAACTCACAGATCAAGGCGTTTGCGCCTGACGAAGTCATTCTCGAGGAAGGTCACCGCCCTGGCGGCATCATCGTCATCCGCTCGGGCGAGGTGAAGGTCTGCCGCGATCACGGCGGCTTCATGATCGAGCTGGCGGAATCGGGACCGGGAGAAATCTACGGCGAGATGTCGTTCATCGAGGCCGAAGCCGCGAACGCAAGCGTCATCGCAAAGACGGACGTCGAGCTGCTTTACATCACGCATCCGCAGGTGCAGAGCATCATCCGCGAGAATCCGGGGTTCTTCGGCCGCTTCTTCCAGTCTCTTGCCTACCTCCTTTCACAGCGGCTGCGCGAAACCACCGGACAGGTCACGGTGCAGCGAGCGGACACCTGGCAGGACGTGTGAGACACATCCCGTGCTAGTCTGACCGCAGGCAACTGCGGTCGCGTCATGCCGGATTTCTTCACCGACATCACTCACTGGCTTTCCCAGAACGCCGCGTGGATCGGCGTCGCGCTCGGCGTGGCCGCGTTCGCGGAATCGTTCTTCGTTGTCGGCGTGGTACTGCCCGGCGCACTGGTGCTGTTCGCGCTCGGCGCACTCGCCGGCGGTCTCGACATGGCGCTGCTGCCGCTGTTGCTGTGGACCGCAGCCGGCGCAAGCGCGGGCGACATCTCAAGCTTCTTCATCGGCCGCGAACTTGAACACCTGTTCCACGACCGCACGCCCGGGCGCCGCTGGCAAAAGCATCTCGACCGCACGCACGCGTTTCTCGAAAAGTGGGGAATGCTCGCCGTTGTCGTCGGACGTTTCGTCGGTCCGCTGCGCCCGTTCCTGCCGGCCGTCGCCGGTGCGGCCGGCATGAGCCGCCGCGTGTTCATTGCAAGCGATATCGTCTCGTCGCTCGCATGGGCGCCGTTCTACCTGCTGCCCGGCTATTTTTCCGCAAGCGCGTTTTCCTGAACGTTCGAAATCACGGCTTTCCCCAGCGCGGACCGAGCGCGTGCGGCACGCGCAGGTGATCGAGCACGCGCGCGACGACGAAATCGATCATGTCGTCGATGCTTCCCGGCGCATCGTAGAACGCAGGCACCGGTGGCAGGATGGTGACGCCAAGACGCGCGAGCTTGAGCATGTTCTCGAGATGAATCGCGGAGAAGGGCGTCTCGCGCGGCACGAGCACGAGCGGGCGATGCTCCTTGATCATCACATCCGCCGCGCGTTCGATCAGCGAACGGCTTGCACCGACGGAAATCGAGGAAAGCGTCGCCATGCTGCACGGGCATACGGCCATTGCATCCGGCGGATTCGATCCGCTCGCGCACGACGCCGTCCATTCTTCCGGGCCGTGCGCGCTAAGGAGATGCTTCTGCGTACCGAAACGCTGCGAGAACCATTCGGCGTATTCGGAGATGCGGCCGGGAAGCTTCCAGTCGGTTTCCGTGCCGATCACGACCTGCGCGGGCTTGGAAATCATCAACTGCACGCGATGCTCCTGGCGCAGCAGGATTTCCAGCAACCGGAGGCCGTACTGCACGCCGGATGCGCCCGTGATCGCGAGCGCGATGCGGCGCGGCGATGTTTCACTCATTGTCCTGCTCCCGTCGTTCCAGCGCGGCGAGCAGCTTGCCATGCAGGCCGCCGAAACCGCCGTTCGACATGATCACCACCTGGTCGCCGGCACGAACGAAATCGCGGATGTCCGCAACAAGCGATTCGATGCTTGTCGCACTCGCACCGCGCGCACCGAGATGCTGCGTGATGTCGTTCACCGGCCAGTCGACATACGGCGGCTGGTAGATGAATACATGATCCGCCGGCGCAAAGCTCGCGGCGAGTTCGTCGCGGTGCACGCCCATGCGCATGGTATTCGAGCGCGGTTCGAACACCGCAATCAGCCGCCGTTCGCGCGCGCTGTTGCGCGCACCCTCGAGCGTGAGGCGGATCGCTGTCGGGTGATGCGCGAAATCATCGAAGACCTTCACGCCGCCGATATCGCCGCGAAGTTCCATGCGCCGCTTCACGCCGCGGAATTCCGCGAGCGCATCCACGCCGGTCTTTGCGGGAACGCCCGCGTGCCGCGCAGCCGCAATGGCGGAAAGTCCGTTCAGCATGTTGTGCGTGCCGTTCAGCGTCCAGCGCACGCGACCGACGATCTCGCGGTTGAAGCTGATCTCGAATTCGCTCGCGGCATCGTTCAGCGCGTGCGCATTCCATGCGGACTTCCCGTCGCTGCCGAACGTCTCCCGCGCCGTCCAGCAGCCCTGCTCCAGCGTCGATGCAAGATTCGTGTCCGCGCCGTTGGCAACGATCAGTCCGTTCCCGGGAACCGTGCGCACGAGATGATGGAACTGCCGCTTGATGGCATCGAGGTTCTCGAAGATGTCCGCGTGATCGAACTCGAGGTTGTTGAGGATCGCGGTGCGCGGCCGGTAGTGCACGAACTTCGAACGCTTGTCGAAGAACGCGGTGTCGTATTCGTCCGCTTCAAGCACGAAGAACGCGCTGTCGGTAAGGCGCGCGGAAACCTCGAAGTTCCCCGGCACGCCGCCGATGAGAAAGCCGGGATTCAGCCCCGCGTACTCCAGTATCCAGGCGAGCATGCTGGATGTCGTCGTCTTGCCGTGCGTGCCCGCGACGGCGAGCCGCCATTTTCCCGCGAGCGCGTTTTCCGCGAGCCACTGCGGGCCGGAAACGTATGCAAGATCGTTGTCGAGCACGTATTCAACGGCAGGATTGCCGCGCGACAGCGCATTGCCGATGACGACGACATCGGGCCGCGGCGAGAACTGCGCGGGATCCCAGCCTTCCGTCAGCGGAATGCCGAGACGTTCGAGCTGCGTGGACATCGGCGGGTAGACGTTCGCGTCCGAACCGGTGACGGCATGGCCCGCAGTCTTCGCGATCGCCGCGATGCCGCCCATGAACGTTCCGCAGATTCCGAGAATGTGTATGTGCATCGGGGTTCCGTTCAGTTCGCGGGGAATGGCACGAGCTGCTGCTTGATGAGCGATGTCGCAATCACGTACAGCACCGCGATGAGCATGCCCGCACCCATTCGTGCATCAAGCGCATTGCGATACACATGCGCGAGGAACACAAGTTCCCAGGCAAGAAACGCGAGCATGCTGAGCAGGATGAACAGGTTCTGTATGCCCGCGGCATTCACCAGCAGTACCGGCAGGAGCGCGAGCCCTATGACCGTTTCGCCGCCGAACAGCGCCGTCGCGGCCTGCAGCCAGCGTTCCCGGCGGCGCGCCAGCGCGAGCACGAATGCAGCCGCCGCCGCGAGATTGAACGCGGACAGCAAGGCGCGCGCAATGGAGTAGCGCATGTCGCCGGACAGCACATGATTTCCCGCAAGCGATGTGAGCAGGTATGCGAGAAGCACGAGGCCGAGCAGGAAGCGCGACGCGGGAAAGGCCTGCGGTGGCAGGCGCATCAGCGCGAGATCGAGAAAGCGGCTGAAAAGTGCGAACATGCTCGGGCTTGCCGGAGTGCGGTTTGGCACGCATCATACCGCAACCCTTCCGCCCGCTCATCGGCGTTTCATCGCCCGCCAGGGATATTCCATGCCGCAATTCGCTTTCATAGACACCGCGCCCGCGCTGCGCGCATTCCTCGACGATACGGCGACGGCAAATGTCGTCGCGCTTGATACCGAGTTCATCCGCGAGAAGACCTATTATCCGCGGCTGTGCCTGCTGCAGGTCGCGGCCGACGAGCGAATTGCGTGCATCGATCCGCTCGTGCTGCAGGAAGCCGACCTCGCGCCGCTGTGGAACCGTCTCGCCGGTCCCGGAACGCTCGTGTTGCTGCATGCGGGCAGGCAGGATCTTGAAGTCATCTTCCAGGCTTCAGGCCGGATTCCCGCATCGGTGTTCGATACGCAGATCGCCGCCGCACTCTGCGGACACGGCGACCAGGTCGGTTATGCAACGCTCGTACGCGACATTCTCGGCATCGAAGTCGACAAATCCATGACGCGCGCGGACTGGTCGCGCCGGCCGCTGCCGAATGAAGCGCTGGAATACGCCGCCGACGACGTGCGCTACCTGCACGCGCTCTACACGCATTTCGATACGCGTCTTGAAGGGCTCGGCCGCCGCGCGTGGCTGCAACCGGAAGTCGCGGCACTCGTTGCGCCATCGCAATACGAACCGGATCCCGCGAACGCATGGCGGCGCATCCGCGCAGCCGCAAAGATGAAACCGAAGGAAGTCGCCGTGCTGCGCGCGCTCGCCGAATGGCGCGAACGCGAAGCCATGCGCGTTGACCGTCCGCGCCAGTGGCTGCTGAAGGACGATGCGCTCGTGTTCATTGCGCAGCGTCCGCCGAAGAACGTCGCCGCGCTCATCGCCGTGCGTGGCGTCGAGGAAGGCTTTGCCTCGCGTCACGGCGAGACGTTGCTGTCGCTCATCGAAACCGCGCGCCAGGCGCAACCGCCGTCCGACCTGCCGCAGATGCGCGAACGGCTGACGCCCGCGGAAGAAGCGCAGACCGATCTCCTGATGGCCGCGCTCAAGGCGATCGCGGCGGAGAATGAACTTGCACCGGCGAGCATCTCGAGCCGCAAGGAGATCGAGCGGCTGGTGCGCGGCGATCGCGACATCGACCTGTTGCGCGGCTGGCGGCTGGCAGCGGCGGGCGCAAGGCTGCTCGATGTGCTCGAAGCCCGCGCGGCGCTGATGGCGGCGCACGATGGCGTGCAACTCGTGACGGTGAACGAGAACGAGAAGACAGGCGACGCGCTGTAGGCGCGTTTCAGCCGCGAAAGGAAAAACAAAAAAGCCGGAAAATTTCCGGCTTTTTTGCATGCTGCTGAAAACCTTCTGCGGTTCTCAGCGCTTCTTCCTTCCTGCGGCCTTCTTCTTCTTTGCCGCCGCTTTCTTCACTGCGGGCTTTTTCTTCACCGCGGTCTTCCTTGCGGCGGGTTTCTTCTTCACCGCCGGTTTCTTCGCAACCTTCTTGCGGCTTGCAGCCTTCTTCGCCGCGGATTTCTTCGCCACGGACTTCTTCGCCGCAGCCTTCTTCGCGACAGGCTTCCTGCTGCCCGCTGCCTTCTTCGCAACCGGCTTCTTCTTCACGGCCGTTTTCTTCGCGGTTGCCTTCTTCTTCGAGGCGGCAGGCTTCGCAGCAGTCTTCTTCACCGCGGCTTTCTTCGGCGCGGCCTTGCTGGCTGTCGCTTTCTTCGGCGCGCTCTTCAGTTCAGCCTTCTTCGCGGCGGGTTTCGCTTCCGCCGCCTTTTCGCCGTTCTTCTTCGCGGCCGTCTTCTTGCCGGCCTGCTCGCGCAGCTTGGTCGCGGCCTTGTGCACGGCCGCCACGCGCGCGCGCTGCTTCGCCGCGGCCTTCGCCTGTTCGCGAACCGGCTCCAGCAGTTTCACCAGGCGCGCGAAGATGTCCTCGATGTCGCCCGTGCCCTTCAGCGTGTGCAGCTTGTGCTGGTCGCGGTAGAACTCGATCAGCGGCTTGGTCTGCGCTTCATAGACGCGCAGGCGGTTGCCGATCGTTTCCTCGTTGTCGTCGGCGCGATGGTGCAGCGGTCCGCCGCACTTGTCGCACTGGCCATCGATCTTCGGCGGCGCGGTGTAGACGTTGTACATCTGCCCGCAGACCTCGCAGGTGCGGCGGCCGGCAAGGCGCTGGATGAGGCTGTCGAGATCCACGTCCACGAGGATCGCGGCGTCGAGCGGCTGGCCGAGGCGCAGCAGCATCTGGTCGAGCGCCTGCGCCTGCGGGATGTTCCGCGGGAATCCGTCCATGATGAAGCCGTTCTTCGCGTCCGGCTTCTTCAGGCGCTCCTTGATGATGCCGAGCACGATCTCGTCGGAGACGAGCTGCCCGGAATCCATCGCGGCCTTCGCCTTGCGGCCGAGCGTCGTGCCGGCCGCGAGCGCTTCGCGCAGCAGGTCGCCCGTCGAAATCTGCGGGATGCCGTATTTCTCGACCAGTTTCTTGGCCTGCGTCCCCTTGCCCGAGCCGGGCGCCCCTAGCAGCACGATTCTCATGTCTTCTCGCTCCGTGGATTTCGCAACGCACCAAGCGCCGGCCGGCAGGTGCGGAAACAGCTGCCCAAATTACCTTCCGCTGCAATGCAGGTCAATGAAATCCCTTGAAATCAGGGCGTTGATGCGGTGTTGCCGGCATGAACCACGATCGCAGGTTCGCGATTCCGGTAGCGTGCACGGCAGCTCGCGCGGATGTCGCCGGCCTCGACGAGCAACCAGTGCTGGCGGTGGCGGTAACCCATGTCCGTTGCAGCAGCGGTGTCGAGACACGACCGGGGCACCGCGTCGCTCACCAGCAGGAAGCGGTTCTCGCCCGCAAGCAGCCACGCCATGCCGTCTTCCATCTCCGCGTCACGATTCCTGCGGAATCCGAAATGCGTGACCGGCCGCCCGGCGAACAGCACGTGCTGCTCCTTCCAGTCGACGAGCCCGAGCTGCGCGTCCGGCCCGATGCGCGCGGAAACATCCGCCATGATGGACGCCGGCGTGCGTGTCGCGTTCACCAGCGGCCAGGCATAGACGCCGACGATCAGCCACAGCACGAGGAAGTAGCCGCACAGTGCGTACATGCCGCGGCGCGGACCCGCAACGAGCGCCGCCACCGCTGCGAGCGCGAGCAACCCGAGCAGCGTCCACGGTGCGACCTCGTAGCGCGCGACGAGTGCATCGCCCGCCTCCGGGCGAAGCACGCGGTAATAAAGGAGTGCGAGCAGCCACAGCGCGGCGATGAGTGCCAGCACCGCGTACGCTGCGCGCTGCAGTCCGCGCCGCTCAAGCAGCGCGCGCGCATGCGGCGCGGCGATGAGCGCGAGCGCGGGCAGCGCGGGCAGGATGTACACGCCGCGCTTTCCAGGGCTCAGGCTGAAGAACAGCAGCGCGAGCACGACCCAGCCGAGCAGCACGAGCGTGCGCGCATCGCGACGCCGAAGATCGCGCGCCCACGCCGGCACGAGCCACGGCAGCGCAATCGCGATGGGCAGCCAGAACACGGGGATGACTTCCGCGAGGTAGTACCAGAACGGTTCCAGGTGATGCCACGCCGAGGCGTAGCGCGCCGCCGTCTGCCGCAAAAGAATGTCATCGCGATAGGCGGCGTACGCGGGATCGTTGCTCGCCGCCACGACAAGCAGCATCGGCACAAGCCAGCACGCAATCACCGCGAGCATCGCAAACGGACCGGCGAGCCACCGCCAGCCGCCCGGCATCGGTTCACGCCAGCCGCGCGCGATGAGCCATGGAATGAACGCGAGCAGCGGCAGGAAACCCACGCCCTTGGTGATCACGCCCGCACCCGCTGCTGCAAATCCCGCGACATACCAGCCCCACGCCGGACCAGTGAACAGGTGACGGCAGATGCCATACAGGCCGAGTGTCGTCCAGAACGCGAGCACGGCGTCGATCTGTCCCGCGCGCGCCTGCAATGCAAACTGCAGCGTCACGAGCAGGATCGCTGCCGCATGAAGTCCGGTGCGCGCATCCCACAACCGGCGGCCGAGATCGTGCACCAGCCACAGCGTGCCGAGCCCGGCGAGCAGCGACGGCAGCAGGAACGCAACGCGCAGCGAACCGGTGAGCGTGTATGAAACGGCAATCAACCAGAAGAACAGCGGCGGCTTGTCGGCATAAAGCACGCCGGCGACGCGCGGGAACAACCAGTCGCCGGATGCCACCATCTCGCGCGCGATCAGCGCGTAGCGCGGCTCGTCCGCGGGCCACGGATCGCGCAGGCCGATACCCGCACCGATGACGATCAGCGCAATCACAAGCAGCCAGGCAACGTCCGGTACGCGATGCCGCAGGGTCATCAATCCGCATCGCGCGATTGCGCGCGTTCCTTCATCACGAGATGCAGGTTGCGCAGGTAGATGAAAAGCCCGAGCGACTGCCCGACGATGAACACCGGATCAAGCAGGTGCACCGCATAGATCAGCAGCGTTGCGCCGCCCGCAATGCTGAAGTACCAGAAGGCATCGGGAATGACGCTGCGTTTCGCGCGCTCGCTCTGCACCCACTGGATGAGAAAGCGCATCGAGAACAGCGCCTGGCCGAGAAAGCCAAGCGCAAGCCATGCGTAGTCCTGGCGCTCCACCATCACGCCCGCTTCGCGCGCGGCGCAGTGGGCGCTGAAAATTCCTGCTCGTGCGCCTCGCAGACGCGCTGCTCGCGGCGCAGCAGCCACGCGACGCCGAACAGGTCCACGATGCCGATCCACAGCCGGTTGTGAATGCCGTACTTGGATGCGCCGCGCAGGCGCGGACGATGACGCACCGGCAGCGACACCACGCTGCCGCCCTGCCGCTGCACCAGCGCAGGAAGAAAGCGATGCATGTGATCGAAATACGGCAGCGCAAGAAATTTCTCGCGACGGAATGCCTTGATGCCGCAACCGGTATCGGGCGTGTCGTCCTTCAGCATCCTGCGGCGTATGCCGTTCGCGATGCGCGAGGAAACGATGCGAACGCGGCTGTCGCTGCGCAGCGTGCGGTGACCGATCACGAGATCCGCGGGCGTCGTGCGATCGAGCAGCCGGCGGACGAGCGCGGGAATGTCGGCGGGATCGTTCTGGCCGTCGCCATCGAGCGTCGCGATGACGGGCGCGCGCGCGGCGCACACGCCGTTCCATACCGCCGTGCTCTGGCCGCAGCCGCGCGCGTGGCGCAGCGCGCGCAGATGCGGTCCGATCCTGTGGCGCGCCGCCTGCAGCGCGGCGGGCGTGGCATCGCGGCTGCCGTCATCCACGTAGATGATCTCGTACGCATACGCGCCATCGAGCGCCGCGCAGATTTCCTCCGTGAGCGGACCGATGTTCTCCGCTTCATCCTTCACGGGAATGACAACCGAAATTTCCATGCGCGCCTCGCCAAGAACGCATTCGCACCGCAGGACCGCCGATCGTGCGATTTTCCGTCACGCGACCGCTCCGTCATGTTGGAACACCGCGGGAAACGCGCAATAACAGGGGCGCCCTACATCGGCCCCGCCGGCATCGGGTAAACACTGCATGGAAGACGCCGCGCGCACGCAAACCCTGCGCTTGAACTGTAAAAATGCCGTGCCAGCGGCTAGACTCTGCGCCCGCTCGCATCGACAACCCTTCGAGGAAATCCCATGGCAGTGAAGAAGAAGGCCGCCGCCGCGAAAAGCCCGCGCAGAACGGCGAAACCGAAACCGCAGAACGCCTTCTACGCGCAGTCCGGCGGCGTGACCGCGGTCATCAACGCATCCGCGGCCGGCGTGATCGAAACCGCGCGGAAGTTTCCAGGCAGGATCGGCAAGGTCTATGCCGGACGCAACGGCATCATCGGCGCGCTCACCGAAGACCTCATCGACACCTCGAAGGAATCGCGCGCGAACATCGCGGGACTCGCGCACACGCCGGGCGGTGCATTCGGCTCCTGCCGCTACAAGCTGAAAGGCTTCGAGGAAAACCAGGCGGAGTACGAACGCCTCATCGACGTCTTCCGCGCGCACGACATCGGCTACTTCTTCTACAACGGCGGCGGCGATTCCGCGGACACCTGCCTCAAGGTCTCGCAGCTCTCCGAGAAGATGGGCTATCCCATCAAGGCCATCCACGTACCGAAGACCGTCGACAACGATCTGCCGCTCACCGACTGCTGCCCCGGCTTCGGCTCCGTCGCGAAATACGTCGCCGTATCCACGAAGGAAGCTGCGCTCGACGTCGAATCCATGGCGAAGACATCCACCAAGGTCTTCATCCTCGAAGTCATGGGCCGTCACGCGGGATGGATCGCAGCCGCCGGTGGCCTCGCAGGCTCCGGCAAGAACGGCGAACCGCCGCACATCATTCTCTTCCCGGAAATCGCATTCGACCGCGCCGCGTTCCTGAAGAAGGTCGACGACGCGGTGAAGAAGTTCGGCTACTGCGTCATCGTCGCGTCCGAAGGCGTGCGGGACAGCGAAGGGAAGTTCCTCGCCGAAGCCGGCACCGTCGATGCGTTCGGGCACAAGCAGCTCGGCGGCGTTGCGCCGTATCTCGCCGAACTCGTGAAAGGCGAACTCGGCTACAAGTACCACTGGGCGCTGGCGGATTACCTGCAGCGCTCCGCGCGACACATCGCGAGCGAGACCGATCTCAAGCAGGCATACGCCGTCGGCCGCGCCGCGGTGGAACTTGCGGTGAAGGGAAAGAACTCCGTCATGGTCACCATCGAGCGCAAGTCATCGAAGCCCTACAAGTGGGCCATCGGTGAAGCGCCGCTTTCAAAAGTGGCGAACCAGGAAAAGTTCATGCCGCGCGATTTCATCACGAAGGACGGCTTCGGCATCACCGAGAAATGCCGCAGGTATCTCCTGCCGCTCATCAAGGGCGAGGCGTATCCGCCGTACAAGGATGGCATGCCGAGGTATGTGGAGATGAAGAAGGTGGCGGTAAAGAAAAAGCTGCCCGCTTTTGAACTGAAGAAAAAGTAAGCAACTGCTTACGGATCATGAAAAGCCCCGCGATTGCGGGGCTTTT